>DATHBF010000248.1:0-11033 GCA_035296285.1 Pyrinomonadaceae bacterium | reverse complement strand
GGACGAGACTTTCGAGGTCGGCCGCGCGCTCGGCGGGAAGCTGTCGGGCGGCGAGATACTGCTGCTCGGCGGGCCGCTCGGCGCGGGCAAGACGGTCTTCGTCAAAGGTCTGGCGTCGGGTCTCGGCGTTGACCCCGAGGAGGTCTCAAGCCCTTCGTTCACGCTCGTCAACCGCTACGACGAAGGGCGGCTCGTGCTCTACCACCTAGACCTCTACCGGCTCGCCGAGGGCGCCGCGGCGGCGCACGCCGTAGACCTCGACGAGTTGCTTTCTGACGAGCGCGCCGTCATTGTCATCGAGTGGGCCGAGCGGATGGGCCACTACCCGCTGCCCGAGGCGGCGGTCCGCCGCGTACAGATTCAAGGCGACGGCGAGGAGCCGCGCCGCATCACTCTATTTTGAAAGGGAGGAAGACGAAATGCCTTATTCCGAAATTCTCATCAAACCCATGCGCGAAGACCTGACGCGGCTCGGCGTCGAGGAGACGCGCACGCCCGAGCAGGTCGAGCAGGCGCTCGGGGAGGCGAAGGGCACGCTGCTCGTCGTCGTCAACTCGGTCTGCGGCTGCGCGGCCGGCAAGGCGCGGCCCGGCGTCGCCAAGGCCCTGCAATCGGAGGCCCGCCCCGACCGCTCCATCACGGTCTTCGCGGGCGCCGACATCGAAGCGACGGCCACGGCCCGCTCCCACTTCGCGCCCTACCCGCCCTCCTCGCCCCAAATCGCGCTCTTCAAGGAGGGCCGGCTCGTCTACATGCTCGAACGCCACCAGATCGAGAACCGCTCCGCCGACGAGATCGCCTCCGAACTCACCGGCGCCTTCCGCCAGCACTGCTCGGTCCGGGCGGCGGCCTCTTAAGCTTTTCTCTACGTCCTCTGTGAGCCCTCCGCGTCTCTTTCAAAACAGGCGGCGCGGAGGGCTTCTTCCCTAAAGGGATTCGGCCGTGTGATATCATCCGGCCCGATGGCTTCCGACTTTCCCCTCTCGCTCGAAACTCCCACCATCGAGCTTCACGGGTACGGCATCGCGCGGCTCGGCGTGCAGACGGCTCGGCGGCTGTCGCTCGCGGTGGCGAACGTGTCGGACAAGAGGGACGCGTCGGAGGTGACGGTCGAGGATTTGCTCAACTACCTGCCGATGCGCTACGAGGACCGCTCGAACCTGGCGCGCATCGCGGACTTGAGGGACGGCACGGAGGCTTCGCTGGAGCTTTACGTGCGCGTCGCGGGCGGCTTCCAGGTCGGCAAGCACCGCGGGCCGAAGGCGCCGCCGCTCTACATCTTCGAGGTCACGGCCGGCGACCCCGAGCGGACGCAGAAGCCGGTCGTCGTCTGGTGGTTCGTCTCGGGGAGGCAGGCGGGCCGCGTCGTCGCCTACTACCGTCAGCGCTTCGCCCGGGGCGCGCGCTTCATCGCCTTCGGCCGTTGGGAGTGGGACGCGCGCCGCAACACGTTCGCGCTCAGGCTCAACAAGCCCGACGAGCTGGAGATGCTGCCCGGCACCTTCACGCCTCCCGAGAACGCCCTCATCCGCATCGCCGAGGGTGAGGAGGCCGGCGGCGCCGTCAGCGTTGATGAGAGCGCCGCCGTCGAAGACGAGGAGAATCCGGACGAGACGGCGCTCGACGAGGCGACCGACCCGGCGCTCTCCGCCATCCACGTCGGCCGCCGCGTGCCCGTCTACCGCAAGCTCGGGGAGTTCCGCACGAAGCGCCTGCGCGAGGTGATGCACGCCGTCCTCTCGCGCCTCCGCGACGAAGCCTTCGAGGAGACGCTCCCCGCCGAACTCATCGAGCGACAGAAACTCGCCTCGCGCGCCGAGACCATCCGCCGCATCCACTTCCCTTCCGACGACGCGCCGCTCGCCGACTACGAGTCCGCGCGCAGCCCCGCCCACCTCCGCCTCATCTTCGAGGAGTTCTTCTGGGTCGCCGTCGCCATCGCGCTCAGGCGCGGCGAGCGCGTCAAGGAGCCGAAGGGCGCCGTCATCGAAATCAACGACACCATCCGCGAGCGAATACTTTCGGTCCTCCCCTTCTCCCTGACGGCGGCGCAGGAGCGGGCCGTGACGCGCATCCTCGAAGACATGCAGTCGGACGTGCCGATGAACCGGCTCTTGCAGGGCGACGTGGGCAGCGGCAAGACGGCCGTCGCGCTCGTCGCCATGCTGGCCGCGATGGAGAACGGCTACCAGGCCGCCCTCATGGTCCCGACTGAAATCCTCGCCGAACAGCACGCGCGGAACATAAAAAGAATGCTGGCCCGGACGCCCTTCCGCGTCGAGCTTCTGGTCGGCTCGCTCAAGGCGGCCGAGAAGCGCCGCCTGCACGCCGACCTCTCGCGCGGCGAGATTCACGCCTGCATCGGCACGCACGCGCTCATCCAGGAGTCGGTCGCCTTCGAGCGCCTCGGCCTCGTCGTCATAGACGAGCAGCACCGCTTCGGCGTCCTCCAGCGCGCGACGCTGCGCGAGCGCGGCTTCAACCCCGACGTGCTCGTCATGACGGCCACGCCCATCCCGCGCTCGCTCGCCATGACCGTCTACGGCGACCTCGACGTGTCCGTCATAGACGAACTGCCGCCGGGCCGCACTCCCATCAAGACGGTCGTCGTCGGCGAGGACAAGCGGGCGGGCGTCTACCGCGGGATAGAGCGCGAGGTGAGGGCCGGCCGGCAGGTCTACGTCGTCTACCCCTTAGTTGAAGAGTCGGAGAAGATGGACCTGAAGGACGCGACGCGGATGTTCGAGCACCTGCGCGACCGCGTCTTCCCGCACTTCACGGTCGGCCTGCTCCACGGCAAGATGAAGGCGGCGGAGAAGGAGGAGGTGATGCGCCGCTTCGTCTCGGGCGAGGTTCAGGTGCTCGTGGCGACGACGGTCGTCGAGGTCGGCGTTGACGTGCCGAACGCCTCCGTCATGGTCGTCGAGCACTCGGAGCGTTTCGGGCTCTCACAGCTTCATCAGCTCCGGGGCCGCGTCGGGCGCGGCGCCGAACAGTCGCACTGCGTGCTCATGAGTTCGGACAGGCAGACGGCCGTGGCGCAGCAGCGGCTCGGCATCATGGCCGAAAGCTCGGACGGCTTCCGCATCGCCGAGAAGGACCTGGAGATCCGCGGCCCCGGCGAGGTGATGGGCACGCGCCAGTCGGGCGTCCCGACCTTCCGCGTCGGCAACCTCGTCCGCGACATACAGATTCTCGAAGAGGCCCGGCGCGAGGCCGAGCACTACCTCACTCACCGCCGTCACACGCGCGAGACCTCGCGCCTCATCGAGCGCGTTCGCTCCGACGCGCGCTTCGGGCTGGCGGCCGTCGGCTGACAAAGGGGATACAAACTCACGTGTCGAACTTCTTCTCCCGGCTGCTCGACTCGCTCCGCACGGGCGTCGGCGGCGACCGGAGGGCGGCCGAGCGGTACCACCTCGAAGAGCGCCTCACCGTCGGCGTCGAGCGGCCCAACGTCGGCGGCCGCCCCTCGAACCTGCCGACGGCCATCTACGGCTACACGCGCGACGTGAGCGAGACGGGGCTGGCCCTCGTGCTGCCGGAGCTGAACGTCGGCGGCTACCACTTCGCGGTCCCGGGCCGTTCGATGCGCATCCGCCTGAAGCTCCCCAACGGCCCCATCGAGATTCAGGTCGAGTACGTCCGCCACGCCGAGCTTGAGGCCGGGGCCGGCCACCTCGTCGGCGTCCGCATCCTTCAGATGAGCAGGGAGGCGCGCGCCGGCTACCTCTCATTACTCAAGACGCTCGGCTGGACCCCGCAGGCTTCGGAACAGAAACGGCCCGGCGGGACTCTAAGCAGGATAAACACGAAAAGCGAGGGCAAGAGATGAAGCCGAGCAGAAAGCGTCTGGCCGCGCTCCTTGCGGCGGCGGCCGTGGCCTCCGGCGCCGCCGGGTGCGCGGAGAAGAAGGAGCAGGCGGTGCGCTCCCGCGTGATGGTGATGGGCGAGGCCGAGGAGAAGGCGCCGCCCGACACGGCCGTTATCGTCCTCACCGTCGTCACGCAGAACGCGCGGGCGCTCGAAGCGCAGCGGCAGAACGCGACCAAGACCGAGGCCGTCATCGCCGCCGTCCGCGCCGCGGCGGGCGAAGGCGCCGAGGTCAAGACGAGCGACTACAATCTCGACCCGCAGCGCAACTGGCATGGCAGCATGCCGCGCATCGTCGGCTACGAGGCGCGCAACGGCGTGATGGTCACGACGCCGCACCTCGACAACGTCGGCGCTTGCATCGACGCGGCGACGCAGGCCGGCGCCAACAGCGTCGAGGGCGTCTCCTTCCGCCTGCGCGAAGGCAACGCCGCCCGCGGCCGCACGCTGGCCGAGGCTTCCAAACAGGCGATGCAGAAGGCCGAGGCGATGGCGCAGGCCCTCGGCGGCCGCGTCGTCCGCGTCGTCGAAGAGCAGGAGCACGGCTTCAAGCGCATCCCCGGCCCGGAGGAAGAGCAGCCGCGCGTCGCCAGCTACGGCGCGGCCGTCGACATGACCGCCAAGATGTCGCCCCGCACGCCCGTCGAGGCCGGCTCCCTCAACGTCAAATCACAAGTCAGCCTCGTCGTCGAAATCGAGACCGACAGGAAATAGTCAGCCGGAGTCGGGTAGGGACTTAATGACGATAGCCCGGCCGCCGACTTTGTTCTATATTTGTCCGCGTGAGGATCATCGCGGGACATTACCGCGGGCGCGTCCTGAAGAGCCCGCCGGGGATGCAGATTCGCCCGACCTCGGACCGCCTGCGCGAGTCGCTCTTCAACGTGCTCGCGCCGCGCGTCTCGGGCACGCGCTTCCTCGACCTCTGCGCCGGCTCCGGCGCCGTCGGCATCGAAGCCCTCTCGCGCGGCGCATCCTTCGTCACCTTCGTCGAGCGCGTTCACAAGTTCTGCGGCCTGATAGAAGCCAACCTCGACCTCGTCGGCGTCCCCGAGGAGATGACCGAAGTCGTCAAGAGCGACGCGGCCGAGTACCTGAAGCGGACCGTCAACGGCGGCGGCCACGACTGGCGCGGCGGCGCCGAAGCATGGGACATCGTCTACTTCGACCCGCCCTACGCCTCCGACTACGCGCCCGTCATGCGCGCCTTCGGCCAGCACCCCGCCGCGCTCATGCGCGAGGGCGGCCTCCTCATCGTCGAGCACCACCCCAAGAACGCCCCGCCCGACTCGCTCGGCGGCGTCCGCCGCTGGCGCGTGCTCAAGCAGGGCGACTCGGCGCTGAGCTTCTACGAGGCCGGCTGACCCGGCGCGGGAAACTTTTGATTGACGCGCCGCCCCCGCGTGCTCGATTATCTTCAAGACCTCTCCCTCCCGCCCCACGCTTTTGAAAGGAATCCGTACCGCCGAGACCCGACGCCCATGTCCGGAATAGAACGCCGTGTCCACCCGAGGTTCAACGCCGACCTGCGCTGCGCCCTCTCGCTGCCCGAGGACGAGAGCGACCTCTTCTTCGCCCGCGACGAGATGCGGTGCCGCACGCGCGACCTTTCGGAAGCCGGCGTCGGCCTGCTCGCGCCCTCCATCTACCTCGGCTACACCTGCGTCGTGGACCAGGGCCGCACGCTCCTGCTCTCGCTCGACCTGCCGCGCGCGACCGTGCGCATGGAGGTGACGCCCGCCCACTACGTCCGCCTCGGCGGCGCGTCGGGCGAAGAGTCGGGCGGCTACGCCATCGGCCTGCGCATCACCTCGATGTCGGAGGCCGACCGCGCCCTCTACGCGGCCCACCTCGAAGAACTTGACGGGCGCGAGCAGGCTTGAGATGCGCTGCCTCAAAGCTTAAATCTGTCTTTCTCCGTGCCCTCTGTGTTAAAAACTCCCGTCCGCCAGATTCGACACCCGCACGGAGAATCAGACCTTGAGAAACCTGGCCAAGTGGCTCTGCCTGCTGCTCCTTCTCCTCCCCGCCCCGCCGGCCGCCGCCGCGCCGCCGCGGATGGAGACGATACTGTACGGCGCCGCCTACTACCCCGAATACATGCCGGCGGACCGGCTGGAGAAGGATGTCGAGCTGATGCAACGCGCCGGCATCACGGTCGTCCGCGTCGGCGAGTCGACGTGGAGCACCTGGGAGCCGCGCGAGGGCGACTTCCAGTTCGCGTGGATGCAGCGCGTGCTCGACCGCTGTCACGCCGCCGGCATCAAGGTCATCCTCGGCACCCGGACCTACTCGGTCCCCACCTGGCTCGCCCGCAAAGACCCCTCCATGCTCGTCACCCACTTCGGCAAGGCGCCGAGGCTCTACGACCCTTACGAGCCGACCTACCCTTCTTCGCTGACGCCCGGCGCCTACGGCCCGCGCCAGAACGTTGACCTCCTCAACCCCACCTTCCTCAAACACGCCGAGCGCGTCATCCGCGAGATCATGGGCCGCTTTAAAAACCACCCCGCCGTCATCGGCTACCAGATAGACAACGAGACGGGGCCGACTCGGATAGCCACGCCCCACGTCTGGGCGAAGTTCGTCGAACATCTCAAATCAAAGTACAGGACGACCGAGACGCTCAACCGCATCTGGGGCCTCGTCTACTGGGGCCAGCTCGTTGACCGTTGGGAAGACCTGCCGCGCCCCGAAGGCATCCTCAACCCCGGCTACAAGCTCGAATGGGAGCGTTTCAACCACGACATCGTGACTAACTATCTCGCGTGGCAGGCCCGCGTCGTCCGCGAGTACGCGCGCCCCGACCAGTTCGTCACGCACGACTTCAGCGGCGGCGTCCACACCAACCTCGACCAGTGGGCCATCGCCCGCCACCTCGACGTGGTCAGCGAGAACCCCTACTACGCGACGCAGAAGCGGCTCACGCCCTGGTCCATCTGGTTCACGGGCGACCTCGGCCGCTCGCTCAAACAGCAGAACTACTTCGTCACCGAGACCAACGCGCAGTCCATCGGCTGGGACTCGCGCACGCAGTACCCGCACTACCCCGGGCAGCTCCGCCTCGCCGCCTACGCGCAGCTCGCGGCCGGCGCCAACCTCCTCGCCTACTGGCACTGGCACTCGCTCCACTACGGGCAGGAGACCTACTGGCGCGGCGTCCTCGGCCACGACCTCGAACCCAACCGCACCTACCAGGAAGTCTCCCGCATCGGCGCCGAGCTGAAGAGGCTCGGGCCGCAGCTCGTGAATTTGAAGAAGGATAACAAGGTCGCCATCCTCGTCAGCGTCGACTCGGCCAACGCGCTCTCGTACATGCCCTTCAGCGACGATGTCAGCTACATGACGGTGCTCTACCAGATGTACGACGCGCTCTACCGCCTGAACGTCGAGCCGGACTTCGTGCAGGCCGGCGACACGGCCGCGCTCGCGCGCTACAAACTGGTGCTCGTGCCGCCGCTCTACAGCGCGTCGGACGCCGTGCTCGCGGGGCTTTCGGATTACGTGAAGGGCGGCGGCCGCGTCCTTCTGTCCTTCAAGAGCGGCTTCACGAACGAGCACTCCACCGTCCGCGACGTGACCGCGCCCGGCCCCCTGCGCGCCGCGGCCGGCTTCCGCTATCAGGACTTCACCTCCCTGGCCGAGCCCGTCCGCCTCACGCCCGACCCCTTCCGCCTGACCGCTAAGAACACCGGCTCGGTCTGGGCCGAGTTCATCGAGCCGGAGACGGCCGAGGTGTTGATGTCTTACGACGACCCCGTCTGGCGCTTCCCGGCCGTGACGCGCAACCGCCACGGGGCGGGCTGGCTCACCTACGAGGGCACGTTCCTGTCGTCCGAGTTGCAGCGCGAGATCATAAGCGGCGAGCTGAAGGGCGCGGGCCTCTCCGGTCCGGACGCGGAGCTGCCCGACGCGGTCCGCGTGCGCCACGGCCGCAACTCGCGCGGCCAGCTCCTGCACTACTACCTCAACTTCTCCGCCGGCCCGCAACGGTTCACCTACCCTTACGCCGCCGGCACCGACCTCCTCACCGGCGCCGCCGCGCCGCGCGGCCAGACGCTCGCGCTGAAGCCGTGGGACCTGGCAATCGTCGCCGAGCAGTGAGCTATTCGGCGCAGGTGTTATAAAATGCCCGCTCAGTTTCGTAGAGGTGAGAGATGATTCAATCCCTTAAATGCCCCTCGTGCTCGGCGCCGATAGACTTCGACGAGGAGACGGCCGGGCGCACCGTCCGCTGCCCCTTCTGCCACACGACGGCCGTCGGCCCCGACTCGCTGCGGCGCCGCGACGACTCGCAGGTCGTCGTCAAGTTCGGCGACGGCGCGGGCCGCTCGCAGGGCAGCCCGAAGGTGGCGCTCATCATCGTCGCCGTCGTCCTCGCCGGCACGGTCGGCCTCATCGTCGCCATCAGCCGCCTCGCCTCCGGCGTCACGGACACGGTCTCTAAGGCGGTCCCGCCCTCGACGCTCGCGCCGCCGACCAGGCCCGGCGTGCCCGCGAAGCCGCCGGCCGCGCCCGGCTTCGCGACCACCGTCATGGAGTTCGGCAGCGAAGGCATCGGGCCGGGGATGTTCACCGACGCGCGCAGCATCGCCGTGGACGGCGAGGGGCGCATCTACGTCGGCGAGTATTCAGGCGGCCGCGTCCAGGTCTTCGACTCGACCGGCAAATTCATCACCCAGTGGATGGCTAACACGAAGATGCCTCTGCGCGGCTTGGCGGCCGACCGCCGCGGCACCGTCTACATCGCCCAGCACGGGAAGATAAACCGCTACGAGGGGCCGACGGGCAAGGGGCTCGGCGAGGTGCCCTTCCCCGAGGGGTGGGGCTTCGACGACGTGACGGTGGGCGCCGACGGCGGGCTCGTGGCCGCGTGGTACAGGAACCGCGACGACATCGTGCGCTTCGATTCGTCCGGCAAGGTAGTGAAGGTCTTCCGCCAGGCCATCAGCGGCCAGACCGACCGGAGCGAGCTGGACACGCGCGTCGCCGTTGACGGCCTCGGCAACGTCTACGCGCTCGGCCACTTCAACAGCGCGGTGCTGAAGTTCACGCCCGACGGCAAGTTCGTCAACAAGTTCGGCGGCTCGGGCGAGCAGCCCGGCCAGTTCCGCGCCCCGCAGGCCATCGCCGTTGACGGCCGCGGCCGCGTCTACGTCAGCGACATCAAGGGCATCCAGGTCTTCGACTCCGACGGCCGCTTCATCACCGTCTTCAAGCCCTCGGGGCTCGCCTCCGGCTTCGTCTTCAACGACAAGAACGAGCTGCTCATCGCCGCGCGGACCAAAGTCCTGAAGTGCGTCATCAACGAGAAGCAGTGAGGGCGTGCGCCCCGGCGCCGCGCCGTTTATGATTTAAGCCATGCTCGTATTAGGCATCGAAAGCTCCTGCGACGAGACGGCGGCGGCGCTCGTGCGCGACGGCCGCGAGATGGTGTCGTCCGTCATCTCCTCGCAGGTCGAGACTCACAAGCGGTTCGGCGGCGTCGTGCCCGAGCTTGCGTCGCGCGAGCACCTGGACAAGATCGTTGACGTGGTCGAGGAGGCTTTCTCGCGCGCGGGCCGGCGTAAGGAAGAGATTGACGGCATCGCAGTCACGCAGGGGCCGGGCCTCGTCGGCTCGCTGCTCGTCGGGCTCTCCTACGCGAAGGCGATGGCGTTCGCGCTTGAGAAGCCGATTGTCGGCGTCAACCACATCGAGGGGCACATCTACTCGGTCGTCTTCGACAACCCGCCCATCGAGTACCCGGCCTTCGCCCTCGTCGTCTCGGGCGGCCACACGAACCTCTTCCGCGTAGCCGGCCCCGGCCGCTACGAGGTGCTGGCGCGCACGCGCGACGACGCGGCCGGCGAGGCTTACGACAAGGTGGCGAAGATGCTCGGCCTCGGCTACCCGGGCGGCCCCGTTATCGAAAGGCTCGCGCGCGACGGCGACCCGCGCGCCGTCCACTTCAGCGTGCCGCGCATGGGCGACGGCCGCCCCGACTTCAGCTTCAGCGGCCTCAAGACAGCCGTCACGAAGCACGTGCGGGAGAGCGGGCTGCGCCCGGTCGCGGCGGGCGAGGAGCCTTCGCAGGCGGTGAAGGATTTGGCGGCGAGCTTTCAGGACGTGGTCATCCGCTCGCTCGTCGGGACGACGGAGCGGCTCGCCGAGGAGCACCGGCCGCGCACGCTCGTCGTGGCCGGCGGCGTGGCGTGCAACGAGGCGTTGCGCGCGGCCTCGCGCGAGGCGTGCGCCCGCCTCCGGATACCGGCCTACTTCCCCTCGCGCCACCTCTCGACCGACAACGCCGCCATGATCGCCGCCGCCGGCACCGCCAAGCTTGAGGCGGGCGAGCGCGCCGGGCTCGACCTCAACGCCGACGTTTCGCTCCGCCTACAGAACGTCTCCGTCGAGGACGAGGCGCTGCGCGGCCGCGTCCACTACAGACTCTAAAGTCTTCCACTTCTCCGGGCGACCTCGCCGCCTTCTTCACCGAGCCGGGCGGGCCGGAACTGCGAAGGCACTTCACGCTGCCCGCCGTCGAACTCCTGACGGCGGGCACCATCATGCACGCGATGAGCGGGCTGCGCCGAAAGGCCGTCCAAACAGACTAAGGCCGCGCGGCTTCGTGCGAGGGAGCCGCGCGGCCCAGTCACGCCGGCCCGCTGAAGGGCGGCGAAGCTGTAAGAGTTAACGGTTTACGGCTTGGCCGAGGCGAGCGTCGCCCCCGCCTGCGCCGAGATCGAAATGTGGCGGGCGAACTTGAGCTGGCTCTGCTCGTCGAGTTCGACCGTCACGAAGTCTCCCACCCTCAAGTCCTTGAAGGCGACGCGCTTGCCCTCGCGCGTCACGTTCGTGTCTGCCGCGTCGGTCGCGATCACGTGCTCGACGCCCGTGCGCGCGACGACGGAGATGTGCCGGTCGTTGACCTCGACGACCTTGGCATCAACCATCCGCGTGTCCGTGTCATCGGCGTCGGCCGACGCCGCGAGGGCCGGCCCCCACAGGGCCGAGGCCAGCAGAAACGCGTACAAGCATGCGAGGCTTCTTCTTAGCATCAAAGTTGCTCCCCTCAGAATCCACGAACCGGAGAAGTGCTTTCACCCATGGCAACCGCCATGCCGCCGGCCGCGGCGAGGGCTTAATTTTGAAATAACGGGGAAGAAGTGGGGCAAAGG
>DATHBF010000247.1:0-3867 GCA_035296285.1 Pyrinomonadaceae bacterium | reverse complement strand
CCGCGCCTCGTCCGCCTGCGTGTAGCGCGCGCGCCCGCGGGCGCGGCCGTCGAAGACGTAATTCGTGCTGAAGTGCAGGAACTCCGCCCCCGCCTCCCCCGACGCCGCGGCGAGCGAGGCCACGGCTTCGACGTTCACGGCCCGCGCCCGCGCCGGCTCGCGCTCGCACTCGTCCACGCCGAGCACCGCGCAGTTGACGACGAGCCCCGGCCGCTCGGCTTCCATCAAACGCCCGACCGCCCCCGCGTCCGTCACGTCCAGCTCCGCACGCCCGACGGCGAGCACTTCATGCCCGACAGAAAAACGCCGCGCCAGCTCGCCGCCGACCAGACCGCGCGCGCCCGTGATGATGATCTTCATTCTTCGCTAACGGCTCGTCGCCCGTTCGAGGCGGATGAGGTTCGCGTAGGCTTCTTCGGCCGTGGCGCCGCACATCTCTTCCGAGGGGCGGAGGCTCTGGCAGACGGCGGGGCGCTCGGGGCGGCCGAAGAGGAGGCAGCGGTCGTCGTCGGTCAACTGCACGCAGCGGACTCCGGCCGGCTTGCCCGAAGGCATCCCGGGTATCGGCGACGAGATCGAAGGCGCGACGCAGCAGGCGCCGCACCCCGCGCGGCACTCCATCCCGAAGCCCCCCTCCGAGTCGGACTCAAGCCTTGAACCACTCGACGGCCTCGCGCGCCACCTCGGGCGGCACGACGTGCGGCCCGTCGAACTCCCGGTAGACGACTTCGTAGCCCGCCTCCCTCGCCTGACTGACGAGCGGGCGGCTGCAACGACTGACGGGCAGCACCGCGTCGCGCGTGCCGTGCGAGACGAACAAACGGGGACGGCCGCGCACCTCGCCGGGCCGCATGAAGCCGGGCGAGAAGGCGAGGACGTGCGTGAAGAGGTCGCCGTTCGTGAGCCCGAGCGAGAGCGCGTAAGAGGCGCCGTCGGAGAACCCCGCGGCCACGACGCGCGCGGCATCAACCCTGTGGCGCGCGAAAACTTCGGCGAGCGCGCCGTCAATCGCCTCAACGTCCTCGCCGAACTCGCCGCGTATCGCGTCCCACGTCGCGTCGCGCGACGCCGGAGCCAGCAGCAGGAACCCGGCCTCGTCGGCGAAGTCACGCAGCAGCGAGACGCCCTGCCGCGCGTCGCCCCCGGCGCCGTGCAACATTATGACGAGCGGCGCGGCCCCCCCGCCCTCGCACGCGGCCGGCACGTAGAGCAGCCCGGCCCGCCCGCCTTCGCCGCCGAGCCTTTGCAGTCCCGCCGCCGGAGCGCCCGAAACGTCCGCGCCCGGCCGCGCCGTCAAACGCCCCTCGCGCGACCCACTCCCGACCCCTCCCCGGCTCTTCCCCGACGGCGGCATACTTAAGCGAGGTTCACCAGACGGTTGCGGGCCTTCCTGATCTTGCGCCGAATCTCGTCGGCCATCTGGGCGAGCACGTCGCGGCCCTGGCGCGACTCTTCGGCGGCGCGGAGCATGAGTTGATAAAGGCGGTCCTGGCGGGCGCGCTTGATGCCGAACTCGGCGGTGCGAAGCTCCTCTTTTAAGTTCAGGAGGCGCGCGGCCGGGTCTTCGGGCTCGTCTTCGCGCGAGGCGCTGGCGCAGTAGAACTGCAACTGCTCGTCGCCGAGCAGCGTGTTCAGGCTCTCGACATCGCCCTCGCGGTAAGCGCGGCTGGCCTCGGCCATGATGGAGTGGCGGCGGCGGGCCTCGGCGTCGTCCGAGGCGTGGTCGGGGTGGAAGAGGCGCGCGACCGACCAGAAGAGTTTCCGCAAGCCCGCCTTGCCGCCCTGCGAAGGGGCTTGCGCGTAGAAGTCGGAAGGCCCGCCGGCCTCCTCCTCATCTTCATCGGAGCCGGCGAAGCGCGCCTCGGCCCGGCGTATCTCGGCCTCGACCTCGGAGAGTTCAGACAGCAGCGCGCCGACCACCTGCGCGTAGCGGGCCTTGAAGGCGCGCAGCTCGTCCTGCACCGCCGTCAGCTCGGCGTTGCGCTCGGCCAGCTCGCGCGCGACCCGCTCGGCCTCGACCGCCGGGTCCGTCTCCCTCGCCGCCGCTGTCTGCGTAAGACTTTGCATGTCGGAGTCTGCGGGGCACGGCGACGCCGGGTCTCGCAGCGGCGAGCCCCTTGCCCTTCCGGTGCGGCAGAATCACCGGCAGGGCGCTTCCTCGTTTGTGCCTCGTCTAAGGGATTACTCTGAGGAGAGCCGCGTCCGCCTGCCCTTCACAGGCTCTGCGGGTCTTGCTTCCGGCGTGCTCAGCGAGGGCCGGTCAGCCCTCCTCGAGGAGCCCCTTCTTGATGTTTCGTTGCCAGGCTTCGTAGTTCTTGACCCGGCGCTTGGCCTGCTTGCGCGTCAGGTTCAGTGACTGGGCAACGAAGTTGATGCGCTCCGTGCGGTCGAGCTTCTTGTTGTGTGGGACGCCGGGGGCCGTCTGGTAGACGGCGTAGGCGCGCTTCCACTCTTCTTTCACGTCGGGTGTGGCTTGCTTGCCGCGTAACTCAGGCATCTGACTTTGCACTTCCTTCTTCTGAAGGATGGGGAATCACTATCATGAGAATTATAATGCACGCCTCCTCACTTCTTCCACAAGTCGTAACCAATAGTCATTGTTTATTAGAACGATAGTCATCAGTTATCAGTCTTCCGTTATCGGTTATCGGTAAAGGCGAAGAACTGTTGACTGAAAACTGATGGCCGACGACTATTTCTGCGTCGGGTCTTCGGGCCATGCGTGGCGCGGGTAGCGGCGCGAGAGCTCGCGGCGGACGCTCGGGTAGTGGCGCGACCAGAAGCCCTGGAGGTCGGTCGTCACCTGGACGGGTCGCTGGTTGGGCGCGAGCAGGCGGAGGACGAGCGGGGCGCGGCCCGCCGCGATTCTCGGCCCCTCGCGCATCCCGAAGAAGTCCTGGAGGCGCGAGGCGACGTAAGGCGCGGCGCCCCTCTCGTAATGGACTTTGACGGCGCGGCCCGCCGCGAGCGTCACGCGCTCGGGCGCCATCTGCGCGAGCAGCCGCGACTGCTCCGGCGTGAGCCTTCGACGCAGCACATCCAACAGCCCGCCCGCGCGCGCCGCCTCCCGCAGCTCCGCAAAACTCCGGCGCCCCTCGCACATCGCGGCCAGCGCGGCGCGCACGTCTTCGTCGCCGAGCGCGGGCAACGCCGCCTCGGGGAACGCGCCGGCGACGAACTCCGCGCGCGCGAGGAAACGCTCCACGTCGTCGCGCTCCGCGAACGCCTGCGGCCCCGCGTCGAGCGCCGCCTCCGCCAGCACGAGTGTCACCTCTCCGCCCGTCGCGCGCTCGGCCCGCCACTCGTCAATCACGAGCTGGTCGTAGAGCATCCGGCCGACGACTTCGACGCGCTCCCGCTGCGCGTTCCAGCGCGCCTCGGTCGTCTCCCGCATGCGCTCGGCGAAGAGGTCGAGCAGCCACTCGGGCTCGACGGCGCTCGCCAGCCTGACGGTGGTCCGCGCGGCCCTCGACGCGCCCGCGCGCGAGCGCGCCGCCTCGTCACGCTCCTCCGCGTCCACGGCGACCAGGAACTCCGCCCTGCGCACCACGCTCTCCGGCGCGAGCACGGCCGTCCCGCCTCCCGACAGAAGCAGCTCCGGCCCCTCCGTCTTCCCCGCCGCCGCCCGCCGCCGCGCGACGCGGTCCGGGTAGCCCGCCAATATCGAAATCAACAACTCCTGTTCACGCGCCCCCGAAATCGTCCCGTCGTCACCACCCTTTTTGAGCGCGCGGCCGAGCTGTTTGCTCACGCGCTCGACGGCGCGGACGGCCGCGGGGTCGAGGCCGAGCCTCCGCACGCGCTCCGGCGCGAAGTTCACGCCCTCGGCTTCGTTGAAGAGGTCGAGCAGTTCGAGCAGGTCCGAGT
>DATHBF010000246.1:0-2810 GCA_035296285.1 Pyrinomonadaceae bacterium | reverse complement strand
CGCCGTCGTCGGCCTCGGCACGGGCGCGAGCGCGGCCTACGCGCGCGAGGGCGAGTCGTGGACCTTCTACGAGATAGACCCCTCGGTCGTCCGCCTCGCGCGCGACCCGCGCCTGTTCACCTACCTGACGGCGTGCGCCGCCGCGCCGCCGCGCGTCGTCTTAGGCGATGCACGCCTGCGGCTGCGCGAGGCGCCCGACTCCTCCTACGGCCTCGTCATCCTCGACGCCTTCAGCTCCGACGCCGTGCCCGCGCACCTCCTGACGCGCGAGGCCCTCGACCTCTACCTCTCGAAGCTCGCGCCCGGCGGCCTCGTCGTCTTCCACACCTCGAACCGGAGCCTTGAGCTTGAGCGCGTCGTCGGCGGCATCGCGCGCGACGCCGGCCTTGTGGCCCGCGTCTACACTGATACAGAATACGATCCCTCGGAAGAGAGAGACGCCTCGGAGTGGGTCGTCGTCGCGCGCCGGGAAGAAGACCTCGGCGCGCTCGCACAGGACGCGAACTGGACTCCTTTGGATGAGAGCAGGGGGAAGCTCGAAGTCTGGCGCGACGACTTCTCGAACGTCGCCCGCGTCATCAAGTGGCAATGAGAAGCGGCCGTCACCAAATATGAAATCTGTCATCGTCGGCACGGCCGGCCACATTGACCACGGGAAGACGAGCCTGGTGCGGGCGCTGACGGGCGTGGACGCGGACCGCCTGCCGGAGGAGAAGCGGCGCGGCATCACGATTGACCTCGGGTTCGCGGAGCTGGACCTGGGCGACGTGCGCGTCGGTTTCGTGGACGTGCCGGGCCACGAGCGTTTCGTGAAGAACATGCTGGCCGGCGCCCACGGCATTGACGCCGTCGCGCTCGTCGTCGCGGCCGACGAGGGCGTGATGCCGCAGACGCGCGAGCACTTCGACATCTGTCAACTGCTGTCGGTCGGCGCCGGCCTCGTCGTCGTCACGAAGACGGACACGGTGGACGAGGAGCTGTTAGAGCTGGTGCGCGCCGAGGTCGAAGAACTCGTGGCGGGGTCGTTCCTCGAAGGCGCGCCGGTCGTGGGGGCGAGCGCGCGGACGGGCGAGGGGCTGGAGGAGCTGAAGCGGGTCCTGCGCGAAGTCTCTTTAGGCGCGCCGGAGCGTTCGTCGGAGACGGTGGCGCGGCTGCCGGTTGACCGCTCGTTCACGATGCGCGGCTTCGGGGCGGTCGTGACGGGGACGCTCGTGTCGGGCGAGGTGGCCGAGGGGCAGGAGATGGAGCTGCTGCCGGGGCCACAGCGCGTGAGGGTGCGCGGCGTGCAGGTGCACGGCTCGGCGGTGAAGGCGGCGCGGGCGGGGCAGCGGACGGCCGTCAACCTGGGCGGGGTGGACGCGGGGTCGGTCGAGCGCGGGATGGTGCTCGTGCCGGCCGGGCGCCTCGCGCCGACGCAGATAGTGGACGCGCGCGTGCGGGTGTTGAAGGACGCGCCGAGGCCGCTGCGCTCGCGCCAGCGCGTGAGGGTGCATCAGGGGACTTCGGAGGTGCTGGCGCGCGTGCTCGTGCTCGAAGCGTCGGGTGAGATAGGGCAGGGCGCGGAGGGCCTGGCGCAGCTTCGTCTGGAAGCGCCGGTCGTCGCGCTGCCGGGCGACCGCTTCATCATGCGCTCTTACTCGCCGCAGCAGACGATTGCGGGCGGCGAGGTGCTGGACGCGCACGCCGCGAAGCACCGCGGGCGCGACCGCGTCGCGGCCCGCGAGCGGCTGGCGGCGCTCGAAGGGGCGGGCCGGGCCGCTCGGCTCGCGTACTTCGTCGAGTCGGCGGGCGAGCGCGGGCTGCGGCGGGCGGAGGCGGCGGCGCGCACGGGCTGGCGGGATGAAGTCTTAGACGCGGCGCTCGCGGAGGCGCGCGAGGGCGGCGCGGTGGCGGACGCGGAGGGCGTGTCGGTCGGGCGTGACGTGTTCGCGCGTCTGGTGAGGGCGGCGGTCGAGGAGGTCGAGGCGCACCACGCGCGCGAGCCGCTGTCGCGCGGGTTGATGCGCGAGACGCTGCGCGAGCGTCTGTTCGCGCGGGCGGCGCCGGAAGTGTTCCGCGCGGCGCTCACGCGTGCGGAGGCCGAGGGGTCGCTCGTCTCGGACCGCGAGCTTGTGCGGTCGAGCCGCCACAGCCTTGAGCTGTCGCCGGCCGACGCGGCGGTGCGCGACCGGCTTGAAGAAGTCTACAGGGGGGCGGGGCTTGAGGCTCCGACGTTGGATGAGGCGTTCGAGCGCGCGGCCGGCGGCGGGCGGCGCGAACACCTGCGGAAGCTGCTGCAACTGCTGCTCGACTCGGGCACGCTCGTCCGCGTCCGCGAGGACTTGCTCTTCCACCGCGAGCCCTTATCCCGCTTAATCGAAGCCCTGCGGGACTACGCCGCGCGCGGCGGGACCGAGCGCCTGATAGACGTGGCGGCCTTCAAAGACCTCTCCGGCGTCTCGCGCAAGTACGCCATCCCGCTGCTCGAATACTTCGACCGCGAGCGCGTCACCCGCCGCGCGGGCGACCGCCGCCTCATTCTTTAAAGCAATCTCTTTTTAATTAAATGCTGCGGCCGGTCTGCCAGGCGTAGAAGAGGCCGAAGGCGACGCTGGAGAGGCCGGCGAGGAGGCGGACGGGCGTGTTGATGCGCTCGAAGCGCGCAGCCGTCAAGACGAAGGGGAGGCTGATGAGCGTGCTCATCAGGAGCATCCCGCCGATGGAGCCGGCGCCGAAGACGAGCAGGTAAGTGAGCCCCAGAGCGCGCGAGCCGCCGCGCACCACTTCCGTCAAAATCAGAAGCGTCAGCGCCGCCGAGCCGGCGAGTCCGT
>DATHBF010000245.1:0-10331 GCA_035296285.1 Pyrinomonadaceae bacterium | reverse complement strand
TCTTTGCCCGTGAGGCCGGGCATCAGAACCAGTGACAGGAGGAGAAGGAGACTGGAAACGGTTGCCCACGTGCGGCGGGAAATTGAACGCATGGTCGTGGCTCCTTTCGCTGTGCCGCTTGAGCCTGCACTGAGGTGCGTGAGCTTGCAGGAAGACGAGCGGCGAAGGTTGGTTCATGGGCAAGCGCCGTCGTCACCCGCGGGTGAGACTGATGCTTGCGTTTGCGGACAGGATACTCTCTGCCCCCTCGCGCGCTTTCCGGCGACACTTAAATCAGGAGTCCCACAGTGTAGCGTGAGGTGAGGAGGCGATACGTCATTGCTCCTTTACGGGCGACCGAAGAAAAAGGTCAAACGGGTCAACGAGGTAAGGCTCGTTGACGGGCTGTAAATGTACGGGCCGCGAAAACTCTACATCGCCTGTATGGGGGTGTCAATGAAACGGCAGTCTGACCGCGCACGGTTATTGATCGACGAGTGCGTTGACCTGACATACTTCTTCGCCCTCAAAAGTAATAAGCGGTCAGCGAACAAAAGCGTTGACACGCGGCCCGGAGGCCCATAAACTCCGCACCGTCTAACCCCCCTTATCCTCTCACGGCCCGAACTTACTCTCCCGAGGGGGTGCCGTATGCTTCAACCGGACAACACCCGCCGCACCATCCTGGTCGTCGAAGACGTGGAAGACACGCGCCAGATGCTCGCCCTCCAACTGCGCGGGCAGGGCTACGAGGTGGTCGAGGCGGCCGACGGCCGCGAGGCGCTTGAGGCGGCCGAGCGCGCCCGCCCGGACCTCGTCCTCATGGACCTGAGTTTGCCGACACTCGACGGCCTCTCGGCCGTCTACCGCCTGCGCGAGTCCGAGGCGACGGCCCGCGTCCCCGTCATCGCCTGCACCGCCCACAGCCCCGAGCTGCACCTGAAGGCGGCCCGCGCCGTCGGCTGCGACGAGTACGTCACCAAGCCCGTTGACCTCGCCCGGCTGACCGAACTCATCGGCCGCCTCCTCGCCGACGGCCGCGCATCGAACGCGACGGCCCCCAGCATCCCCCACCCGCCCCGCAACGACGACGAACTACTCGACTACATCGAAGGCTTGATGAGACATTAGTCGGCAGTCAAGGCCCCGAGCGGGCGCCACGCGCGCCAGTCGTAGTATTCGAGGCCGGCGAAGTTCTTCTTGTAGTCGTAGACGGAGGGCTCGCGCGTGGCGTAGCCGGGGTAGTAGTGGCGGCAGCCGCGCGAGCGCGAGTACTCGATGGCGAGGAGCATGGTGAGGATGCCGAGGCTGCGGCGCGACTCGTCGGGCTCGAACATGGCGTAGACGGCCGAGGTCGCGCTCTCGCCCACGTCGAGGAAGCTGGCGGCGACGAGCCTCGCGCCCGAGTAGACGCAGACCTCGACGTTCGGGCACGGCACGCGCGCGGGCTCGTGCGAGAGGAAGTCGTGGAGCGAGTCGGGCGCGTCGCCGCGGAAGCGCCGCTTGTGCCGCTCGAACATCGCCAGCTTCTCGCCGTCAACCGAAGTCGCGCGCACCTCCCAGCGCAAGTCCCTGTTCCTCGCGAGCACGCGCCGCTGGCTGCGCGACGGCTCGAAGCCCGCAAGCTCCAGCCTGAGCGGCGTCACCGTCAACATTCTCCCGCCGTGCTCCCACCGTCGGTAACGAAAGAACAGCGCGCCGAAGTGGCGCCACCCCTCGGCCCACAGCTCGTCCATCTGCCACGGCTCGGCCCTCCGGCAGACGAAGTATTGCTCGCCCCGCGAGGTCATCCCCGGATTGTACTGAGAACCTGTTTGAAAACTTTAGAGGCGGGACGAGCCCCGCCTCTCCAATCTTTGCCGAGCGACTCAGTTATGCTATGAGCCTTAAAGGCCGCTCCCGATTTCCACGGGGCGCCCTCATTCCCCTTCATTCACCTCGGCCGGCGGCGGGTCTATGGGCACGGCCGTATTGCCGATGATTTCAAGACTGACGCCCATCCGCCATAAAAGGACTTGCGCGCCGGTGAAACATAGAAACGCCCCGCAGAAGGCACTCGCCCCCGCCGAGCCGTAGAGCAGGACTATCCCGACCATGATACTAATGATACAAAAGGTGGTAACACCGGTCCTGAAAAATGTCCCGCGCCGCAGGGGCTCGCCATAAAGGACGCCGTGGTATCTGGGCGAGAATTTTTCGTAGGTCCAACCATAGTACCAGCTAGTTAGATACGCGTAGGCCACCGAGCAGAGAATGAGGCAGGCCGCTCCGATGATTATTTGTTGATTTAATGGTCTTTGGTAAAAAGAGAAGTACTTACCTGCCAGGAAGAAACTTCCCCACAACAGAAACGCCAACGCCGAAGTTCTAACTATTGCCACTAACCAGCCGGCCCAGTACATTATTTGCCTCCGCGTGATTTCTCCACCTTGGCGATCAAGGTAACAATGCTTTTGCCCGTCAACAGCGCCAGCCCCACGCCCGCGATGACCTCAGGCTTGATTAAATTAATAGGCAGCAGGGCGGGGTCGAGGGCCTCAAGTCCACCTATTAGCAAGCCGGCCGTGCCTAACAATTTGGAGACGCCGAATCCGATGTAATCATTCCACGCCGCTATCTTGTTTTGACGCTCAAGAGCCCGGATTTGTTCTTTGTACTTTGCCGACTCAACATCCTTCTTTGTAAAACTCGGGCGCCGCCTCCGCGTGAGCACTTGAAATTGTTTATCCTCGGCCATGTTGTGCTTACTTGTGTGTGAGGCGGAAGTTCAGTTCGACCAGTGCGTGAGGCCGATCAAGCTCTCGTCAGCAAGAAAGAGCAGCGCGGCCGGGGAAAGATATTACCCCGGAGGCATGGTGTCAACGGTTTATTGGCGGAGGCGGAAGAGTTGTCAAAGGTCTGACGACTGGCAGCCCGGCCGCCGGCCGCCTGACTGGCATGACCCTGCCGTGTCGTCCGCGCCTCAGTTCAGGCGCGACTGGACGCGGCGCAGCGCCTTGGCGGCCTGCGCGAAGTCGGGGCGCTCGTCGAGGGCGTGCTGGTAGTGGCGGGCGGCTTCGAGGGGGCGGTGGCGCTGTTCGTAGACGCGGCCGAGGTTGAAGTGTGGGAAGGCGTAGGACTCGTAGCGGGGGGCGGCCAGCGCGCGGCGGAACCAGCGGACGCAGGTCCAGAGGTCGCCCTGGGCCATGAGGTAGCTGCCGATGTCGTTGTAGGGGTTGCCGAAGGTCGCGTCCACGCGGATGGCTTCGAGGCACTCGTCTATTGCGTCCTGGTAGCGCCCCTCGAAGCTGTAGACCCAGCCGAGGAAGGTGTGGGCCTCGGCCGTCGGGTAGCTCTCTATCGAGCGGCGGTAAAGCTCCGCGGCCTCCCGGTAGTCGCCGCCCTGCTGCGCCTCGTAGGCGCGGCGGAACAGCTCGGCCGCCCGGCGCCTCCCCTCGCGCTGACCGACTTCTTCGTCGTCGAACATAAGTCTTAACAGCCTGCCGGCGCCGCCGCGGCCGGGGCCGGCTGAGCCTTGCAGGGCGCTTCGTTCGCGGGCGCGTCGAGGCGCCGGACGCGGCCGTCGGTGCGCGGGGAGATGCCGGCCGGCGCGGCGGCGATGGCCCGGCGCAGAACGTCCGAGTCGATGAGTTTCGAGCGGAGCGTGTCGGGGTGCCCTTTCAGCATCTCGTACTGGTCGCCGCCCTCCGCGACGTAGCGCGTCGTGACGAGCGTGTACTTCCTCTTCGGGTCGAGTGGCCTGCCCCCCACGGTCAGCTCGCGGACGCGCGAGCCGGCGGCGAGCGCAGCGTCGAACGAGTAGCGCATCCCTGAGACCTGCGGGAAGCGGCCCGGCTCGGCCCCCGGCGCGGTGCGGCTGACGCCGTGCTCGATGGCCTTGCGCAAGGTCTCGCCCGTGACTTCGATCTTAACGAGGTCGTTGCTGAAGGGGAGGATGGAGAGCACGTCGCGCAGCGTCAGCTCGCCCGCCGAGATGATGGTGTCGGCGCGTATCGAGCCGCCGTTGACGAGGGCCACGTCCGCGCCGGTCGCCTGGCGGAAGGCGTCGGCGGTGAAGTCGGCGATGTTCGTCTCCTGGGTGCGGCTCGTGGCGCTGCGCGCGTCGAGCGCGACCAGCGTGCGCCCGACGACGACCGACAGCTCTTTAATCTTCTCGCCGTACTTGTCGGTGACGGCCGAGAACTCGGGGTCGTCGGGCGTCGCGTTCGTGACGTTGATGACCTGCCAGTCCATGGACTCGACCTTGCCGGTCGTCGGGTCTATGTTGAGGTCGATGCGCCCCATCTGCCTGGCGTCGGCCGTCATCTTGAAGATGGGCACGCCGGCCGCGGAGGATTCCAAGAGCGTGTGCTCGTGGCCGCCGACGATTACGTCGAAGCCCGGCGCGCAGCGCGCGAGCTGCTTGTCTTCGCGCAGGGACAGGTGCGTCAGGGCGACGATGGTTTGGGCGCCGGCCGCGCGCACCTGCGGGATGATTCGGCGGGCCGTCTCGCACACGTCGCGGAACTCCACGTCGGGGCCGGGGCTCGAAGTCGTCTTCGTCTCGGGCAGCACGAGCCCGACGATTCCGACCTTGACGCCGCCCATCTCCCGCACCTCGAAGAGCGGCGTGTCGCCGAAGGTCTTCCCCGTCTTGGAGTCGATGACGTTGGCGCCGAGCCACCTGAACTTCGACTCCGCCATGCGCTCGCGCAGGACCGCGGGGCCGAAGTCGAACTCGTGGTTGCCGAGGACCGAGTAGTCGAGCCCTATCTGGTTCCACGCGTCGATCATCTGCCGCCCCTTGTAGGTGATGGACTCGACCGACGGCGAGATGGTGTCGCCCGCGAGCAGCAGGAGCGTGTGCGGCGACTCCTTCATGATCTGCTTGCGCAGCGTCGAGAGGCGCGCTAAGCCCCCCTGCGTGCCGCGCTCGGAGGGCACGAACTGGTACACGTCGTTGACCTGGAGGAGCGTGACGCGGACGGTGCAGGCCGCGCCCGTCTGCTGCTGCGCGAGCGGCGACGCCGCCGCCGACAGCAGGACGAGGGTTGCGAGCAGGGCGCGGGCCGCGCGCGGGCGGATGAATGCCTTCAATGGAATGCTCCTTCTCATGTTTTAGTTCGGGAGTTTACGGTATACGGACCCTTGTTAGGCCAAAGCTCGTTGCCTGAATTATACTCGTCGCGCGCCGCGCGCGACAAACCCTTGCTTCATACCCGAGCACAGATGAACACACCCGCCAGCCTTTCCGTCGAGACGAGCAGCCGCCTTCCTTCCCCCTTTCCCGAAGCCTCGGCCGTCGCCGTCGGCCTCTTCGCCGACGAGCCGCGCCTGACAGGCGCCGAAGCCCTCGACGCGGGCCTCCGCGAAATCTGCGAGCAGGCCGTCGGCTCCGCAGAGTTCAAGGGCGAAGAGGGGACGACGCTCCTCCTGCGCGCGCCGGCCGAGGGCGGCGGGCTGCGGCGCGTCCTGCTCGTCGGGCTCGGCTCGCACGAGCATTTCGACGACAACGCGCTGCGCCCCGCCGCCGCCGCCGCCGCACGCGCGGCACGCTCGGCGCGTCTGCGCGTGCTCCACTTCGTCCTGCCCGACTCGGGCGGCCCCGCGCCCCGCCTCGCGCGCGCCCTCGCCGAAGGCGCGCGCCTCGGCCTCTACGACAACGGCTTCTACCGGAAGCCGGACGAGGACGCCCGCCCGCTCGAACGCCTCGTCGTCGTCACGACCCACGGCGGAGGGGAGTTGGGCGCCGAGATCGAGCGCGCGCGCGTCGTCGCCGAGTCGGTCAACTGGGCGCGGTCGCTCGCGGACGAGCCGGGCCTGAGCCTGCCGCCGACGGAGTTCGCGCGCCGCGCGGCGGAGATGGCCGCAGAGTTCGGCCTGGCGGTCGAGACGATCTACGGCGACGAGGTTCGCGCGCGCGGCATGGGCGCGCTGTGGGGCGTCGGCCAAGGGTCGGACGAGCCGCCCGCGCTCATCGTCGTCCGCTACGAGCCCGAGGGCGGGGCCGACGAGGAAGGCTTGACGGCCTTCGTCGGCAAGGGCATCACCTTCGACACGGGCGGCATCTCCATCAAGCACGGCCTCGACATGTACGAGATGAAGTCCGACATGGCCGGCGGAGCCGCCGCCCTCGGCGCCCTGCGCGCCGTCGCGCAGCTCAAGCCCCGCCGCCGCGTCGCGGCCGTCGTCCCCGCGGCCGAGAACATGCCTTCGGGCAGGGCCATCAAGCCCGGCGACATCGTCCGCACGCTCGCCGGCCACACCATCGAGGTCGTTGACACGGACGCCGAAGGCCGCCTCGTCCTCGTTGACGGCATCGCCCACGCGAAGAACCTCGGCGCCACGCGCATCGTTGACCTGGCGACGCTGACCGGCTCCATCATCGTCGCCCTCGGCTCTCACCGCGCCGGCCTCTTCAGCAACGACGACGCGTGGGCCGACGAAGTCACCGCCGCCTCGCGCCGCGCGGGCGAGCCCGTCTGGCGGATGCCCGTCTCGGACGACTACAAGAAGCTCGTCGAGAGCCCCATCGCCGACTTCAAGAACTACGGCGGCCGACCCGACGCCTCCGGCGCCGCCCTCCTCCTCAGCAAGTTCGCGGCCTCGACGCCCTGGGTCCACCTCGACATCGCCGGCACCGCCTGGCACGACACCGCCAGGCCCCACGCGCCGAAGGGCGCGAGCGGCGCGGGCGTCCGCACGCTCGTCGAGCTGGTCTGCACCGACTAAGGCTCGAAGTAAGGTTGTCGAGGCTTTAACGATGAGCAGAAGCATCTTTCTCATTCAAGGCGACAACAGCCTGGTCAAAATGAAGGAGCATGCCTACGACTCAGAAGACATCCTCCAAAACCTCCTAGCGAGTTATCCGGACTTGCTGCCCGGCGAACAGATGAACCCAGACCGGCCGCGCAAGTGGCTGCTGGTGAAGAGGGAGGCGGCAGTCCCCGCGGAGGAAGAGGGCGCCGGGCGATGGGCAGTTGACCACCTCTTCCTCGACCAAGACGCGGTCCCGACCATCGTCGAGGTGAAGCGCAGCAGCGACACGCGCATCCGCCGCGAGGTGGTGGGACAGATGTTGGATTACGCGGCGAATGGCGTGCTCTACTGGAGTGCCGAGACCTTGCGCGCGCAGTTCGAGGCGTCCTGCCGGGAGAAGGGCGCCGACGCCGACGGCGCGGTTTCCAACTTCCTCGGTGTGGAAGGCGACGCGGAAGCCTTCTGGCAGAATGTTAAGACGAACCTTCAGGCGGGCAAGGTCAGGCTGGTGTTCGTGGCCGACATCATCCCGAGGGAGCTCAAGCGCATCGTCGAGTTCCTCAACGAGCAGATGGACCCGGCCGAAGTCCTCGCCGTCGAGATTAAGCAGTACGTGGGCGAGGGACTGAAGACCCTCGTGCCCAGCGTCCTCGGCCTGACAGCCGAAGCGCAGCAGCGCAAGTCCAGCGCACCGGTCAGCAAAAGACAGTGGGATGAGACATTGTTCTTTGAAGAGCTTGAGAAGAAAAGTATCGAAGATGCGAATGTAGCCCGCAAGATTCTGGACTGGGCGCGCCCGAAGTGTACTCGCATCTGGTGGGGTAAAGGTCAACAGACAGGGTCGTTCGTCCCAATCCTTGAGCACAACGGCATACACTATCAGCTGTTTACCGTACTGACCTCCGGCTTTGTCGAGTTTTATTTTGGAACCTACCAGAGAAAGCGGCCCTTTGACGATGTTGCGAAGCGGCTGGAGCTCTTGCGCCGTCTGAACTCAATTGAGGGCATTAACATCCCGGACGACAAAATATCTCTCTCCCCAAACATACGCCTTTCAATGGTAAGGCATGAAGCGGCGCTCAGGCAGTTTCTCAAAGTATTCGAGTGGTTCACAGATGAGGTGAAGGCTACGTAAGATTCTGATGGGCCTTGCCTGTGCGGGTACATGGAAGGTAATAAGCTCGAATCATGTCGCTCGACGACATATTCTTCGTGACGGGCTTCCCCGGCTTCATCGCCGGGCGGCTGGTGGAGCGTCTGGCGCGGGACGGGGCGCGCTTCGTGCTGCTCGTGCAGCCGGCGTTCGCCGGGCGGGCGCGGCTCGACGTGGAGCGCATCGCGCGGGCGGCGGGGGCGCCGGCCGAGAGCTTCCGCATCGTCGAGGGCGACATCACGCGCGCGGGCCTCGGGCTCTCTCCGGAAGACTCGGCGGAGACGAGGCGCGCGGCGACCGCCGTCTTCCACCTCGCGGCCGTCTACGACCTCGGCGTCGAGCGCGAGCTGGCACGCCGCGTCAACGTCGAGGGCACGCGCAACGTTAACGACTTCGCCGCCTCGCTCCCCTCCCTGCGGCGCTACCACTACGTCTCGACCTGCTACGTGGCGGGCCGGCGCGAGGGCGTGATTCTGGAGGGCGAGCTGCGGCACGAGGCCGGCTTCCGCAACCACTACGAGGAGACGAAGTACCTGGCCGAGACGGAGGTGGAGGCGCTGAAGGGCCGCCTGCCCGTCACGGTCTACCGCCCGTCGGTCGTGTGCGGCGACTCGCGCACGGGCGAGACGGCGAAGTACGACGGCGTCTACTACCTCATCAACTACCTGCGCGTCTTCCCGGGGCTGCTCTCGGCGGCCAACATCGGCAACGACGCGGTGCGCCTCAACGTCGTCCCCGTCGACTTCGTCGTCGAGGCGATGGCGGCGCTGGCGGGGGACGAGCGCGCGGCCGGCGCCACCGTGCAGCTCGCCGACCCCGACCCGCTCACGACGCGCGAGCTGTTCGACGTGATCTCGGAAAACCTCGCCGGGCGCCGCTCGCTCTTCACCGTCCCCGCGCCCCTCGTGCGCACCAGCCTCAGCCTCCCGCAGCAAGCGCGGCTGACGGGACTGCCGACCGTCGGCGTCCCCTACTTCTTCCTCAAGCAGACCTACGACACCGCGCGCGCCACCGAACTGCTCGCGCCCCACGGCGTCGCCTGCCCGCGCTTCCCCGACTACGCCCCCGCCCTCCTCGACTTCGTCGAGCGAAACCCGACACTGAAGTAGCCAGTAGCCAGTAGAAAAAAGTTCGGGGGCTGACGCATCAATGTCGCCCCCGATTCCTTCTACTGTCTACTGTCTACTGGCTACTGCTTTTTAGTAGGGGTCGCCGCTCAGCAGACCGTTGTTGACGCTGACGAGGTAGAAGCCGGTGGTCGGGCGGGCGGCGAGGTTGAAAGTCCCTCCGGCCGGCACCTTCCAGATTTTGAAGTTCGAGTAGGTGAGGGGCGCCCCGCTCTCGCAGACTTCGGGGAAGTGGTCGCCGAGGACGAAGTAGGCGGGGCCGCCGCCGAGGACGGTGGCGAGCCCGTTCTTGTCCACGACGACCGAAGTCGCCTCGTTGACCGCCAGCCCGAGCGCGGTCGCCGCGCGGCCGTCCCTGATCTGGCGCGCGACGAAGGCCATCGTGCGGCCCATGCGGTCGCGCGTGACGAAGTGCGAGTCGGTGATGACGCCTTGCAGGTTGGGCCAGTTGAAGAAGTCGTAGGTGAAGCTGACGTAGCGGTGGTAGGGGTTGAGGAGGGCCTGGCTCGACGTGACGCTGCCCGTGCAGGCGTCGTAGGTGAACTCGCCCTGAATGGCGAGGCCGGCGCTCGTCCCGCCGACGCCCCCGCCGCGCGCGTAGACGGCCTCGACAGCCGCCTCGACCCGCGTGCCGCGGAAGTTCCTGACGTAGTCGCACTGGTCGCCGCCCGCGAAGAAGACGACCTCGGCGCCCCTCACCGTCGCCTCGACGGCCGCCGTGTTCGAGTCGCGCGCGCTCGTGACGACGAGAGTCTCGACCGAGTCCACGCCGTTCATCGCGTAGATGTAGTCGTTATAGCCGTTCGACCCCGACGAGCGCAGGATGACCACGTCCACCTTCGTCGCGCACGAGGTGCAGCCGCGCACCTGGTCGATGATCCACTGGAGCGCCGCGTCCACGTCCGTGCCGCCGCCGCCGAAGTCGTGCGCCGGGCCGGCGAGCGCAGGCGTTACGTCCGCGGCGTTGCCCGTCAGGTACCTTGTGACTTTGGCCTGCGCCTCTGCCGCCGGGAAGAGCAGCGCGAGCAGGAGCAGCGCGCCCCCGCGAAATCCGAGCCTCGAACGTCCGCTCATGGTGTGCCTCCGTGTCTTCGGAAAAGGATGGTTGCCGGTGAGGTCCTGAGGGGGCCGGGCCGGAGGGTTCTACCCCAAACGGGCCGCGAAGGCAAGGTTTTTCGGCGGCCCGGTTGACAGGTAGTGGCCCTCTTACATTGGGGATTGAAAAAAGGAAGGCAAAGTGGGGACAGTGTCGGCTGCCATGCCAAGACACCGGACCCGTTATCCTCCGCCTTCCCTGCGCTGCCCCCATTGCCGGGGGCAGGCGCGCGACCTCT
>DATHBF010000244.1:0-1602 GCA_035296285.1 Pyrinomonadaceae bacterium | reverse complement strand
GTGATGGGAGAAGCGCCGCCTCCGCGCGGCGGCGGGCCGACCGAGAGGATGCGCTCGACGTACTTGGCGATGATGTCGGCTTCGAGGTTGACCTCATCGCCGGGGCGCAAGGAGGAGAGGTTCGTCACCGCCCACGTCTTCGGGATGACGGCGATCTCGAAAGAGTCGTCCGAGAGCGCGGCCACCGTCAGGCTGATGCCCTCGACCGTGATCGACCCTTTGAAGACCAGATAGCGCGCGAGTTCGGGCGGGTAGCCGATGCGCACCGTCCACGAGCCGCCGTGCTCTTCGGCCGAGAGAAAACGGCCGCGAGCGTCCACGTGCCCCTGCACGATGTGGCCGCCGAGCCGCGTCGAGGGCGTCGCGGCCCGCTCAAGGTTGACGGGGGAGCCCGCGCGCAGCAGGCCCAAAGTCGAACGCTGCAAAGTCTCGCGCGCCCCGTCGGCCGCGAACGAGTCGGCGCGCACGTCCAAAGCCGTCAGGCAGACGCCGTTGACGGCGACGGAGTCACCGTCGCGCGTCCCCTCCGTCACGACGCGCGCCTCGACCGTCATCCTCACGCCCTCGCCCCGCTTCTCAAGCGAGCGGACGCGCCCCAGCTCCTCGATGATGCCTGTGAACATAGATTCGGCTAATAAAGAAAAGCCGTCCGCAGCCAAGCTCAGGCGGACGGCGCGCGGTCGTGTATCTGTTACTAGCGCGCGGGCTCCGATTCGAGCTTTTCGATGCGCTCGCGAAGTTCTTCATGGTCCATGCGGACTTGCAGGATATCCCTGTGCAGAACCTTCATGCCGCGGTTGAGTTCTTTGACCTCGCCTTCGATGCCGTCGAGCCGGGCCTGCATCGCCTCCCAGATCGGGCGCGTTTCTCGCAGCCGCGAATCTACTTTCTCTTCGAGGGAAGACAGGCGGGATTCGAGGCCGTCCATACGCCGGTCGAGGGCGTCGAACCTGGCAAAGACGCGCTCCTCGAAGGAGCGGGTGTCGGGAGTCTCTTGCGTGGGGTTGTCGCTCATGGCGTTCTCCTCGGGTCGATTATGAGACTTCCGGGCAGCGCGCTCAAGGGATAATCAGCGCTCGCGGCCGGGGCGGCGCTCGGCGACGATTTCGAGCATGCGGCGGAAGACCTCGTCGGCGGAGAACTCGGTGGTGTCTATGACGACGGCGCCTTCGGCAATTTTGAGCGGCGAGTCGTCGCGGGTGGCGTCGCGGCGGTCGCGTTCGTTGATGTGGGCCAGCGTCTCGTCGAAGGTCTGGCCCGGCTGGTGCGCCTCGTCGAAGCGGCGGCGGGCGCGCTCCTCGGGCGCGGCCGTGAGGAAGAATTTGACCTGCGCGTCGGGGAAGACGACGGTGCCGATGTCGCGGCCGTCGAGGACGGCGCCGCCGGCCGCCTCGCCCAGCGCCCGCTGGCGGCTGACCAGCTCGCGCCTGACCTCGGGGATGGTCGAGATGACGGACGCCGTCTGCCCCACATGCTCGCCGCGTATCTCGCGCGACACGTCCTCGCCGTCGAGTCGCACGAGCGGCGAGTCGGGGTCGCCTTCGAGCTCGACCGACGAGCGGCGGGCGACTTCGGCGACCGCCTCGGCTTCGGCGATGCTCG
>DATHBF010000243.1:0-28386 GCA_035296285.1 Pyrinomonadaceae bacterium | reverse complement strand
CGAGTAGGACGACGAGCACGGGGGCCGCGAGCATCACCGGCCGGGTGAGATACCAGGGCGTCTTCGTTTGCTTCTGCGTCTCGTCGAACATGGCGGTCACTCCGGGGTCAAAAAATTGATGGGAGGGCGCGTTCAATCATGCGCCCTCCCCTTAGACGGCGCAAGGCCGCCGTTTATTCCACGAAACGCGCGCTTACTTCCGCGCCTGCTCGATGGCGTAGAGGTGCTTCTCGCCGCGGATGAAAATCTTGCCTTCGGCGACGGCGGGCGAGGCGTAGACGGGCTCGCCCAGGGAGTTCGTGCGCAGGACCTCGTGCTTCGGCCCGGCCTTGATGACGAAGGTGTCGCCGTCCTCGCTCGTCAGGAGAATCTTGCCGTCGAAGGCGACGGGCGAGGAGGTGAAGGTGGCCGGGACGGGGACGCGCCCGCCCTCGTACTTGACCACCCCGGTGCGCGCGTCGAGGCAGGTCATCACGCCCTTGTCGGTCAAAAGGTAGACGTAGTCGCCGTAGAGGATGGGCGAGGGGACGTAGGCCGTGCCCTTCGCATACTTCCAGGCGATGTCGGCGTCCTTCAGCTCGCCCGAGGCGCCGAGGCGGATGGCGTAGGCGACCTTGGCGGGGAAGCCGGCCGAGACGACGACCATGTCGTGGCCGGCGGTGGCGACGGGCGAGGGGATGGCGTTGCTCTCGACGCCCTTCGAGCGCCAGAGCTCTTTACCCGTCGCCGGGTCGTAAGCGATGATGGACTCGGTGCCGCTCGCTATCAGCTCCGTGCGCTTGCCCGTGTTGACCAGGAGCGGCGTCGCCCAGCTCACCTGCACCTTGCGCGGCGTGCGCCAGACCTCCTTGCCCGTCTTCTTGTCGAGCGCGACGATGGAGGAGTTCTTGCCGTCCTCCTCGTCGGCCTGCACGATGACGAGGTTCTGGTAGAGGACGGGCGAGGTGCCCGTGCCCATGCCGACGGTGCCGAGCTTGCCGATGTCGGCCTTCCAGGCGAGCTTGCCGCCCACGTCGTAGGCGTAGAGCCCCTCGGCGCCGAAGAAGGCGTAGACGCGCTGGCCGTCGGTGGCGGGCGTCGAGGCGGCGTAGGAGCTCTTGCGGTGGCGGTCGTCGTAGGGCGTGCCCTCCCAGGCGGTCTGCTCCCAGAGGACGCGCCCCGTGTCGCGGTCGAGCGCGATGACCTTGAAGGCGTGCTTGCGGTCGGCGCCGACGCTGTCCGGGTGCTTCCACTCCTGGTCCCCCATCTTGTGCGGGACGGCCTTCGCGCCGGGGACGACCGCGCCCTCGACGGCCGTCGTCAGGAAGACGCGCTTGCCCCAGACGATGGGGCTGGAGTGGCCCTTGCCCGGCAGCGGCGTCTTCCAGCGGACGTTCTTCGTCTCGCCCCACTCCTCGGGCAGGCCGCGCTCGGCCGAGATGCCGGAGCCTTCGGGGCCGCGCCACTGCGGCCAGTTGGCGTCGCCGGCCGCCGACGAAGGGTTGGAGAAGAAGAGCGCCGCGCCGAGGCAGGCGAGGAGGGCGAAAGAGATTTTGGCTGACGGTTTCACTTGGTGTTGTTCCTTCGAGAATGGTTTTTACTTCGCGGGCGGCGCCTCGGCGACGGCGAAGACGTGGTTGATGCCGCGGACGATGAGCATGCCGTCGCTGATGGCCGGCGTCGCCATCATGACCTCGCCCATCGGGTTGACCGAGAGCAGCTCGTGCTTGGGGCCGGCCTTGACGACGAAGATCTCGCCGTCCTCGCTCGACAGGTAGAGCTTACCGTCGGCGGCGACGGGCGAGGCGGTAAACGCCCCGCCGCGGTCGGCGAGGCGCTGCTGGTAGACGCGCTCGCCGCCCTTCGCGTCGTAGGCCGTGACGACGCCGTTGTTCGAGAGCGTGTAGAGCAGGTCGCCGTAGACGATGGGCGTCGGCATGTAGGGGCCGCCGCGCTGCTTGCTCCAGGCGATGAAGTCGCTCGACTCCTTGCCGTCCTTCAGCGTGATGTCTCCGACGGCGCCCGGCTTGATGGCGTAGATGGGCTGGACGGGGCGGTAGCCGCTGGTGACGTAGATGAGGTCGTGGGCGAAGATGGGCGTCGGGGTCGTAATTTCGGAGTTGGGCGTCAGCCGCCACAGCTCCTTGCCCGTCAGCGGGTCGTAGCCGCGGATGGCCTTCGTGCCGTTGGTGACGAGCTCGGCCCGCGCCTTGCCCTCGTAGACGGTCGGCGTGCCCCAGCCGGGCAGCTCGCCCTCGCGCATCGTCTTCCAGACCTGCTTGCCGGTCTTGAGGTCGTAGGCGGCGATGAAGGAGTTCTTCTGGATGTCGGCCTGGACAATGACGAGGTTCTTGTAGATGACGGGCGAGCTGGCGTACTCCCACTGGTAATCGGGGTCGTAGAACCAGCCGGAGTCGAGCGTGCCGAGGTCCTGCTTCCAGAGGAGCTTGCCCGAGAGGTCGTAGGTGTAAAGCCCTTCGGAGCCGAAGAGGACGACGAGGTGCTTGCCGTCGGTGGCGGGCGTCGAGGCGGCGTGCGAAGACTTCGGGTGGCGCTTGACCTTCGGGATGCCCTCGTAGGCGACGCGCTCCCAGACCACCTTGCCCGTCTGCTTGTCGAGCGCGTAGACCTTCCAGGCGTGCCTGGGGTCGTTCTTGACGGGCTCCACGTCGCCGAAGAGGCCGAAGCGGGCTTCGGGCTTCGCCTCGCTGCTGACGGCCGTGACGACGAAGACGCGGTCGCCCCAGACGACGGGGCTCGCGTGCGAGAGGCCGGGGATGGGCGTCTTCCATCGCACCCCGACCGACTTCTCGCCGTCCCACTTGACCGGCGCGGGCTTGCCCTCGGCCACGCCCGAGGCGCCGGCGCCGCGGAACTGCGGCCAGTTCTGCGCCTGCGCGGCCGTCCGGACGAGGCACAGGCAGAGGAGGGAGAACAGGAGTCGTTTCATTGTGAACCTCGGTGGATAGTAGTCGGTAGACAGTAGTCGGTAGAAGAAACTTTCGATGCCGTTCAGCCTTGTTGTCAACGTCAACAGTCGGGGCGCCGCAGCGCCTACTGACTACTGACTACCGTCTACCCTCTTGAGCAGCGTCGTCTTGTCGCCCTGCTTGAAGTCGAGGGCCGTGACCTTGCCGCCCTCGACTTTGAAGGTGATGGTCAGGCCGGCGAAGTCGGCCGGGCGGAAGCTCTTCTGGTCGAGCGGCATCAGCGTGGCTGAGCCGCCGCCGCCCGCGACCGAGAGCTTCCCGTCCTTGAGCGTGATGTTGATCTCCGGGCCGGGGTCGCCCCTGTACTTGCCGACGTAGGACTGGAGCGTCGCCGCGTCCACCTCGGGCGGCGGCTGCGCGCCGGCCTTCTTGAGCATCTCGACGATGGCGGCCTTCTTCTCGTCGGAGCCGGAGGCGACGAGCGCGCCCGTGAGCGCCTCGGCGGGCACCTTGCCCGTCTCCAGCGCCGCCGAGACCAGCTCCACGTTGCCCATGCGGACGCCGGCCAGCAGCACGTCGCCCGCGCTGTCGGCGCTCTTGGCGAGGATGGCGCGGATGACGCCGACGTGCCCCTTGCCGAGCGCCCAAGTCATCGCCGTCTCGCCGTAGAAGGTGTCGCGGACGTTCACGTCGGCGCCGCGCTCGATGAGCAGGCGGACGACCTCCGTGTGGCCGCGCTCGGCGGCCTTGAAGAGCGCGGTGGTGCCGTAGCGGAACTTCGCGTTCACGTCCGCGCCCTTGTCGAGCAGCGCCTTGACCTCGGCCGCGTCGCCCTTGCGCGCGGCCTCGTAGAGTTGGTCGTTGAGCGCCGGGGCGGGCGTCTGCGCCGGGGCCGGCGCGGCGAGCGCCAGCGCGATGAGCGCCAGAAGGGTGATGCGCCTGAAGGTCATGGTCTTCACTCCGGTTTTCGCCGCCGCCCGCGTGGTGGTAACTTGTCGGACACCCGCGGCGGGCCGCGGCCGGGTCAGGTGAGCCGGGCGATTGTACTTGGTTTGGTGCTTCGGAGAAATGCCGCCCGCGGGAAAAACACCGGGCGGCGCCCCGGCGTATTTACAACCCGCCTGAGTGCGGAAGCAAGAGATTTTTCGCGCGCGGCGGCGGGCGGCCAAACTTTCGACACGTTATGAAACGTGAGAGTCGCGTCCCAGGTTTTCTTTTTACGACATTTTTACACAAACGCGCCGGGCGGCCGTCCATAATGTTCGTAAAGGACACAAGAGTCCGTCCGCCGAAGACCAACCAGAAGTGCGAGAAATGCGAGGCTAAGAATTTGAAGATGACTGCTTACGCCCCCCGGCCAAAGGTCTACACGCTCCTCGCCCTGCTGCTGCTGCTGTCGGCCGCGGGGCACGCACGGGCCGCCGACTGGCACGAGTGGCGCGGGCCGGCGCGCGACGGCGTTTCACAAGAGCGCGGCCTGCCCGCGAAGTGGTCGCCCGCGGGCGACGGTCTGGCCTGGAAGGCGCCCTACGGCGGGCGCTCGACGCCCGTCGTGATGGGCAACCGCGTCTACCTCTTCAACGCTTACGACAAGGGCGAGCGTTTGCAGGAGCGCCTGATGTGCCTCGACGCCGACACGGGCAAGGTCATCTGGGAGCGCCGCTTCAACGTCTACCTCTCGGACGTGCCGCCGCACCGCATCGGGTGGGCCTCGCCGGTCGGCGACCCCGCGACCGGCAACGTCTACGCGATGGGCGGCGGCGGCCACCTCGTCGGGCTCTCGGGGCGCGACGGCAAAATCCTTTGGGAGCGTTCGCTCGGCGAGGACTTCGGGCTGCTGACGACGCACGGCGGGCGCACCGTCACGCCTCTGGTTGACGGCGACCTCGTCATCACGAGCGGCGTCACCTTCAGCTGGGGCGCGCACCACCGGGGCCTGCACCGCTGGACGGCCTTCGACAAGCGGACGGGCGAGACCGTCTGGACGAGCGCGCCGGGCGCCCGCCCCTACGACACGACCTACGCCGCGCCTGTCATCGCCAACGTCAACGGCACTCGCCTGCTTATCCAGGGCGCGAGCGACGGCTGGGTCCACGCCATCAAGCCGCAGACGGGCGAGCCGGCCTGGAAGATAGAGGTCTCGAAGCGCGGACTCAACACGGGCGTCGTCGTCCGCGGCACCGACGCCATCATCACGCACAGCGAGGAGAACCTCGACTCGAACGAGATGGGGCTCGTCGCCGCGCTCGACGCCTCGTTGAAGGGCGAGCTGAAGATGGCGCAGCTCAAGTGGAAGGTCTACGGCTGGCAGGGCGGCTTCTCGTCGCCCGTGCTCGACGGCGACCGGCTTTACCAGGTGGACAACGGCGCGAACCTCGGCGCCTTCGACGTGAACTCCGGCAAGCAGCTCTGGCTCCAGAACCTCGGGACGATTCAGAAAGCCTCGCCCGTCCTCGCCGACGGCAAGCTCTACGTCGGCACCGAGAACGGCAAGTTCTTCATCATCGAGCCCTCGGCGACGGGCGCGAAGGTCTTGGACGAGGACCAGCTCGGCACCGAGCAGCAGCCCGAGGCCATCGTCGCCTCGGTCGCCGTCTCCGACGGCCGCGTCTTCCTCCTCACCGACGCCGCGCTCTACTGCATCGGCAAGAAGCAGGTGACGCCTAATCCGCCGCCGCCGAGTGTCGAGGCTCGGCTCCCCTCCGGCGGCACGCTGGAGAGCCCTCACGTTCAGGTCGTCCCCGCCGAAGTCGCCATCCGGCCGGGCGAGAAGGTGAACTTCCGCGCCCGGATGTTCGACGCGCGCGGCAATCTTCTCGGCTCGGCCGTCGGCACCTGGGCGCTCGACAACCTCAAAGGCACGATCGAAAGGGGGCAGTTCACGGCCGCGTCCGATTCGGTCGTGCAGACGGGCGAGGTGCGCGTGACCGTGGGCGGCGTCGTGGGCGCGGCGCGCGTGCGCGTCATACCGCCGCTGCCGTGGGATGAGAGTTTCGACGCGATGGCCGCCGGCACCTTCCCGCAGCACTGGACGAACACGGGGATGAAGTTCATCACGCGCGACGTGGAAGGCAAGCGCGTGCTGGTCAAGACCACCGAGGGCTCGTCGCTCCTGAGCCGCGCGCGCGCCTTCATGGGGCCGAACGACCTGCACGACTACACGGTCGAGGCCGACATCCTCGCCACGACCCGGCGGCGGCAGGTGGGCGACGCCGGAGTCGTCGCGCAGCGTTACTCGCTGACGCTGTTCGGCAACGCGCAGAAGCTTGAGCTGACGCCGTGGCAGCCCGAGACGGCGCGCGTCGCCTCGGTCCCCTTCGAGTGGAAGACGGACGCGTGGTACCGCGTCAAACTGAGGGTGGAGAACCTGCCGAACGGGCAGGTGAGGGCGCGCGGCAAGGTGTGGCCGGCGGGCGCGGCCGAGCCCGACGCCTGGACGGTCGAGCGCACGGACCCCATCGGCAACCGCCAGGGCAGCCCCGGCATCTTCGGCAGCGCGCTCGCGGAAATCTACTTCGACAACGTGAAGGTGTACGCGAACAAGTAGACGGTAGTCGCAGTCAGTAGGAGGGAAGGCCAAAGTTGAAAATGAAATCAATGTTGAGAAAGCGGCGGGCGGGAGTCAGGGTCGTTGGCGTGGGCGCGGTGGTTCTAACTACTGTCTACTGTCTACTGTCTACCGTCCACTCCTTCTCCGACCCCGGCACCGGCGAGTGGCCGATGTGGGGCGGCACGCCGGACCGCAACATGGTCTCGAAGGCGAAGGGGATGCCCATGTCCTGGGACGTGAAGACGAAGAAGAACGTGAAGTGGGTGGCCGAGCTGGGCTCGCAGACCTACGGCAACATCACGGTCTCGGGCGGCGTCGTCTTAGTCGGCACCAACAACGAGGCCAAGCGCGACCCGAAGATCGTCGGCGACAAGGGCGTCCTGATGGCCTTCGACGCGAAGACCGGCGACTTCCTCTGGCAGGCCGTCCACGACAAGGTGGCCGCGGGGCGCGTCAACGACTGGCCGTTCCAGGGCATCGCCTCCTCGCCGCTCATCGAGGGCGACCGCGTCTACTACGTCTCGAACCGTGCGGAGCTGATGTGCGTCGACCTGCAAGGCTTCCGCGACAAGGAGAACGACGGCCCCGTCACCGACGAGAAGGAGAAGACCGAGCAGCACGCCGACGTAATCTGGCGGCTCGACATGATGGAGGAGCTCGGCGCCTTCCCGCACAACCTCGCCAACTCCTCGCCCGTCTCGTGGGGCGACCTCGTCTACGTCTCGACCTCGAACGGGCAGGACGAGAGCCACGTCAACATCCCCTCGCCGAAGGCCCCCGCCATCGTCGCCGTCAACAAGAAGACGGGCAAGGTCGTCTGGGAGGACGCCTCGCCCGGCGACAAGATTCTACACGGCCAGTGGTCAACGCCGACCGTCGGCAAGATAGGCGGCGTTGACATGGTCGTCATGGGGCAGGGCGACGGCTGGGTGCGCGGCTACGAGGCCGCGACGGGCAAGAAGCTCTGGGAGTTCGACACCAACCCGAAGGACTCGACGTGGCCGAAGACGCGCAACGAGATCATCTCGACGCCCGTCATCTACGAGGACCGTGTCTACCTCGCCAACGGGCAGGACCCCGAGCACGGCGAGGGCATCGGCCACATGTACTGCATCGACGCCACCAAGCGCGGCGACATCACGAAGAGCGGCATGGTCTGGCACTACGACAAGATTCGCCGCTCCATCTCGACGCCCGCCATCGTTGACGGCATCGTCTACCAGCCCGACTTCAGCGGCTTCCTCCACGCCATCGACGCCAAGACGGGGCAGCCCTACTGGGTCCACGACATGTTCGCCGCCGTCTGGGGCTCGCCGATGGCGACGGCCGACGGCCGCCTCTACCTCGGCGACGAGGACGGCGACGTGGTCATCATGCAGACGGGCAAGGAGAAGAAGGTGCTGGCCGAGATCAACATGGGGAGCAGCGTCTACTCGACCCCCATCCCCGCGGCCGGCGCCCTCTTCATCACCAACCGCAATCAACTGTTCGCGCTCGCCGAGGGCGCCGGCCCCGCCGCCGCGCCCCCGGCGAAGCCCGCTGCGACGCAGTGAACACTTGAGACGACGGAGGGCTGAAGGTGTTGAGACGTGTGACGAAACGTGCCCTGCTGGCCGCGCTTCTCGCGCTAACGCCCGCCCTGGCGCGGGCTCAGAACTGGCCGCAGTTCCGCGGCCCCCGCGCGTCCGGCGTGGCCGAAGGTAAGAAGACGCCGCTCGCCTGGGACGCGGCGAAGTCGCAGAATATCGTCTGGAAGACGCCCATCCCCGGCCTCTCACACGCGAGCCCGGTAGTCTGGGGCGACCGCGTCTTCGTCGTCACGGCCGAAGGCTCCGACCCCAACCCGACCTACGTCCCCAAAGACCGCGGCATCTCGCTGGCGACGGGCGACGAGGTGAAACACTCGTGGCGCATCTACGCGCTCGACAAGCGGACGGGGCGCGTCCTCTGGCAGCAGACGGCGCACGAAGGCGTGCCCCGTGCCCGCCGCCACATCAAGGCGACGCAGGCCAACTCCACGCCCGTCACCGACGGCCGCACGGTCGTCGCGCTGATGGGCTCCGAAGGGCTTTACGCTTACGACTTCGGCGGCAAGCTGCTCTGGAAGCAGGACCTCGGCGTGCTCAACCCCGGCCTCTGGGGCGACAAGGACTCTTCGTGGGGCCACGGCAGCTCGCCCGTCATCCACGACGACCTTGTCATCGTGCAGGCCGACGGCCACAGCCAGTCCTTCATCGCCGCCTACGACCTGAAGACCGGCCGGCGCGCGTGGCGCGTCGAGCGCGGCGAGATAACTTCGTGGAGCACGCCGACCGTCCATGAGTCGGGCGGGCGGGCCGAGTTGATCGCCAACGGCGGCCGCTTCATCCGCGGCTACGACCCGCGGACGGGCAGGGAGCTTTGGCGCTTCAACGACAACGAGACGCAGGTCAAGCAGCAGGCGCCGCTCGTCGCGCACGGCCTCGTCTACGTCGCGGGCGGCTACCCGCCGGGTCGCGGGATGTACGCCTTCCGCCCCGGCGCGGTCGGAGACATCTCTTTGAAGCCGGGCGAGCAGGCGAACGCGCACCTCGCCTGGAAGGCCGACAAGGGCAGCCCCTACACGACGACGCCCATCGTCTACGGCGACCTGCTCTACGCGCTCTCCGACGGGGGCGTCCTCTCCGCCTTCGAGGCCCGGACGGGCAAGCTCGTCTACCAGGAGCGCCTGCCCAGCTCCTTCAGCGCCTCGCCCGTGGCGGCCGACGGCAAGCTCTACCTGTCGAGCGAGGACGGCGACGTGTTCGTCGTCAGGGCGGGTCCGAAGTTCGAGCTGCTGGCGACGAACCCCGTCGGCGAGCCGCTGATGGCGACGCCCGCCATCACCGACGGCATGCTCATCCTCCGCGCGCACAAGCACGTCTACGCCGTCGCGGAAAAGAAGTGATGTCTGTCGGGGGTTTTGATTTCCGGCCGCGGACGCGCGTCATCTTCGGCGCGGGCTCGCTCGCGCGTCTGGGCGAGGAGGCGCGCTCGCTGGGCTTCGGCCGCGCGCTGCTCGTCGCCGACCGCGGGCTGGTCGAGGCGGGGCACGTCGAGAGGGCCTTGAAGCTTCTCGAAGCGGCCGGAGTCGCGGCCGTGCCTTTCCACGACTTCGGCGCGAACCCCGACGCCGCGTCGGTCGAGCGCGGGCGGGCCTTCGCCGCTTCCGTAGGCGTTGACTCCGTCGTGGGCCTCGGCGGCGGCAGCTCGCTCGACTGCGCGAAGGGCGTCAACTTCCTTTTGACGAACGGCGGGCGGATGCAGGACTTCCTGGGGTACGGCAAGGCGCGGCGGCCGCTGCTCCCCATGATAGGCATCCCGACGACCGCCGGGACGGGCAGCGAGGCGCAAAGTTACGCCCTCGTCTCCGACGAGCGGACGCACGCGAAGATGGCTTGCGGCGACCCGTCGGCCGCCTTCCGCCTCGCGATTCTCGACGCGGAGCTGACCATCTCGCAGCCGCGCTCGGTGACGGCCCGCTCAGGCTTCGACGCGCTCGCGCACGCCGTCGAGACCTACGTCACGTCGGCCCGCAACCCGCTCTCCGAAATCTTCTCGCGCGAGGCGTGGCGGCTGCTCGAAGGCGGTTACGGGCGCGTGCTCGCCTGCGCGGACGACCTTGAGGCCCGGGGCCGGATGCAGCTCGGCGCGCACCTCGCCGGGGCCGCCATCGAGAACTCGATGCTCGGCGCGGCGCACGCCTGCGCCAACCCTCTGACGGCGCGCTACGGCACGGAGCACGGCGAGGCGCTGGCGGCCCTGCTGCCTTCGGTCGTCCGCTGGAACGCGGCCGAGGTCGGGCCGCGCTACGCGGAGTTGTCGGGCCGCGGCGGCGGCGGCGAGGCGCTGGCGGGGCGGCTCGAAGAGTTGGCTGCGGAGGGCGGCCTGCGCCGCAGGCTTTCGGAGCTGGGCGTCGCGCGCGAGGACTTGAAGGCGCTCGCCGAAGAGGCGGCGGGGCAGTGGACGGGGCGCTTCAACCCGCGCGCGTTCGACGCCGCGGGCGCGCTGGAGGTTTACGAGTGGGCGTACTGAAAGAAAGTCAAAGGGCAAAAGGGACAAGGCAACAGACGGGCGAAGAAGAGGCGGGCGCCTTCCGCCGGCGGGATTTTCTTCTTCTGCCTTTCGCCTTTCTACTTTTGCCCTCCGCGGCGCGGGCGAGCTGGAACAGCTACGCGACGCCGGCCGACGGCTGGCCGCAGTTCCGCGGCAACCCGCAGCTCACGGGCTTCTCCAACTCGGGGGTCCCGGGGGGCCTCCGGCACCTCTGGTCGGTGGACGCGGGCGAGTCGGTCGAGTCTTCGGCGGCCGTCGCGGGCGGCGCCGTCTACGTCGGCACGCAGAGGGGCGAGCTCGTTTCCGTCAACCTCGGCGACGGCCGCGAACGCTGGCGCTACAACGCCGGGAACGCCATTGGCGAGTCGTCGCCGGCCTTGGCGCGCGGGGTCGTCTACGTCGGCGATTTGTCGGGCGTGCTGCACGCGGTGCGCGCGTCGGACGGGCAGCGGGTCTGGACTTTTAAGACCGGCGGCGAGATAAAATCTTCGCCGGTCGTCTCGGGCGCGCGCGTCCTCGTCGGCTCGTACGAGACGCACCTCTACTGCGTCGCGGCGGCCACGGGAAAACTGCTCTGGAAGCTGAAGACGGGCGGGCAGGTCCACGCGACCGCAGGCGTGGCGGAGGGCGTGGCCTACGTCACGGGCTGCGACGAGATACTGCGCGGCGTGCAGATAGCGACGGGGCGCGAGCTGCTCCAGATTCGCTCGGGCGCCTACACGGGCGCCAGCCCCGCGCTGCTCGCGGGCAACGCCTTCTACGGCACCTTCAACAACGAGGTGCTGGGCGTCAACCTCGTCTCAAAGCAGGTCGGCTGGCGCTACCAGAACCCGCAGCGGCAGTTCCCGTACTACTCATCGGCCGCCATCATTGACGCGCGCGTCGTCGTCGGCGGGCGCGACAAGATGGTCCACTGCCTCGACGCCTACACGGGGCGCGCGCTGTGGACGTTCGGGACGCAGGCGCGCGTCGAGTCGTCGCCCGCCATCGCCTCGGACCGCGTCTACGTCGGCTCGAACGACGGCCGCCTCTACGTGCTCGGCTTCCGGGACGGCCGCAAAATTCAGGAGTTCAACGCGGGGGCGCCCGTCTCGGCCTCCCCCGCCATCGCCTCGGGGCGCGTCGTCTTCGGCGCCCAGGACGGCAAGCTGCACTGCCTCGGATGAGATAATAAGCATGTGACCCCGAAGGGGTCGCCGGTGATAGCCGGGGGTAAGTGAACGCAAGTGAGCGCCACCCCCGGTACGAACACGGTACAGAATCCGACCCTGAAGGGGTCGCACCTCGACGCCCGGGTGCGACCCCTTCAGGGTCGGAAATCTTTTTCGTGCTTTCCGGGGGTGTCGCTCGGACGCTGGCGCTTCCTCGCTTACCCCCGGCTATCACCGGCGACCCCTTCGGGGTCATCTGCTACCGCCATTGCCTACTGCTTTTTGACGAAGACGCGCTTGTTGTTGAAGGCGTTGCCGCCGCGCTCGGTGATGGTCTCGATGGAGAAGGTGCCGTCGGGCCAGTGCATCCACTTGCGCGCGATGAGGACGGTCTCCGTGCCGCCCTGCGGCGTCGGGTTGACGACCTCGTCCTCGATGATTAAGCCCTTGCCGTTCGCCATCCAGCGGGCGGTGCGCTTGCCCTTCGGGGCGGGGGCGTCCTTGGGGGCGTTCGGCGGGGGCGGCGGCGCGAACTCCGTCTCCTTGCCGTCGAGCGTGTAGGCTTCCTTGATGACGCGCTCGCCCTGCTTGTTGACGACCTTCAGCTCGACCGTAACGCGGTCGCCTTCCTGCACGACCGTCATCGTCTGCTTCATGTCGGGCGGGATGCTGTGGCTGCGGCTCTGGTCGAGTTCCCAGGTGCCGGCGAAGTTCGGGCGCGTGTCGGCGTAGACGGCCGCCGCGGCGAGCAGCAGGAGGGCGGAGCAGGCGAGGGCTGTCTTAGAAAGTCTCATCAGGGGTTCTCCTTAATCTCACTTTGAAAAATACTTCTCGACGGTGGCGGCGCTCGGCTTCGGGGTGAGCTTCGAGACGACCAACATCAGGAGCGCCGAGACGACGACCATCGGGACCACGGGCATGAAGCCGAAGACGCTGGTGCCCGACGGCGTGCGCGCCAGCACTTCGGTCCCGCCGGGCGACCAGACGACGGCGGGCGGACCCGGGGGCGGCGCCGGGTAGGTCTGCTGGAAGACGGCGACGGCCGCCACCGCCGCCGCCACCCAGACGGTCGAGGCCAGCGCCCCCCACTTCGTCGAGCCGCGCCAGAAGAGGGCGGCGATCATCAGCGGCGACATGGCCGCGAAGCCGGAGAAGGCGTACTGGATGGCGATCTCGAAAATGGTCTCGGGCGCGCGCAGGGCTACGACGTAGGCCAGCACCGTCAGGACGATGACGAAGAGGCGGCCGGTCTGCACCTGCGCTCGCTCGCCGAAGCGCCTCCGCCCGCCGTAGAAGGCGAAGAAGTCCTCCGCGAACATGGTCGAGAGCGCGAGAATCTGCGAGTCCGAAGCCATCACGGCCGCCATGATGCCGGCGCCGAGGATGCCCGCGAGCCAGAGCGGCGCGTAGTGGTGCAGGAGGTGGAGGATTACGTCGTCGCCCGCGGCCTGCTCGCGCACCTCGTCCCTCTGCTCGGGCTCCATCGTCTTCCCCTGTGTGGCGAGCACCCGCCGCGCCTCCTGCTTGGCGCGGATGGCCGGAATCTCGCCGGCCGTGCGGTTCGCCATCACGCCGAGGAAGACGCACGGGAACCAGATGAGGAGGATGCAGAGCGGGTAGAAGATGACCGTCTTCTTGAACTGCACCATCTTCTTCGCCGTCAGGCAGAAGATGAGGATGTGCGGGAAGGCGATGGCCGAGAGCGGGATGAACGTGTAGCTGAAGAAGTAGTAGGGCGAGATGCGCTCGCGCGTCAGCAGCCAGGAGGTCGCGGGCTGCGAGCCCAGGGCCTCGACCGCGCCGCCGAAGCCGCCCATCCCGGAGCCTATGACGCCGATGGCGATGACGCCGAAGACGAGGAAGAGGATGGTCTGGAAGGTGTTGACCCAGGCCGTGCCGCGCATCCCGCCGAAGAAGACGTAGCTCATCACCACCATCGCCACGACCGCGCCGCCGAGCCAGAAGGGGACGAACCCGCCCGAGATGGCCGACAGCGTGGTCCCGCCGCCCATGATGCCGATGATGATGTAGGGGACGAGCAGGACGGCTTGCAGGGCGAAGATGACGGTGCCGATGTGGCTGCACTCCCAGCGGTCGCGGAAAATCTGGACCGGCGTGATGAAGCCGTACTTCTTCCCCAGGGCCCAGACGCGCGTGCCGATGAGGAAGATGGTGAGCGGGATGACCAGCCCCGAGGAGGAGGCCATCAGGCCGTAGGTGACGATGCCGTTCGTGAAGGCGTGACCCGACGAGCCGAGGATGGCGACCGCCGTCATGTTCGTCCCGAAGAGCGAGAACAGGAAGACGAAGCTGCCGAGCGAGCGGTTGGCGAGGAAGAAGTCCTCGGCCTTCGCCCCTTCGGAGCGGCGGAAGGCGAAGACGCCGATGTAGACGACCGCGGCCAGATAGATGAAGACGAAGATGGCGGGTATCAACGCTCTGCACCCCCTTCGCCGCCCGCCCCCTCGACCTCGCGCTCGATGTGGTGCGGCCACGCGTGGCGCACGAGCAGCCACATCAGGAGCGAGGCGGCCACGGAGAAGCACCCGTGGTAGAAGAGCCCGACCGGGATGACGCCAAAGACGAGGGGGCGTGGCGTGCGCCAGAACCAGATGTCCTGGTGGAGCACGTAGAGGGCGGCGACGGCCAGGACAAGGAGTGCTCGTTTCATCCGGGGTATTATCCTCGAATCCTCGTGCGGGGCTGTAAAATGGTTGTAAAAAGCGACCGGCAGGGAAGCTCGCGCGGCGGCCCGAATGTTATACGCGCAGACGCCGCGCGGGTTCAACCCCGGATGAAATTCCGGCCCCGCGCGCCGCGAAAATCGGAAGCCGGCCGGGGCGCGGCGCGCGTTTGTAAAAGTGCTTGTAAATAAGTGTAAAAGGTGCGCCCGCCCCCGCGCCGCGCGCCGCGTCCTGGAGTATCATCCCTCACCCGAGCCCGGTCACTCCTAAACTTCGGAGGCACGCGATGAAATCTGAACTCCACCCCGCCAAGACCTTGGCCCGGCGTCAGCACAGACTCCTGACGCCCGCGCTCCTGACGTTGCTTCTCCTGCTGCTCGCCGCCGACGCGAGCGCGCAGGCGCCCGCCGCCGACACGACGGAGAGCTTCCGTATCAAGTCTCAGGTGCTCGGCGAGGACCGCGCCATCCTCGTCCGCACGCCCCCCCGGCTACGCCGCGCGCACGGGCGAGCGCTTCCCCGTCCTCTACATGACGGACGGCGACGCGCACATGCAGCACACGAGCGGCACCGTCTCCTTCCTCGCGCGCCACGCCCGCATGCCCGAGATGATCGTCGTCGGCATCCCGAACACCGACCGCACGCGCGACCTCTCGCCGACGCACGTCGCGCAGGCCCCCGACAACCCGAACGCGCGCTTACCGACCAGCGGCGGCGGCGACAAGTTCCTCAAGTTCATCGAGACGGAGCTGATACCGCACGTCGAGTCGAAGTACCGCACGCAGCCCTACCGCGCGCTCGCCGGCCACTCGCTCGGCGGCCTCTTCGCCGTCCACGCCATGCTCACGCGCACCGAGCTGTTCAACTCCTACATCGCCGTCAGCCCCGCGCTCCACTGGGACAACTTCGTCCTCATCGAACGCGCCAGGGAGTTCTTCAAGGGCACGAAGGGTAAGAACAGAACGCTCTTCGTCACGCTCGGCAACGAGCCGGGCGACATCGGCGACGCCTACAACCTCTTCACCGACGTGCTCAAGAAGCAGCAGGTCGCCGGCTTCTCCTGGGAGGCCGTGAAGATGGAGGACGAGGACCACGGCTCGGTCGTCCTGCGCAGCCACTACGCCGGGCTCCGCAAGGCTTTCGAGGGCTGGCAGTACCCGCGCGACCCCAACACGGGCGCGGTCACGGGCGGCCTCAAGGGCGTCGAGGACCACTACCGCAAGCTCTCGGAGCGCCTCGGCTACACGATTCAGGTGCCCGAGCCTCTGATGAACCAGGTCGGCTACCAGCTCCTCTTCCAGAACAACGTCGAGGAGCCCGTCGCCGCCTTCAAGCTCAACGTCGAGCGCTACCCCGGCTCGGCCAACGTCTACGACAGCCTCGGCGAAGCCTACGAGCGCGGCGGGAAGTCTGACCTGGCACGCGCCAACTACGAGAAGGCTTACACCATCGCCCAGCGGACCAACGACCCGAACCTGCGCGTCTTCAAGACGAACTTCGACCGCATGATGGCGCAGGCCAAGCAGGGCGGCGGCGACGTGAAGAAGTAAGCGCCCCCGGACGCCCGCGCCAACGACGCCAAAAGTTAACGGCGGCCGGCAACGGCCGCCGTTCCTCTTGTGCGGGGCGCTGATTCGGGCCTCAGGCGGATGCGCCCTCGCGCGCCTTGGCCTAGCCAGCCGCCAGAGCGTTGATGGCCGCCGCGGTCCCCAGGAACAGCCCCAGCAGGAACGCCTTGAACATCCAACGCAGCACGACCGACTCCGGGAAGTTGAGAGAATCACGTGACGATGCAGGCATTAGCTTGACCTCCTCAATTAAAGAATCTCCCCGGCCCGCCGATTTAGTCGAAGTCGAACAGGTCTGACAGAAACCCCTCTCTTTTCTTCTTCTTGTAATACCCGCCCTGATGTGAATCGTGGTGGCCGTGAGAAGAATCGGGCCGGCCCTGATAGCCGCGCTGCTCGCGGTCAACTTCCTGCCGGGGTGGCGCGCCCAGCGACCTATCAATTATCTTATCGAGCTCGCCCCTGTCCAACCAGACACCACGGCATTGAGGGCAGTAGTCAATCTCTATACCCTGTCTCTCGGACATCGTCAGCTTCACGCTCTCGCAGTTCGGACAGTTCATCATTAACCTCCTCAAAGAGATAACCTGCCAGCCATAATTGCTGTAACCTAACGCCCGGCATCACCCGCCGCGCACACAACTAAACAAGCACCCAAGCTCACGGATGAAGGCCGCGCCAATCGCGGTCGGATGCATGCCGTCGTTAGTCGGCGCCGCCTGCGCGTCGGGCCTGGGCGAAGTGCAGAACCGCCCCGAGCCCGGCCCCCAGACACAGCCCGTATACGGCTCCCCACAGCAGCATCCCCACGCCCCCGCGGACGGCATCGTTCAGCGCCGAGCCGAGAAAGTATCCGACGGAGTGTGCCACGAACAGCGCGGCAGACAAGTTCAACGTGGAGCGTGCCGCGCCGAACCCTGCCGCTAAGACAAGGCCCATCAGGAGAGACCCGGCGAGCGAGCCCACCCATTCGCCCGCCGCGCCGCGCAAGACGAAATATGCGCCGACCCAGCCTACGGCGTACGCGAAGAAGGCCGCGCCGAAGAGCAGGTAAAACCTCGGCAGCCGCCAGCGGCCGACGGCCAGCGAGCCTAAGACTGCCCCACCCAACAGGATGAAAAGGGCAGTCCATGCGAGGTAAGCGCCGAGCAACCCGAGGCGTGTGTACATCCATCTCTCGGCGAAGGCAACCGTGGCGAAGACACATAAACTCACGAGACAGAAACCCAGCCCGCCAGTCAGGAGAGAGCGTGCGAGGGACGGGACAGCAGCGGGTCGCCCGGGAGTGGTGCCGCCATCGGCCGATTCGGGACGATTCGTAGTCATAGACAAACATCCACCCGGCTTCACCTGGAGCCGGCTAACGCATATTAGACATACCACACGGCGCCGGTAAAGGCGCCCGGATTAGCGCCTAACCCTTCGCTCCGGATGACAACTCGGTTGCCGAACCTCTCTGACTCCTGACCCCTCCGTAATAGTGTCTCGCGGCGAGATGGTTTAAGATTCGGGCACCGAACATCCAGAGCACTCTACGTCTTTCAGTCGGAAGTCTCCGCGCGGGGCGGGGCGGCGGCTCGGCGGTTGGTCGGGTATGGGGATGAAGATGAATATGCCTGAAGAGATTTTGAAGCGGAATAACGTGAAGGTGTCGGGCCGGGGGCGGCGCCCGGTGGTGTTCGCGCACGGGTTCGGGTGCGACCAGAACATGTGGCGCTTCGTGGCGCCCGCCTTCGAGGATGACTACCGCGTCGTGCTCTTCGACTACGTCGGCTCCGGCAAGTCCGACCTGCGGGCCTACGACCCGAAGAGGTATTCCACACTCGACGGCTACGCGCGGGACGTGCTCGACGTTTGCGAAGCCCTGCGGCTGAGGGACGTGGTCTTCGTCGGCCACTCGGTGAGCGGCGTCGTCGGCCTCCTCGCCTCCATCAAGGAGCCGGGCCTCTTCTCCAGGCTCGTCCTCGTCGGCCCGTCCCCCTGCTACGTGAACCAGCCGCCGGACTACCGGGGCGGCTTCGAGCGGGCCGACATCGAGGGCCTGCTCGACCTCATGGATAAGAACTACATCGGCTGGGCCAACTTCCTCGCGCCGGTCGTCGCCAAGAACCCGGAGCGGCCGGAACTCGCGCGCGAGTTGGAGGAGAGCTTCTGCTCGACGGACCCGCGCGTCGCGCGCCGCTTCGCCGAGGCCACCTTCCTCGCCGACAACCGGCGCGACCTGCCGAAGGTGCGCGTGCCGTCGCTCATCATGCAGTGCTCGGAGGACGCCATCGCGCCCGCCGAGGTGGGCGACTACATGAGCCGGCACCTGCCTGGAAGCACGCTGCGCGTGCTTGAGGCCACGGGCCACTGCCCGCACATGAGCCACCCGGAGGAGACCGTCCGCGTCATCAGGGAATACCTCGCCGCGGAGGGCCTTTCCTGAGTTGGGGCGCCGGCCGAGCATGGACGAACTCTTAGACACAGCGCCTTGCGGCTTCCTCGTCTTCGGCGACGACGGCCACGTCCTGACGGCCAACGCGACGCTGCTCGGCTGGCTGGGCCTCGGCGCGGGCGAGCTGGCCGGGCGCCACCTCGAATCCATCCTCCCGCCGGGCGGGCGAATCTTCTACCAGTCTTACTTCTTCCCGCTGCTCGCGCTGCACGGCCGGGCCGAGGAGATTTATCTCTCGCTGCGCGGCGCGGGCGGCGAAGACCTGCCGGTGCTGGCGAACGCGGTGCGCAGGCAGAGTGGCGGCGCGCACGTCAGCGAATGCGTCTTCGTGCCGATGCGCCAGCGCAGGCGTTTCGAGGACGAACTGCTCGCGGCGAAGAGGGAAGCGGAGGAGGCCAACAGAATCAAGGACGCGCTGATCGAGGAGCTTTCGACGCCCGTCCTCACGATTTGGGAGGGCGTGCTCCTCGGGCCTGTGATAGGGAGCCTCAGCCGGGAGCGCGCCGACCTCATGACGGCCGCGCTGCTCGGCGCCGTCGTCGAAAGGCGTGCGCGCGTCGTCATCCTCGACGTGACGGGGGTCAGGAAGATGGACGCCGACGTGGTCCGGCTTCTGGCCAACGTCGCGGCGGCCGTGCGCCTGATGGGCGCCGAGTGCATCCTGACCGGCGTCGGCGCGGGCATCGCACGGACGCTGGTGCGCTCGGGAATCGAGCTGGGCGGGCTGGAAGTCAGACGCACGCTGGCCGACGGCCTCACCCACGCGCTGCGCGCCGCCCGCGGCCCCCTCGCTCCCGCCGACGGCGACGACGCGCCATGAGTAAAACACCTATTTAATGCCGCCGAGCGGCACGGCAATCGCCATCCCCTACCGGCCGGGCCGGCGAGATGACGGGTAACGATACAGAAAACCCCGAATCTCCGCCTTCCCGGCCAGTACGCTATTGTTTTATTAGGAGACGTTTATACAAGGATGGTCCCTCGCACAAATCTAATAGCCTCTTACGCAAACACAGATTGCGGCTCGCTGGAACACCCGGGGGCGTTTCATTCAGCCCTCTTGGGCAACGACCGCCAACTCGTCGTCTACCTCCCGCCCGGCTATGAGGCCGACGGGGAGCGCAGCTACCCCGTGCTCTACATGCAGGACGGGCAGAACCTCTTCGACGGCCGGACCTCCTTCGTGCCGGGCCAGCACTGGCACCTGAACGAGACGGCCGACAACCTGATACAAGAGGGCGCCATCGAGCCCCTCATCATCGTCGGCGTCTACAACGCCTGCGAGCGCCGCATCGAGGAGTACACGCCGGCCGTTGACCCGAACTTCAAGGTGGGCGGCGGGGCGGACCTCTACGGACGCATGCTCGCCGAGGAATTGAAGCCCTACGTTGACGCCAACTACAGGACGAAGCCCGGCCGCGAGCACACAGGCATCGGCGGCTCTTCCCTGGGGGGCCTGGTGAGCCTCTACCTGGGGATGCGGCACGCGGACACCTTCGGGCGCGTCGTCGCCATGTCGCCCTCGCTCTGGTGGGACAACTGCTGGCTGCTCCGCAACCTCGACGCGGTGGCGCGCGGCCCGAAAACAAAGGTCTGGCTCGACGCGGGGACGCTTGAGGGGGCGAACACGGTCTGCCACGCAGAGACGTTGCGCGACGCGCTCGTCGCGCGCGGCTACGCGCCCGGCGAGGACGTGGAGTTCATGAGCGCGGCCGGCGCGCGCCACACCGAGCGCGACTGGGCGCACCGCGTCCACCACGGGCTGCGGTTCACGTTCGCGGCCGGCGAGGGGGCGAGCGCCGCGTCACGGCCGTTCCAGCCGCCCGAAGTTTCGCACGCCGGATTCGACGGCGGGCGGCCGATGACGGCCTGAGACTTCATCCAATTTAATGAGCACAGCGCCGCAGAGGGTCGAGCTTCACGCCGGGCATGATAAGAAGTACCGCGTCCTCGTCGTCGAGGACGCGCCCGACACGCGCGAGTTTCTAAGGCTCCTGTTCGAGCGCGAGGGGTACGAAGTCCTTGTCGCCGCCGACGGCCTGTCCGCTGTCACGACGGCGCTCAGGGAGTTGCCCGACGCCATCGTCATGGACATGAGCCTGCCGGGCCTGGACGGCTACAACGCGGCGAGGCTGATACGCAGGGAGCCCGCGTTGGCCGGCGTGCCCCTCATCGCCTGCACGGCCCTCAACCGCTGGGAGTGGCGAGGCAAAGCCATCGCCGCCGGCTTCGACGCCTTCATCACCAAGCCGCTCGACGTTAGCGGCCTCGCCTCGACCCTCGCCGCACTCCTGGCCCGCCGGCACCGCCCCAGAACCTGACGACCAACGTCACTTCGCCTTGGGCTCGGCGTAAAACGCCTTGTTGACGATCTTCCATTCGCCCTCGATCTTGAGCAGCGTCATGTAGTCGGTGAAGCGCACCTCCGGGTAGTCGAGGGCGAGCTTGGCGACGGCCGCGTTTCCCGTGATGTCCGCGCTCTCGACGCTCCGCTTGCGCTGCGCTTCGTCGGCGGCCGGGCGCCGGGTGCTTGTAGACTCCATGACATCGGGTGCCATAAAATGAGCGACCTCGGCGCCGCCTCCCGTTACAGATCAGCCGAAGCTACTCAGGGCATCACAGTGGAGAACGGTTTAGGGCAAGTCATATTCGGGCAAAAAATTGGACGGCTCGACGTCGGCGGCTTCGTGCTGACTGAAACCTTCCACGAGCCCCGCCTCGTCCTGCCGCGCCACGACCATGAACGCGCCATCATCAACCTGACGCTCCGCGGCTCGTTCCGGCAGACCGTCGGGAATCGCCCGCAGGAATGTGAGACCGGCAGCCTCCTCGTCATCCCGCCCGGAGAGGTCCACGACAACAGGTACGGCCGGGAAGGGGCGCATTGCCTGCTCATCGAGCTGTCGCCGCCCCGGCTGGACGGCGTGCGAGAGCTCACGAACCTCTTGGACACTCCGGCGAACGTAAAAGGCGGCGGCCTGCCCCTGATTACGAGGCGCATCTACGACGAGTTCCGGCGGCGGGCGGGCGGGTTCGAGCTGGTCATTGAAGGGCTGATTCTCGAAATGCTGGGGCAGACCTCTCGCCGGGACGGCCGAAGGGACTTCGCCTCGCCCCCGAGATGGCTGACGCAGGCGCAGGAGCTCATTCATCAGCACCTGGCCGAGAAATTGAGTCTGCGCTCCATAGCCGGCGCGGTTCAGATTCACCCGTCCCACTTGGCGCGGACGTTCCGCAGGCATCACGGATGTTCGATAGGCGAATACGTGCGGCGACTCCGCGTCGGATACGCGGCGCGTGAAATACGAAACTCGGCTTCGTCGCTGACGGACATCGCGCTGGCGGCCGGGTTCAGTGACCAGAGCCACCTCACACACGAGTTCAAACGCCAACTGCACACCACCCCGGCCGCCTATAAAAAACTCCACTCCCGCAACGGCCGTACAAAAAAAGCGCCGATCCTTCAAGAATCGTAAACGGTCGAACTGGTAGGCTCGCGTTATTCCCGCATCCGCTCGGAGGTAACGTGAAATGAAGAATCTTTCGTCAGCCGTCCTGCTGTTTTTAGCCGTCGCCTTTTCGGCCCTCCCGCCCGTCGTCGCCCAAGACCGCACTTCCGAATCGAAGGTGCGCAGGGAGCTGGAGGCGCAGTACGCAAGGCTCGCGGCGGCGGTCAGGAACAAGGATTACGACGCCTTCATGGCCTTGAGGACGGACGACTTCTCGACCCAGCCGCTCACCGGCCAGACCCAGAGCGCCGAGCAGATGGCGGCGCGCACCAGGCTCCTGCTACAAGTGATTCAGCCGCCCATCGAGGTCAGCTTCGAGATTCTCGACTTGAACGTTAAAGGTGACGAGGCCGTCGCCACCGTCCGCCAGCGCTTCTCCAGAATGCAGCGGGGGGTGGACGGACAGCCGCAGCTCCGCAAGCTCGAAACCGGCGTGACGCAAGACGAGACGTGGGTAAGGACGCCCGGCGGCTGGAAACTCAAGTTCGTCTGGAACGAGCGCGACCTGGTGCGGATCATAGACGGGGAGTCCGTTGACCCGTACAAGCGCCACTTCCCGAACGCCGCTTCATCCGGCCAGGGTGCGGCCGGGCAAGCAGGAGGCCCGCCGCCTCAGCCCGTCAGCCAGGCCGAGCGGGAGGTCCGGAGGTTGGAGCGCGAGTGGCTGGACGCGTACGAGCGGCGCGACCCGGAGGCGATGAACAGAATCGTCGCCGACGACTTCGTCATCACCTTCCCGAACGGTGAAGTGCAGACCAAGGCGCAAGTCATCAGCTCGCTCAAAGGGGCGGCGGCCGGCCCGCCGCAGAAGTTCTACACGGAAGACGTGAGGTCGCGCGCCTACGGCGACACGGTAATCCTGACCGGGCGCGTAATCGCCGAGTGGGAGCGCGACGGCAAGAAGGTTAAGGAACAGTCGCGCTACACCGACACGTATGTGAAGCGGCGAGGGCGTTGGGAGGTCGCCGCCTCACACCTGTCGTACGCGCAGAAGCCTTGACGCGCCGACTCGGCCCGTCTAGTGTGCCGGGGCCGCGGCGCCCGGCGCGTGCACGTCGGGGAGGAAGTAGAAGAGCACGGCCAGCACGGCGTAGACCGAGAGCAGTTGCAGCCCCTCGATCCAGTTGCTCTCGCCGTCGCTGCTGATCTGCTCGACGATGATGACCGAGGCCACGACCGCCACCACCTCCGGCACCGTGAACTCCAAATCCATCGGCCGCCCGAAGAGGTAGGACGCGAAGACGAGCAGCGGGGCGACGAAGAGCGCGATCTGGAGGCTGGAGCCGACGGCGATGCCGATGCTGATGTCCATCTTGTTCCGCAGCGCCATCAGGATGGCGGAGGAGTGCTCGGCCGCGTTGCCGATGATGGCGACGACGATGACGCCGACGAAGACCTCCGTCAGCCCCAGAGACTCGCGCGCGCTCTCGATGGCGCCGACGAGAAATTCGGAGATGAGCGCCACGAAGGCCGTCGCCAGCAGCAGGATGCCGACCGACTTGCCGACCGTCCAGGGGGCGTGCCCGCCCTCCTCGGCCTCAATGCGGCTCAACTCCTCGCCCGCCTCCCGCGCCACGTCCTTCCCGTCCTCGGCGCCGAACAACTCCCTGTGGGTGACGAGCGAGAACACAAGCGTCAGCGCGTAGGTCAGGAACAGCACGACCGCGATGGCGAGCGAAAGGCCCTGCTCCTTCGACTGCGTCCAGCCGCCCTGCGCGACCGGGACGAGGGCCGCCGCCTGGTGGAAGACGGTCGGGATGATGAGGGCGATGGCCCCGAGCGTGAGCGCCGTGGCGGAGACGCCCGCGGCCACGCGGTTGAACTCCTGCTTGCGGAATTTCAGCCCCCCCCCAAGGAGCGAGAGCCCCAGCACCAGCAGGATGTTGCCGATGATCGAGCCGGTGATCGAAGCCTTGACCACGCCCGTCAGCCCCTTCGAGAGCGCGAAGAGCGCGATGATGAGTTCGGCGGCGTTGCCGAAGGTGGCGTTGAGCAGCCCGCCGACGCCCTGGCCCAGATGTTCGGCGAGGTGCTCGGTGGCCCGCCCCATCCAGCCCGCCAGCGGGATGATCGCCAGGCAGCAGATGATGAAGAGCGCCGTCGGGTTCTCCAGGGCCGGCACGAACCTGAGGGCGATGGCGATTGGCACGAACACGAGGAGCCAGTCGAGCCTCGGCCTGTACCACGGGCGGCGGCGCCGGGGCGTGTGGGCGGAGTTATCGTGCGATTCGGCTTGGGATGAAGGAGATGTCATGCAGTCTATTTACCACACCTCGTTGTCACACGTCAGCCTTCCGAGGCGAACAGAAACACCTCCTCGCTGTCTTCAGACAGCCTCATCGTCCTCTCGTAAGTAAAACCTAATTTGTCGAGCAGCCCGGCCGAAACGCTGTTGTCCGGCGAGGTGATGGCGACGATGCGTTTAAGCCCCAGAGTCTTCCTCCCGTACTCCAACACCCCGGCGGCCGACTCGTAGCCGTACCCTCTCCTGCGGAACTGCGGAAGGAAGGCGAACCCGATGTCCACGTCCTCCAGCGAGTCCCTTTTGATGAGGCCGCAAATCCCGGCGGGGACCCCCTCGCCCTTCAACTCCGCCAGATAGAGCCCGAAGCCGTGGCGTTCGTACATGGCGAGCAAGTTGTTGGAAATGTATTCGCGGGCGGCTTCAAGGGTCCGGATGCCCCTGTCGCCGATGAAGCGCAGCCACGCGGGGTCGTTTATGAGTTCGAGGATGAACGCGTCGTCTTCCGTCGTCAGCCGGCGGAGGACGAGCCGCTCCGTTTCGAGAACTTTCATCAGCTAGCGCCTTCGTATTGGGTTTACCTGCGGTCAGCGGCCGAGTTTACGCCAGACGCCGCGCGGCCTCAAAACCCCCTCGGCCTCGCGTCCCGAAAGGCCCGCCTCCTATTGACATTCTATACGGGGAGGGTTTATCTAATTCCCTACAGATTGTCTGTAGGAGGGGCCGTGACGAGGAAGAAGATTGATCTGCTACAGGGGACGCTCGACCTGCTGGTGCTGAAGGCGCTGGCCCTCGGCCCGCTGCACGGACTGGGGGTCTCAAACCGCATCGAACAGATTACGCAGGGGGCCTTTCAGGTCAAGCCCGGCTCACTCTTCCCGGCGTTGCACCGGATGGAGGAGGCGGGGTGGCTCGAATCATCCTGGGGCGAGTCGGAGAACAACCGCCGGGCCAAGTATTACCGCCTCACGGCCGCCGGCCGGCGCCAGCTCGACGTGGAGACGGAGGACTGGCGGCGCATCTCGCTGGCGATCTCAAGCGCCCTGAAGGCCACCTGAGGAGAGGCCACACATGCCTTTGTTGCCACGCCTGACCAGCCTCTGGCGCAACCTTCTTCACAGGAACAGGGTTGAGACGGAACTCTCGGAAGAGCTCCAGTCATACCTGGAGCTGCTGACGGAGGCCAAGGTCCGCGAAGGGTTGAGGCCGCCGGAGGCGAGGCGCGCGGCGCTCGTAGAGCTGGGGGGAGTCGAGCAGGTCAAAGAGAAGGTGAGGGAGGTCAGGATGGGCAGTTTCATAAGCGTCATGGTGCAGGACGTGCGGTACGGGGTGCGGGTGCTGTTGAAGAGCCCGGTCTTCACGGCGGTGGCGGTGCTGTCGCTCGCCCTCGGCATCGGCGCCAACACGGCCATCTTCAGCGTCGTCAACGGGCTCCTGCTGCGGCCCTTACCCTACGCCGACTCCGAGCGGCTCGTGGCCGTCTGGCACACCCCGCCGCAGGACAGCTTCCCCGGCCTCGACAGGTTCTCCGTCTCGCCGGGGAACTACCTCGACTGGAAGGCCGAGAGCCGTTCGTTCGAGCAGATGGCCGCTTACGAGTACGCGGGCTTCAGTCTGAGCACGGGCGGCGACCCGGTGCCGGTGATAGGCGCCGCCGTCGCGTCGGAGTTCTTTTCGGTGCTGCGCTCTCAGCCGACGCGCGGGCGGGCCTTCACAGCGGACGAGGAGCAGCCGGGGCGCGACCAGGCGGTCATCCTCAGTCACGGGCTCTGGCAGAGGGCGTTCGGGGCCGACCCCGGTCTCGTCGGCCGGACGGTGACGATGAACAGCCGGGCCTTCACCGTCGTCGGAATCATGCCGGCCGGGTTCCAGTTCCCGCAGGAGGTGGAGCTGTGGGTGCCGCTGGCGTGGGACGGCAAGCAGAGGCAGGTCCGTTCGATTCACGACTCGCTGGTCGTCGCGCGGTTGAAGCAGGACGCGACGCTGGAGCAGGCGCGGGCCGAGATGGACACGATTTCGAGCCGGCTTGAGCAGCAGTACCCGGAGGAGAACAAGGGCTGGGGCGCGCGGGTCATCCCCCTCCAGGAAGACCTCGTCGGCGACGTTCGGCCCGCGCTGCTCGTGCTCTTCGGGGCGGTGGGCTTCGTGCTCTTGATAGCGTGCGCCAACGTGGCGAACCTGATGCTCGCCAGGGGCGCCAACCGCAGGAAGGAGATCGCGCTTCGCATCGCGCTCGGCGCCACGCGGGGCAGGATCATGCGGCAACTGCTGACCGAAAGCGTTCTGCTGGCGGTGACGGGGGGCGTCCTCGGCCTGCTGCTCGCCGGCTGGGGGAGCCAGGCTTTAATCAGTCTTAGCTCCGGCAGCCTGCCGAGCACGACGGAGATCAGCCTCGACAAGTGGGCGCTCGGCTTCACCCTGCTCGTCTCGCTCGGGGCCGGCGTCCTTTCCGGGATAGCGCCCGCGTTGCAGTTCACGAAGGCCGAGATGGGCGAGACGCTGAAGCAGGGCACGGGGCGCGGCGGCGGCGGCTCCGTCAAGCAGCGGACGCGAAAGGCGCTGGTCATCGGCGAGGTGGCCCTGTCGCTCATCCTGCTCATCGGGGCGGGGCTCCTGATACGGAGCTTCGAGAAGCTGCAACAGGTTGACCCCGGTTTCGACACCGCCAACACGCTGACGATGAGCGTCGGCCTGTCCGACACGAGGTACGCCGAGCCGCACCAACAGCTCGCCTTCCTCGACCGCGTGCTGGAGCAGCTCAGGTCGTTGCCGGGCGTCGTCTCCGCGGGGGCCACGACGACCATCCCGCTCGCCGGGGGCGGCTCGAAGCAGCCCTACGCCGTCGAAGGCCGCCCCGTAGTCGCGGTCGCCGAGCAGCCGCTCGCGCAGACGCGCTACGTCACCCCGGACTATTTCAACGCGATGGGCATCACGCTGAAGCGGGGCCGCCCCTTCAACGACCAGGACCGCGAAGGAGGCGCGCAGGTCGTGATTATCAGCGAGGCGATGGCCCGCCAGCTCTGGCCCGGCGAGGACGCGGTGGGCAAGCGGCTGACGCCCTCATTCCACCTCCAGCAGGGGCCGCGCGAGGTGGTCGGCGTGGTGGCCGACGTGAAGTCGAGCGTCATGAGCACGACGGCCGCCGCCACGATGTACCTGCCGTACAGGCAGACGCCGAGGCCGTGGATGACCTTCGTCGTGCGGACGGCGTCGGACCCGCAGACCCTCGTCCCGTCAGTCACGAGGGCGGTATATTCGGTTGACAGGGAGCAGGCGTTGACGAGCGTGCGGACGATGGAGCAGGTGTTGACGGAGTCGCTGTCGGGGCGCCGCTTCAACATGACGCTGCTCATCACGTTCGCCGCCCTCGCGCTGCTTTTGGCGGCGGTCGGCGTCTACGGCGTGATGAACTACACGGTCACGCTGCGCGGGCGCGAGCTGGGCATCCGCATGGCGTTGGGCGCGCAGTCGGGGGATGTCGCGCGGCTGGTGCTCGGCCAGGGGTTGGCGCTGACGTTGATAGGTGTGGGGGCGGGCCTGGCCGCCGCCTACGGCCTGACGCGGCTGATGGCGAGCCTGCTCTACGGCGTCACGGCGACAGACTTCTTAACCTTCGTCAGCGTCCCGGCCGTGCTCATAGCGGTGGGGCTTCTGGCTTCGTACCTGCCGGCCCGCCGCGCCGCGCGGGTGGACCCGATGGTCGCGCTGCGGAGCGAGTGAGCGCGCGGGCGTCAGAACATCTTCTGGAGTTGGCCCACGGCGGTCGCGGGGTGAATCTTCTCGGCCGCGCCCTGACGGAGGAAGGCGTTCATGGCGTCGGCCTTCGAGATGGCGAGGTCGGTGCGCGGGTCGCTGCCCTTCTTGTAGGCGCCGATGAGGATGAGGTCTTTCTGCGCCTCGTAGGCCGCCTGCACCTCGCGGAAGCGACGCGCCGCCTCGACGTGCGGGGGAGAGACGACCGCCGGCATCACGCGCGACACCGACTGTCCAACGTCAATGGCGGGGTAGTGGCCGGCCGAGGCCAGAGCGCGCGTGAGCACGACGTGGCCGTCGAGAATCGAGCGCGTCTCGTCGGCGATGGGCTCGGTCAGGTCGTCGCCCTCGACGAGCACGGTGTAGAAGGCCGTGATGGAGCCGCGCTCGGAGTTGCCGGCGCGCTCCAGCAGGCGCGGCAGCTCGCTGAAGACCGAGGGCGGGAAGCCGGCGCGCGCGGGCGGCTCGCCCGCCGCCAGTCCCACCTCGCGCAGCGCGCGCGCGTACCT
>DATHBF010000242.1:0-3118 GCA_035296285.1 Pyrinomonadaceae bacterium | reverse complement strand
CCGCGCCTTGAGCGGGCGGCGCGCGCCATCCGCTCCAAGCCCTTCGAGCCGCACCCGCTCTTCCGCGGCGGCCACGCCCAGACCATCGCCGCCTCGCAGCACCCCGGCCGCCTCCGCGACCTGCGGGCCGACCGCGCGCTCTACGAGCAACGCCACGTCGAGGTCGAGCGCGACACGCGCGTCCTCGTCGAATGCCGCTGGCAACCCGAGAGGCGCGACGCGCCGACGCTCCTCGTCATGCACGGCCTCGAAGGCTCGGCCGACTCGCTCTACGTCCGCGGCACGGCGCGCAAGGCATACGCGGCGGGCTTCAACGTCGCCTGCCTCAACATGCGCACCTGCGGCGGCACCGAGCACCTCTCGCCGACGCTCTACCACAACGGCCTGACGGGCGACATCCACCGCGTCGTCGCGGAGTTGACCGAGGGCGAGGGGCTTTCAAGACTCTTCCTCGCAGGGTTCTCGATGAGCGGCAACATGATGCTGCGGCTCGCGGGCGAGTACGGCGGCGAGGCCCCGGCCGCGCTCGCGGGCGTCTGCGCCGTCTCGCCCTCGATTGACCTCACGGCCTGCGTCGAGCGCATCGGGCGCCCCTCGAATATCATTTACGAGATGAGCTTCATGCGACACCTGCGCGGCCGCCTGCGGCGGAAGGTCCGCCTGCAACCCGGCGCCTACGACCTGCGCGGCCTCTGGCGCGTGCGCACCATCCGCCAGTTCGACGAGCGGTTCACCGCGCCGCACGGCGGCTTCCGCGACGCCGCCGACTACTACGCGCGCACCAGCTCGCTCCCCGTCATCCCCCGCATCCGCGTCCCGACGCTCATCCTGCACTCGGTTGACGACCCGCTCATCCCCGCCGAGCCGTTCGGCACGCCGGCCGTCATCGGCAACCCGTCGGTGCTGCTCGTCCTGACCGAGCGCGGCGGCCACGTCGGCTTCTACGCGGGCCGCGCGCCCGAAGGCGAAGACCGCCACTGGGCCGAGAACCGCGTCGTCGAATTCTGCCGCCTGCTCGCAAGGGGGAACGAATGAACAACGCCGGGACAACCGAGCTGGTAGTCGTCCTGCTGGCGATGGCCGGCCTCCTCGTCGTCGCCGTCGCGGCGGTCGTCATCTTCTTCCGCGTCTGGAAAAAGGAGAAGGGCGGCCGGAAGTTCTTCGACTGACGACTTGCCCGTTACTTTTTCTCTTCTTCGAGTTTCTTCAGGATGCGCGCGGCCTGGTTGCGGCCGACGAGGGGGACGCGCTCGTCTTCGGCGAGCTGTTTGACGAGCGGGATGAGCTGCTTCTTGTCGGAGAGCTGGTCGCGGTCTACGAGGCCGCCGAGGCGGTCGATGAGCTTGGGCGTGTCGAGCGGCTGGCTTTCGAGCGCGACCTGGAGGTCGAAGACGAAGAGGGCCTGGTCGGCGGCGCGGCGGTACTCGTTGACGAGCCCCTGCGCGTCCGGGTCCGGGCTGTAGTTGAACTCGGCCGTGCGCGAGCGCCCGCCCTGCCGCATCGTCAGCTTCGACATGCCCTGGCTCGGGTAGTTGCGCTCGCCCTGGTAGCTCGCGTTCGATTCGAGGAAGCGCAACTTCGTCCAGTGCGCCTTGAGGCGTTCGAGCACGGCCGGCGAAAGCTCCATCGGCTCGGTCAGTTGCTCGGTGTCCGTGCGCCGCTCGAAGCGGATGTGGCCGCGCCCGCGCTCGTCGTGCTCGACGTGGATGAAGTAGACGAAGAAGTCGGGGTGCTTGAACTCGTAGACGTAGTGGGAGGCGTTCGGGTCTTCCTTGGCTTTGGGCGAGCCGGGCGCCTTGAGCGAGGGCGGACCCGGGTCCGGCGTCGGCGCGGCCTGCGCGTCCTCGGGGCGCGACGAGACCTTCTTCGGGGGCGTCGGGCTGGCCTGCGGCTCCGGCCGCTGCGTGACTTTCCGCTGCGCCGAGGCTGAGAGGGCCGCGCCCGTCGCCGTGACGACGAGCGCGGCCGCCAGCAGGACGCGCGGAAGAAGCTTGCCTCTCATGCTCAGTCGAACCTGACGGAGACGAGGCGGGAGATGCCCGGCTCCTCCATCGTCACGCCGTAGAGGGCGCGGGCCGTCTCCATCGTCCGCTTGTTGTGCGTGATGACGAGGAACTGCGTGTCCACGCTCATGTCGTTGATCTTGGCCGTGAAGCGCCCGACGTTGGCCTCGTCCAGGGGCGCGTCCACCTCGTCGAGCAGGCAGAAGGGCGACGGCCGGTACTTGAAGATGGCGAGGACGAGCGAGAGCGCCGCCATCGCCTTCTCGCCGCCCGAGAGCAGCAGCACGTTCTGGAGCCGCTTGCCCGGCGGCTGCGAGATGATGTCGATGCCCGACTCTAAAACGTCGTCGCCGTCTATCATGCTCATCTCGCCGCGGCCGCCGCCGAAGAGCTCGACGAAGAACTGGCCGAAGTTGCGGTTGATCTCCTCGAAGGCGTGGCGGAAGCGCTCGCGCGAGCGGCGCTTGATCTCCCTCAACGCCTCCTCGGTCGAGTGGATGCCGTCGGTGATGTCGCGGTGCTGCGCGGTGAGGAACGTCAGGCGCTCCTCGGCCTCGGCCAGCTCTTCGAGCGCCATCATGTTGACGGCGCCGAAGGACTCGACGCGGGCGCGCAGCTCTTCGAGGTGCGCGCGCGAAGCCTCAAGGTCGAAGCCCTCCTCGGGCGGGTGCGCGGCCGCCACATCTTCGAGTGGCTGGTTCAGCTCGTTCAGGCACGACTCGCGCACGTAAGTCAGTCGCGCGGCGGCCTCCGCCCTGCGGACTTCGAGCGCGGCGCGCGCGTCACGGGCGTCGGCCGCGCGCTGGTGAAGCTCCGTCACTTCATACGAGAGCGAGTCGGCGCGCGTGCGCGCTTCACTCAGCCGCGCGGCGGCCTCCTCGACGCTCTTCTCAAGCGCGGCCCGCTCGTCCTCGACGCCCTCGGCCGACTGGCTCAACTCTTCGAGCGAGCGGCGCAACAGTTCGAGCCGTTCGTTGGCCCCGGCCATCTCGGCCTCGTGGCGCTCGATGCGCGAGCGCAGCTCAAGCGTCTCGGACTCCATGCGGCGCAGCTCGCTGGCGGCGGAGCGGCGGCGCTCGGCGGCGGCGGCGGCGAGCGCGCGCTGGCGACTCAAA
>DATHBF010000241.1:0-13188 GCA_035296285.1 Pyrinomonadaceae bacterium | reverse complement strand
CGAGCGGCGTGCGGCTCTCGACGTAGAAGCCTTTCGGCCTCGTGAGGCCGTAGGCGAACGAAGGCCGCAGGCTCGCCGTGCCCTGGCCCGACGACTTGAACTCCTGGCCGCTGCCCTTCAGCATCCTGCCCAGACGGTTTAGGTAGTCGGCGTTCGAGTTGTAGTAGACGAACTGCGGCTGCCCCGTCAGGTTCGCCGAGGCCGCGCGGTAAGCCTCGCCCGCGCCGAGCGAGCGGCCGCCGCGCGCCGTGTCTATGACGCGCTCGACGAGGGCGCCTTCGTCGCTCGCTATGAGGTTGCCGCCGACGAACGCGTACTCCACGCCGCGCCCCTTCTCGCCCGCGATGGAGCGGACGGTCACGCCCTTGTAGTCGCGCTCGGAGACGGCCCGCTTGTGGTTCTCGGCGAACCTGGCGAGCACGCCCGCGAACGCGGCCTCGTCCTTCAGGTTCAGAATCAGCACGCCGCCGTGCCCGCCCTCGTTCGCAAGCTGCGCGAGGCAGACCTCCGTGCCGAGCGAGGCCAGGATGTCTGCGCGCAGGTCAACGCCCGTCTTCGAGGCGAACTCCGAGAGCGCGTCGGCCGGGCTCTTCTTGCCGTTCTGCTCGGCGACCCGGCTGAAGAGCGCGAGCATCTCCTCGAAGGTGTTCGGCGCGCCGGCAATCGAGGCGTCGAAGGCCGCGACGGCGTCCTCGGGCACGAAGGCGAGTAGCGCCTGAGGCGTCGGCGGGTTGGCCGCGACCGCCGCCAGCACGCCGCCCTTCTCGGGCGCGTTCACGACGAAACGCTCCACGACCCTCCCGTCGTCGAACGCGCTCGTGAAGGAGGCTGACTGGACTCCGTCGGCGCCGACGCCGTGGAACAGCTCGCGGAAGGCCGCGGCGCCGCTGCGCCCTTCGCCCGCCGGGGCCTCGTCAATCAGACGCTTGAGCGCCGCGCCGTCGAGGAAGCCGAACAGGCCCTCGGCCTGCGCCCCCGAGCGCGAGCGCGCCTGCGCGAAGGTGGCGTTCGTTTCGAGCGACTGGGCCTTGCCGGCCTTCACGTCGAGGGCGCGCTTGACGGCCGCGGCCGAGTTCGACAGGTAGAGCGTCTCGCCCGACTGCGCGTACACAAAGGACCCGTCCCGCCCCTCGCGCGTCAGGACGTTAATGGTCGCCTTCTCGTACTTCTCTTCCTTCTTCGTCACGCCCTTCTCGCCCGCCTCGCGGACGAAGCGCAGCACGCGGTTCTCGAAGGTGCGCCGCGCGCCCCAACTGTTGAACTCCGCGATCATGACCACTTCGGGGCGGCGCCTGCCTTCCGCGTCCTGCCCCGCGCCGAGCAGCGCGACGGCGTAGCTGGCGTCGAGCGCGCCCGCGTGGTTGGCCGTCATCATGAAGAGCGAGCTGGCCGCCTGGTTCTGCTTCGTGAACTCGCGCCAGGCTTCCGACTCGACGATCTTCAAAGCCTGCGCGCGCAGGTCGTTGACCTGTATGAAGCCGACGGCGTCGGCCGGCAGGTATCTCTCAAGCCGCGGGTTCTCGGCGCGCGAAGGGCGCGCGAACTGCATGGTCGCGAGGCCGAGCACGATGGCCGCCGCCGCGATTCCGAAAAGGTATGGCTTGCGCCTCAGTCTTTCCACTGTCCACCTCCGTTCAAAAGAAGACGTGCGAGTCCTGATGAAAGTTTGCGGGCCTTACCTCATCTCTTTCCGCGCGAACGCGTACTGCGCCGCGAAGTAGAGCGCGGCCGAGACGAGGAGCATGATGAGAATCGGCACGGGGTCGAGCCGGCCGTAGAAGTCGAGGTTGACCTCGTCGTCACCCGTGTTGCGCGTCGCGCGTTCGATGATCCACTCGAAGAGCATCTCGCCGAAGCAATAGAACATGCCGGCCACCGAGAGGCCGCCGGCGATGACGGCGATCCACCACTTCTCGAAGAGCACCGAGAAGAGGAACGTCGCCGAGTAGACCATCAGGGCGATGCACGCCGTCCAGACCATCCCGCGCGCGCCGTTGGCGACGGCGTAAGAGAACGCCTCGCGGGAGCCGGCGAGCGTCACGTTCGTCGCGACGGCCGCCATCACGAGGTAGACGAGCGTGATGGTCGTGAGGATAGACAGTGCGACGCAGGTGACCGCCTGCACGGCGCCCACGCCGTACTTGAAGAGGAGGACCTGCCAGCGGCGCACGGGCCGCTCGAAGAGGAAGAAGATGCTCTGGTTCTCAAGCTCCGCGCCGACCGAGCCGACCGCGAAGAAGGCCAGAAGGAACAGGCCCGCCGTGATGAGGAAGATGGTCTGGGCGACGACCGCCAGCTCCATCCCCATCGCCGCGACGCCGTCGCTCATGGCGTACAGGTCGAAGCGCCAGGTGTCGCGCAGCAGGACCGAGGCGCCCACGAAGAGCAGCGGCAGGTGGAACGCGAACGCGAACGCCAGCCACTTCCAGCGCGTCTCGCGCCACTCCTTCCAGAACATCGCCTTCAGCATGTCACCGTTCACCGCGCCGCCCTCCGCTCGCGCTCCGCGCGCACCGTGTTCACGAAAATGTCTTCGAGCGAGATGGGAAGCATCTCCGGGTCGCGCACCCCGCGCTCGCGCAGAACGCCCATCAGCTCCTCGCCCCACCCCTCGACCGTCAAGACCTGCTCGTGCCGGCCGTTCTCGACCGCCAGCACGCCGGGCACGCCCGCCAGCTCCGGCCGCGCCCCGTTCGCCGAGTAGCGGATGCGCTTGTAGGAAGCCTTGATGTCGTCGAGCGAGGATGTCAGCAGCAGCTCGCCGTCGTTGATGATGCCGACGTAGTCCGCGACGCGCTCGACCTCCTCGACGATGTGCGACGAGAAGAGGACCGTCTTCCCCTCCTCGCCTATCTCGGCCACGATGTTCTCGATGAAGTCGCGGCGGACGATGGGGTCCAGGCCCGAGGTCGGTTCGTCGAGGATGATGAGTTCGGGGTTGAAAGACAGGGCGAGGAGCAGGCAGAGCCGGGCGCGGTTGCCGCGCGAGAGCTGACGCACCTTCTTGTCGCCGGGCAGCCCGAAACGCTTCAGGAGGTCGGCCGCCTTCCGGTCGTCCCAAGTCCTGTGGAAAGCCTTCGTGAAACGCACGCTCTCGTCCACCGTCATCCACTCGTAGAGGTAGCGGTTCTCGGAGACGTAGGCGACGCGCTCGCGCATCCCCGTCGGGTCTTCCGCCTGCGCCCGGCCGAGGATTTGAATCTCGCCGCGCGTCGGTCGCAGGTGGCCGACGATCATCTTGATGATGGTGGACTTCCCCGCCCCGTTCACGCCGAGCAGGCCGAAGACCGTGCCGCGCAGCACCTGGAGGTTGACGCCGCGCACGGCCTCGAACTTGCCGAATTTGCGCCACAGGTCGTGAGTCTCGATGGCGTAATCGCCGCGCGCGAATCCGCTGTCTGTGTTCATAATGCCGACTCGTCCCGCATTCATTTGCCGACCGCCTCGGCCTGCCGCGAGCTGATGATCTTGTCGAGCACGCGCTCGAACGTCTCGCGCAGCTCCCGCTCGTCCAGGCCCAGGTTCACGCCCTCGACGAGCGCCTTCTCTATGAGCTCGCTCAAGACTTTGCGCCGCTCGTTCTTCGACATCTCCACGCCCTGGCCGGAGACGAAGGTGCCGGCGCCCTGCCGCTTGTAGATGATCCCGTCGTATTCGAGGTCGAGGTAGGCGCGCGCGACCGTGTTCGGGTTGACCGAAAGCTCCACGGCGAGTTGCCTGACCGACGGCAGCGGGTCCTCCGGCAAGAGCCGCCCCATGGCGATGCCGGTCTTGATCTGGCTCACGATCTGCATGTAGATCGGGACGCCGCTGGACGGGTCGATGGCTATGAACACGCTCAGGCCCACCTCACTGTACTAGGCCACTAATACAGTACCCCCGAATACGCGACGGGTCAACGGCGGGTTTCACGAAATTTTCCGGGCGCCGGAAATAATTTTCAAGAAAGTGCTTGACAGTATAAAGTAATCTGCTATATTGCCGCAAGTCGCCCGGTTCGCGGGCGCAATTCTTGAAGAGATGGGTGTCGGGATGAGAACGGACTCGAAACAATTAAGGCTTACCGCCACGGCGCAGGGCGCCGCCGCGCGGCCGTCCGCCTGTAGGTTTAACAGGGCGGCGGGGCGAGTCCGTCCGAGTTATTTAACGGGCCGGATAGAGCCTTTGGTCATGCAGGGACACCTGTGGACGCCTGAAGGCGTGCTCGGCAAGGATAACCAGATTCAGCAATAGATCAGCGGGGGCGGGCCTCCCGCTCCCGAAATCTCTAAGACAGTCGCAGAGACGGACCGGAGCGGGCCTGCTTCCTGTGGGGAAGCACCAGGGCCCGCTCTTTTTCGTTGTTTGATAACCGAATTACCTTGAAAGCGACGGGGGCCGAGACTTCGGCCTCGGCCCCCGTCGGAATCTTTTCTCTGTTCGCGCCAGACGCCGAACCGGATCGGCAGCAGTCTGTAAAGCTGTGGCTCCACGCGAGCGTGGGAGTTCGAGTCTCCCCTGGCGCATCCCGAAGGGGCGTACGTTAAGGCCAAACTGGCGGGCTCCAAATCCGCCGATCTCGGTTCAAGTCCGGGCGCCCCTGCCAATTCATGAAGGTCGGGACCCGTAGCTCAGACGGATGAGAGCGCAAGCCGCCGAAGCTTGAGGCCGCACGTTCGAGTCGTGCCGGGTCCGTTCGTTCCGGGGTCGTCCAACGGCCGGACGCCTGTCTTTGGAACAGGAGATGGGGGTTCGAGTCCTCCTCCCGGAGTCTTTCGAGTTTTCACGCCGGCGTAGCCCAAATGGCGAGGCGCTTGTCTTAGGAACAAGAGGATGTGGGTTCGACTCCCTCCGCCGGTATCAGTTTTCAGAACGAGGGGATGTATGCAAACGGTCAAAGCGGCCTGACTTTCGATCAGGCGCCCTCTGGGCTTTGCGGGTTCGAGTCCCGCCATCCCTGCCAGCTCTTTCCCGCGCGGAACCGTGGCCGAGAGGTGAGGCACTCGCTTGTCGAGCGAGGCGATGACGGTTCGAGTCCGTCCGGTTCCGCCAAAGCTTCGGAGTGTAGCCTAGTGGTTCTTCAGGCACTTGCCTCGGGAGCAAGACGACGCGGGTTCGATTCCCGCCGCTCCGACTTTTAATGTGAACGTAGCTCAGACGCGCCAGAGCGCCGGCCCGCCACGCCGGAGGCGCGGGTTCAAGTCCCGCCGTTCACTCCAACCTCAACCGAAGCGCGCGTAGCCAAGTGGGAAGGCGGCGGCCTGCAAAGCCGTCAGGAGCCGGTTCGATTCCGGCCGCGTGCTCTTAACGACAGCGCGGAAGGAGGTTTCGATGTCACTCATACGACTGCATTACGTCGCGCGAATCTTCCTGCGCGCCTTCGGGCGCCGCGGGGGCGGCGCGGAACCCGTCCTCTACAGGAAGGGTCAGCCCCGTCGGGGCTAGATTCCGCGTCCGTCCGTTCCGGCTCGCCCCTCCGGGGGTCTTTTAGAAGGGAACGTATGGACATCGGATTGTTAGAGAGCAAGTTCGCGCGCATGGGCGCGCGGTTGAAAGTGACCGAGGCTGGCAGGTCCTGGGACAGCAGAGGGAGCGCGGGCATTGACATCCGTTCGGACGGCGGCGGCGAGTTCTTTGAGATCCGCCTCGGCGCCGCCGAGCGGGTCGAGTACGAAGTCGTAGACCTGCGGCCGGATTTGAAGCACCTCCTGCTCCTCGGCCGCGCGGGCGAAGAGAAGAGGAAGTTCCTGTGCGGCCACGACGAGCGCCACTGGTTCGTCTGCGCCGTGCCGGGCAAGTCCGTGTCGGGAGTCCTGACGGCGTTCAGGGCCTTGCAGCCCGCGCTCGTCAGGCATTCCGCCCACGTCAACCTGAAGCGCCGTAAGAACCTCTTCCGCCGCCGCAACGAGGCATACGTCAGGCAGGGCGAGTGGTTCTTCGTCCCCGCGCCGGAGCTGAAGGTTGACGAGAGCCGGGTGCTCAGGAACGAGCCGCTCACGCGGGGCGGCGGCAGCAAGGCGCACGTCTGCCAGTACGCCTACCGCACGGGCGGCCGCTTCGTGATGGTCTGCGAGCAGTACCCTCGTGGGGTCGGCGAGCAGGAATACCGCCACCTCCTGAGGACCAACCCGCAGGCAGGCGGCTGGCGTTGGCGCTCGATGGTGCGCGACCCGCGCCTCTTCGTGCGCGGCAGCGTCAGGCACGCCGACCACAAGACGGTCGTGCTCGACTGCTGGCACCGCGTTTCGATGAACACCGAGGGGATGGCCGTCTGGGCATCCAGCGTCGTCTTCCTCGACTGAACGAGCTTGCGAGCGGCGCCCCGCGCCCGCGGGGGGTCCTCACCCCCGCTCGCACTCCCCTTTTCAATTTCCGCGAAAGGAGGTGCCTTGATGGCTAACCTGAACGGCAGGGTTCTTCTGCTCAACTTCTCGTACGAGCCGCTCGGCACCGTCGGGGTGGCGCGGGCGATGTGCCTCGTCGTCCGCGAGGCGGTCTTTGTCGAGGAGTACGAGGAGGGCCGCGTGATTCGCTCGGCGCGCGCCGAGTTTTTCGTGCCGAGCGTCATCCGGCTTCGGCAGTACGTGAACGTCCGCAGGCGCCGGCAGCCGGCGGGGCTGCGCCGCCTGCGCATCCTCGTGCGCGACGGGTTCCGGTGCCAGTACTGCGGCCGGAAGATGGCGCCGCAGGAGCTGACGCTCGACCACATCACGCCGCGCTCGAAGCAGGGCCGCTCGACGCCCGAGAACCTCGTGGCGGCCTGCAAGCACTGCAACACGCGCAAGGGCTGCCGCACGCCCGAGGAGGCGCGCATGCCCCTGCTCACGACGCAGAAGGCGCTGCGCGTCGGCCTCGACCTCGTCATGCTCTGCCACTACGCCGAGTCCCGACCGGCGTGGCGCAAGTACCTCTTCGCCGAAGAGGCTGACGCGGTCGAGCAACGCAAACTCGCGTGAAGACGGAGGGGAGGCCGTCAAGAAGTCTCCCCTCCGCACCGGCCGGCTGGATAGCTGAGACGGCCCGAGCGCCCGCCTGAAGAGCGGGAGACGGTGGTTCGATTCCACCTCCAGCCATCATGAAGAGGGGACGTGACGCAACCGGTAGCGTGTCTGTCTTACAAACAGAAAGTTGGAGGTTCGAGTCCTCCCGTCCCTATTCCCGAAACTTCTCGGGGCGCGGCTCATCCCGGCGGAACGTGACGGCGCGGGACCGTGGAGCAATGCCGGCTGGCGACGGCGGCAGCGCCCCGACCAACTTCAAGGGCCCGTAGCTCAGACGGATGAAGAGCGGCTGCCTTCTAAGCAGTCGGTCGCAGGTTCGAGTCCTGCCGGGCCTGCTTTTTTGCTGAGTAGCTCAGGGGTAGAGCGGCGGCCTCATAAGCCGCGGGCCGCGGGTTCAAATCCCGCCTCAGCGATTCGGGTTGGTAGCTCAAAGGCAGAGCGACAGTCTTGCAAACTGTAGGATGTGAGTTCGAGTCTCACCCGATCCATTCCTTGCGGCGTAGCTCAAACGGCTCCAGAGCACTCGCCTCGTAAGCGAGAGTGTGCGGGTTCGACTCCCGCCGCCGCAGTTCACTTCCCCGATGTGGCGTAGCCAAGCTGGTAAGGCACCGCACTGTTAATGCGGCCACCGGAGGTTCGAGTCCTCCCGCCACAGTTTCCCTCCCGCCGAAGGCCCGTAGCTAAGCGGAACTAAAGCAACCGCCTTTTAAGCGGTGGATCGTGGGTTCAAATCCCACCGGGCCTATTTCTTCTTCAAACATTCCGACGCGGCGTAGCTCAACAGGAGAGCACACGGTTGATAACCGTGCGACGGCGGTGCGACTCCGCCCGCCGCGACTTAAGTTTCCACCTTTCAAGGTACTTCGGTCTTCGAGGTGTGTCGTCATGGCAAACAAATCGCTTTTCAAGTCGATCATCGGCAAGCTCGTCCCGGCCGCGGACGCCGTCAACGAGGAGCGTGCGCCGGCCTACGCCTTCACGCCGAAGCACGCGCTCGCGCAGTATGCGGCGACGGGCTGCCTCAACTCGACGTTCTACGCCGACGCCTCGGAGCAGCTCTCGAAGGTGCTTGAGCTGTGCGAGCAGGTCGAGCCCGAGTTCATCGCCCGGACGGCCGTCTACGCGCGCGAGCGCGGTCTGATGAAGGACGTGCCGGCGCTGCTCTGCGCCGTGCTCGCGCGCCGCGACGTGCGGCTGCTCGAAGCCGTCTTCCCGCGCGTCGTCGATAACGGCAAGATGCTTCGGAACTTCGTGCAGATCGTCCGCTCGGGCGCGACGGGCCGCAAGTCTCTCGGCACGGCCCCGAAGCGGCTCGTCCGCGAGTGGCTCGAAGCGCGCGACGACGCGGACCTCTTCCGCTCAAGCGTCGGCCAGTCGCCCTCGTTCGCCGACATCGTCCGGATGGTCCACCCGAAGCCGCGCACGGATTCGCGCCGCGCACTCTACGGCTACCTCGTCGGCCGCGAGCACGACCGCGGCGCGCTGCCGGAGCTGGTCCGCAGCTTCGAGGCGTTCAAGGCGGGTGACCGCGCGGAGGTGCCGGCGGTGCCGTTCCAGATGCTCACGTCGCTCGACCTGGGCGCGCGCGAGTGGGCGGAGATCGCGCGCCGCGCCGGCTGGCAGATGACGCGCATGAACCTGAACACGTTCGCGCGCCACGGCGTCTTCAACGAGCCCGAGCTGGCGGAGCTGGTCGCGCGCCGGCTCGCCGACCCCGACAAGGTCGCGGCCGCGCGCGCCTTCCCATACCAGCTCATGGTGGCCTACAACTCGACCGACGCGCGCGTGCCGTCGGTCGTCCGCGAGGCGCTACAGGACGCGATGGAGGCGGCGACGCGCAACGTGCCGAAGGTCGAGGGCAGGGTCTACGTCTGCCCGGACGTTTCGGGCTCGATGCTGTCGCCCGTGACGGGCCACCGCAAGGGCTCGACGACGAAGGTGCGCTGCGTGGATGTGGCGGCGCTCGTCGCGGCCACGATTCTGCGCCGGAACCCGGACGCGGAGGTCATCCCGTTCGAGGACAAGGTGGTGAAGGTGCGGCTGAACCCGCGCGACAGCGTGATGACGAACGCGCAGAAGCTGGCCGCGGTCGGCGGCGGCGGCACGAACTGCTCGGCCCCGCTCCGCGAGCTGAACGCGCGCCGCGCGAAAGGCGACCTCGTCGTCTACGTCTCGGACAACCAGTCGTGGGTGGACGCGCGCGCCGGCCGCGGCACGGCCACGATGCGCGAGTGGTCGGCCTTCAAGGCTCGTAACCCGCGGGCGCGGCTCGTCTGCCTCGACGTGCAGCCCTACGGCACGACGCAAGCGGCCGAGGCGGGCGACGTTCTCAACGTCGGCGGCTTCTCCGACCAGGTCTTCCGGGTCGTCAAGGAGTTCGCCGACGGCCGGCTCGACCCGAACCACTGGGTCGGCGTGATCGAAGCCGTCGAGCTTCGCGTATAGACGGAGAGGGGCCGAATGCGGTCGTGACTACAACACGTTTAGGAAACGTGCCCATAAGGCAGTCACGGCAAGACTCGTCGGCCCTTCACGAAACTCTTCGGAGGCGGCGAATGCCGGATGGGAGTACATGGTGTAAGGTGGGTTCAAATCCCGCGGCGGCCGCCCGGGCGGTCGTTCCTCTCACCCCCCTCGTCGCCGCTTCGGAATGGGTTGGCAACTTTTACGGCGCCGAATGCGGGCGGAACTACATCGGCTCATAACCGGCTGGTTCCGGGTTCGAATCCCGGTGGCCGCGACCAATGACGCGGCCATAGCTCAACGGTAGAGCAGCGCGAGTTTCGCCAATACTCGTCGGCGCTAAAATTTTTATTGAACGGAGGAAGGGGGTGGCGTCATGTCAATACTTGCGCTCGACGCGGCCGAGTACAGGACGACCGGGGAGATTTTCGAAGTGCTGCGCGGCTTCAACGACCGCTCGCTGCCGCGCGCGCGTTGGACGCACGCCGCGCACCTGACGGTCGCGCTCTGGCACCTCCTCCAGTACGACTGGCCGGAGGCGGTCGCGCGCGTCCGCGGCGGCATCAAGGCTTACAACGCGGCCCACGGCGTCCCCCAGACGCCGACGGGCGGCTACCACGAGACGCTGACCCTCTTCTGGCTGCACGCCGTCCGTGCCTTCCTCGAAGAAGGACGCAACGAGGGCCGCTCGCTCGTCGCGCTCGCCAACGACCTCGCCGCCCGCGCCGACAGCCGGCTCCCGCTCAGGCACTACACGCGCGAGCGCCTCTTCTCCCCCGAAGCGCGCGCCGGCTGGGTCGAGCCCGACCTACTGCCGCTTTGACACGGAGGGCACAGAGGACACAGAGAAGAATCAAAGATTTGAAATTTCAAATTTGAACACTGAAATCTCGAATCTTCTTCTCTCTGCGTCCTCTGTGCCCTCCGTGTTGAAAACTCCTGTCCGCTAACTTCAACCCGAGCGAAGAATCGCCAGCGGCTTTCTCGTCAACACGTCCAAGCTCGAAAGCGCGCCGACGAGGCAGACGAGCAAGACTGTCAGGAATATCCCCGCCGCCCCGATGACCGGCATGAAGCTCCAATCGATCTCGAAGACGTAGCGCGAGACGGCGTAGGAGAGGGCCGTGGCCGCCGCGGCGCCGACGAGGCCGGCGACCAGCCCGAGCAGCGCATACTCGGCCAGCAGTATCCCGAGCAGCATGCGCCGGCTCGCCCCGAGCGTCTTCAGCACGGCCGCCTCGTAGACTCGCTGAAACTTCGTCATCGCAATCGAGCCGACGAGTATCAGCGTCCCGCTCAGCAGCACGAAGCCGCCGATGAACGAGACGGCGAGCGTGATGTTCGACAGGATGCGCCCGACGCTCTGCACGATGTCGGCCACGTCTATCACGCTCACGTTAGGGAAGCGGTCCACGAGCGCCCGCTCGAAGCGCGCCCGCCGGGTCGCGTCCGTCAGCCCGTCCAGAGCGCCGACGAAGGTCTGCGGCGCGTTGTCGAGCGCGCCCGGCCGGAACAGGACGAGGAAGCCCGTGCGCGAGTTGCGCCAGTCAACGCGGCGCACGCTCGTCACCCGCGCCGTTATCTTTCTGCCCTGTATGTCGAACGTTATCGTGCCGCCCACGTCGAGCCCCGCCGTCCCGCGCAAGCCCTCTTCAATCGAGACTTCGGCCTCGGCCGAAGGCGTCTCGTCCCAGAACTCGCCGGCCACAATCGTCTCGTTCGCTTCGAGCCGCGGCCTGTAGGTCGTCACGTACTCGCGCCCCAGTCGCCCGCGCTCGCGCCGCATCTCGGCCGCGTCGAGGTCAATGTCCCGCCCGTTGATCTTCACGATGCGCGCGCGCACCGTCGGCAAAAGCTCCGCCGTCAGCCCCGCCTCGCCCGCGACAAGCTCGCGCACGCCCTCGACCTGGTCCTTCTGCACGTCAATCAGGTACATGCTCGGCAGACCGCCCCGGCGCGTCACGTCGATCTCTTCGAGCAGGTTCGCCTGAAGCAATTGGACGGCGATGACGAGGAAGGCGCCCAGGCCCACGGCCAGAAGGATGACGCGCGTCTGGTTCCCCGGCCGGTGCATGCTGTTGACGGCCTGCCTCACCGTGAACGGCCCGAAGGCGCGCGCCCGCTTCAGGAGGAAGACCAGCGCCCACGCCGCCGCGTACAAGAGCGCCGCCGCCACGCCCAGGCCCCCGAGAAAGAAGAGCCCGACGCGCACCGAGCCCGCCTGCCACGAAGCCAAGAAGGCGACGCCCGCGAGCACGCACACGGCCACGCCCCACCGCAGCGGGTCGAAGCGGAAGCCGCCCGCCGCGTCGTCCGACTCGCGGAGCAGCATGTTCGGCTTGATTCCACGGATGCGCAGCAGCGGCAGCGCCGCGAAGAGCACGGAGATCAAGAGCCCGAGGCCGAGCCCCTGCGCGGCGGCGCCCGCTTGCAGGTCGTAAGTGAGGTTGCGCGGCAGGCTCTCCGCGAAGCGCGACTGGACGAACAGCAGCGCCGCCCTCGCCAGCAGCACGCCGAGCAGGCTCCCCGCCACGCCCAGCAGAATCACCTGAGCCAGATATGCCGCCGTCAGCCTGCTGCCCGTAGCGCCGACGCACTTGAGGATGGCGATGCTCTTCTTCCGCTGCTCGACGAAGACGCGCGTGACCGACGAGACGCCGATGCCGCCGAGCACGAGGACGACGAGTCCCGTCAGCGAGAGGTAGTTTTCGGCCCGCGCGAACTGCTCGCCCAAACTCTCCTGCGAGTCCTTGTAAGAGCGCACGCCGTAGATGTTGTTGCCCAGCTCCGCGCGCAGCAGCCGCACGAGCTCGCCCGCCCCGTCCTCGCTCGTCTTGAAGAGAATCTTGCGGCGCGCGCGGCTGCCGAAGCCCGTCAGGCCCGCGGCTTCGAGGCTCCTCCTCTCGACGAAGACGCGCGGCCCGAGACGGAAGCCGCTGCCGCTGCCCGGCTCGTCGCGCGTGACGCCGCGAATCTCGAAGTCTTTCTCTCCGATCTTGACGCGGTCGCCTACGCTCAGGCGCAGCCGTTCGAGCAGGAGCGGGGCGACGACCGCGCCGTCCGACTCGACCAACGAGTAATCGAAGGCTCGGCCGTCCGCGAGCCGGAACTCGCCGTAGAGCGGAAAGGGCTTCTCGATGCCCTTCAGCTCGACCATCAGCGCGCCCTCTTTCGACTCGTCGGCGGGCCGCAGCATGGTCGGGGCTTCCACGGTTTCGGCGCGCGCGAGGACGAGGGGCGGACGCGCGACGCGCTCAATCTTCGCCAGCGCCTCCGCGTCCCACTCGCGCGTCGTCTCGACCTGCGCGTCGGCCGTCATCAGCGCGCGCGCCTCGCCGGCCACCGCGCGGTTCAAGTTCTGAATCATCGAGCGCAGGGCGACGATGCTCCCCACCCCGACGCCGATGCAGATGAAGAAGAAGAGCAGCCGCCGCCACGAAGAGCGCAGCTCCCGCCACGCAAGCTGTATGATGAAGTTCAAGGCCGAGCCGCCTCCAATTCCTCGTCCGAAACGTCGGCGGCGGGGGAAGTGCGGCCCATCATCTCGTCCGCCACGACCCTTCCGTCGCGCAGCGAGACGCGGCGGTCGGCGCGGGCGGCAAGCTCCGCGTCGTGCGTGACGAGGACGAGCGTGGCCCCGCGCCGCCGGTTCATCTCGACCATGAGGTCGAAGACGTGGCGGCCGTTGCGCGAGTCGAGGTTGCCCGTCGGCTCGTCCGCGAGGAGTATCGAGGGGTCGTTGGCG
>DATHBF010000240.1:0-2622 GCA_035296285.1 Pyrinomonadaceae bacterium | reverse complement strand
GCCGGTGCCGATGTCGAGGGCGCCCGTGGGCTCGTCGCAGAGCAGCACCGCCGGCCGCTTGGCGATGGCGCGGGCAATGGCGACGCGCTGCTGCTCGCCGCCCGAGAGCTGCGAAGGGTAGTGGTGGGCGCGCTCGGTCAGCTCCACGTCGGCCAGAAGTTGGCGGGCGCGTTCGTGCGCGTCGCGGGCGCCCCTGATTTCGAGCGGCGCGAGGATGTTTTCGAGCGCCGTCATAGAAGGGATGAGGTGGAAAGACTGGAAGACGATGCCCACCTTCCGGCCGCGCAGCACGGCCAGCGCGTCCTCGCCCATCCGCGTGATCTCTTCCGAGTCTATGAGGACGCGCCCCGAGGTCGGCGCGTCGAGCCCGGCGACGAGGCCGAGCAGCGTAGACTTGCCGCTGCCCGACGGGCCGACGACGGCGACGAACTGCCCGTCCGGGATGTTCATGTCAAGCTCGTGGAGTATCGTCAGGCGCTCGGCGCCGGACTGAACGGTCTTGGAAATTTTATATAATTCGATCATGAAGAAACTTGCTTTCCTAACCTGCCTGGCCGCGGCCGCCGGCCTCTTCGCCTGCGGCCACAGCCCCTCGCCCAAATCCGCCGCGCGCGATAACCCTCCGGCGAGCGCGCCCGCGCCGACGCCCGAGAAGACTTTACCTAGAATCGTGGCCTTCGGCGACAGCCTGACGGCCGGCTACGGCCTCGACCCCGCGCAGAGCTACCCGGCGCTGCTCCAGAAGAAGCTCGACGCCGACGGCTTCCAATACGAGGTCGTCAACGCGGGCGTCTCCGGCGACACCTCGGCGGCCGGCGTGCGCCGCCTCGACTGGTCGCTCGAAGCCGGCGACGTGCGCTTCGTCATCCTTGAGCTGGGCGCCAACGACTTCCTCCGCCTCCAGCCCGTCGCCGAGACTAAGAAGAACCTCTCGCAAATCATCGAACGCTCGAAGGCGCGAGGCGCGCGCGTCCTCCTCGCCGGAATATACACGACCACCAACGCCGGAGCCGAATACCAGCGCCAGATACACGAAGCCTTCGAGTCGCTCGCGAAGGAGCACGGCGTCCCCTTCATCCCCTTCTTCCTCGAAGGCGTCGCGGGCCGCGCGGAGCTTAACCAGGACGACGGCATCCACCCGAACGCCGAAGGCACGAAGATAGTCGCCGACACCGTCTACCGCCACCTCAAGCCGCTGCTCGAAGAGGAGCAGAAGAAGTGACGGGCGGCGCATGAGAAAAGACGTGGTCATCATCGGCGGCGGCGCGGCGGGGCTGATGTGCGCCGTCGAGGCGGGCAGGCGCGGGCGCTCGGTCGTCGTCCTGGAGCACAACGGGCGCGTCGGCCGCAAGATAGAGATTTCCGGCGGCGGGCGGTGCAACTTCACGAACACGAACACGACGGCGAAGAACTTCCTGTCGGCCAACCCGCACTTCGCAAAGTCGGCGCTGGCGCGCTACACGCCCGCCGACTTCGTCGCGCTGGTCGAGCGCCACCGCATCGCCTACCACGAGAAGAAGCTCGGCCAGCTCTTCTGCGACGGCAGCTCGCGCCAGATCGTCGAGATGCTTCTCGGCGAGTGCGCGCGGGCCGGCGCGGAGGTCAGGACCGACTGTCGCGTCGAGGACGTGCGACGCGCCGAAGGCTTCGAGGTGGTGACGAGCCAGGGGACTTTCGTCTGCGAGTCTTTGGTAGTCGCCTCGGGCGGCCTTTCAATCCCGAAGGTCGGCGCGACCGACTTCGGCTACCGCCTCGCGCGCCGCTTCGGCCTTAAGGTCTTGCAGCCCGCGCCCGCCCTCGTCCCGCTTACGCTCGCCCCCGACGAACTCGAAGCGTTCCGGCCGCTCAGCGGCATCTCCGTCAACGCGACGGTCCGTTGCGGCGGCGCGGAGTTCGCCGAGAACCTGCTCATCACGCACCGGGGCTTGAGCGGCCCGGCCGTCCTCCAAATCTCCTCCTACTGGGAGCGCGGCGACCCGCTCCGCGTAGACCTCCTGCCCGGCCACGACGCGGCCCGGATACTCGAACGCGGCCGCGAGACGAACGCCGAGCCTTCCGTCGTGCTCGCACGCCACCTGCCGAAGCGTTTCGCGCAGGTCTGGTGCGAGCTGCACGCCCCGCCGCGCCCGCTCGGCGGCTACTCGCCTTCCGAGCTTAAGGCCCTCGCCGAACGCCTGCACGACTGGCGCATCGAGCCCGCCGGCACCGAAGGTTTTCAGAAGGCCGAGGTCACGAAGGGCGGGGTGGACACGAACGAGCTTTCGTCAAAAACGATGGAGTCGCGCCGCGTCCCCGGCCTCTACTTCGTCGGCGAGGTCGTGGACGTGACCGGCCACCTCGGCGGCTACAACTTCCAATGGGCCTGGGCCTCGGGCTACGCCGCCGGGCAGTACGTTTGAGACAGAGAGAAGACTATCCTTCGGCGAAGGAAATGCGACTGTACAGGTCCGCGAGCGGGATGCGGCACTGAATGGAGTCGAGGGTGAGGACGCCGTCGAGCCCGCTCACCTCATGAGTTTCCCAATTGCCGTCGGACTGCCGCGTCAAGTGTTCGACGTGCGGCCGGTCTTGCTCGACGATGACGTAGTCCTGAAGCGTCTCGATCTGCGTGCGGTAGCGGAG
>DATHBF010000239.1:0-7004 GCA_035296285.1 Pyrinomonadaceae bacterium | reverse complement strand
CATCTTCGAGGTCGCCGAGGTCCTGAAGAACCTGACCTACCTCAGCCACTCGAAGCCGCTCTCGTTCCGCGAGCAGCGGATGCTTGAGCGGGCGCGCTACCTCGTCGTCTCAGAACTCGCCGCCGTCTGCCGCCAGCCCGAGTGCAGCGTCGAGCCCCGCGTCACGGAGGCGCTGGCGCGTGCCTGCGCGCGCCACGAGCGCCGCCCCGCGCGCACCCGCGTCGCCGCCGGCGCCGTCGCCGGCCACTAAGCCGACAGCCGAACCCCAAAAACGTCCCGCGCGAGAGGGCACTCCCCGTCCTTCACGGTGAGCCCGTCCCCCCACGTCCCGCGTCTGAAATAACGGAAAGGCTCCGGCAACCCTGCCGGAGCCTTTCCGTTTCGGCGGCGGTCGGCCGGCCGGCTACCAGATGCGGCAGCGGTCCTTCTCGGGGCGGACCATCGGGTCGCCGGCCTTGCACCTGAAGGCGGCGGCGAACTCGGGCATGTTCGAGAGCGGGCCGTTGACGCGGAAGCGCGAGATGGGGTGCGGGTCGGACTGCGTGATGAGCCGCTGAATCTCGGGCGTGTACTTCGAGGCCCAGACCTGCGCCCAGCCGAGGAAGAATCGCTGCTCGGGCGTGAAGCCGTCGATGGCCGGCGGCTTGGGCTTGCCTTCCAGAGACTTCTGGAGGGCGGCGTAGGCGACGGTCAGGCCGCCGAGGTCGGCGATGGACTCGCCGGAGACGAGCTTGCCCGTCATCTTCAAACCGGGCTCGACCTCGTAGGCGCCGAACTGGTTGACGATGCACTCGGAGCGCGCCTCGAAGTTCTTCAGGTCGGCCTCCGACCACCAGTTCTTCAGATTGCCCTGGGCGTCGAACTTCGCGCCCTGGTCGTCGAAGCCGTGCGTGATCTCGTGGCCGATGACCGCCCCGATGGCGCCGTAGTTGAGGGCGTCGTCGGCCTCGGGGTTGAAGAAGGGCGCCTGGAGGATGCCGGCCGGGAAGACGATCTCGTTCATCAGCCAGTTGTTGTAGGCGTTGACGGTGGGCGGCGACATGCCCCACTCGCCGCGGTCCACCGGCTTGTTGATCTTGTTGAGGTCGCGGCGCACCTCGAAGGAGGCGGCCCGCAGCACGTTCTGCGCGTAGGAGTCGCGGCCCTGTTCGAGCGGCGTGTAGTCAATCCACTTGTCGGGGTAGCCTATCTTCTGCTGGAAGGCGTTGAGCTTCGCCAGGGCCTGCTTGCGCGTCTCATCGCTCATCCAGTCGAGCTTCGTCAGCCGCTCGCGGAAGGCCGCGATGAGGTTGTTGACCATCTCCTGCATGCGCCGCTTCGACTCGGGCTTGAAGGCGCGGGCGACGTAAGCCTGGCCGACGGCCTCGCCGAGCTGCGCGTCGGCCGAGGCCGTGCAGCGGCGCCAGCGCGGGTACTGCTCCTTGCGGCCCGACAGGACGCGGCCCGAGAACTCGAAGGACTCGTCCTCGAACTTCGACGAGAGGTTGGGCGCGGCGGCGCTGACGAGGTGCCAGCGCAGGTAGGTCTTCCAGTCGGCGAGCGGGACTTCCGTCAGCAGCTTGTCCGCGGCCCGGAAGAACTCGGGGTGGGCGACGTTGATCTCGATGTCGGGCGAGAGGCCGCGCGCCTTGAAGTAGTCGGCCCAGTTGAAGTTGGTCGTCAGCTCCCTGAGCTGCGCGGAACCCATCTTGTTGTACTGCTTCGAGAAGTCGCGCAGCGCGACGGGGTCGCGTGAGTTCTGCGCGAGGCGCGTCTGGACGGCGAGCACGGTCTGCGCGTTTTTGGCAGCGCGGTCGGGGTCGTCGCCGAGGAGCTGGAACATGCGCTTCATGTGCTCGACGAACTTGGCGCGCAGCTCGACCGACTTCTCGTCGGTCTTCGTGTAGTACTCGTTCGTCGGAAGCGAGAGCCCGCCCTGCCCGGCGAAGCCGATGTTGAGCGAGCTGTTCTTGAGGTCGGGCAGCGCGCCGAAGCTGAAGAGGGCGGGCACGCCCATGTCGTGAAAGCGCGCGACCTCGGTCTGCACGTCGCGCACGCTCTTGATGCCTTCGATGCGGGCCAGCTGGGCCTGAATCGGCTTGAAGCCCTCGGCCTCGCGCTTGGCCTCGTCCATGCAGGAGGCGTAGTGGTCGCCGACCTTCTGGTCGATGGTGCCGCGCTTGGCGGAACTGTTCCTGGCGGCCTCTTCGAGAATCTCGTGCAGCGTCTTGCGGTTGTTCTCGGCGAGGATGTTGAAGCTGCCCCACATGGGGAAGGCCGCCGGGATTTCGGTCGCCTTCAGCCAGCCGCCGTTGGCGAACTGATAGAAGTCGGTGCAGGCCGGGGCCGTCTCGTCCATGCGCGCCTTCTCGAAGCCGCGCCCGGTCTGGCCGCCCGCCCCTTGCGCCAGCGCGCCGAGCGCGACGGCGCCCGCCGCCACGACGGCGCACGCCGCGCGGAAGTTAAAGAAACGCATACCTGAACACTCCTTCTCGTCGGATTTTGAGTTGGGGAATTATAACGCCTAGCTCAGCCGGCGGCCCAGCCGGGCTCGCCTTTACCGGCACCTGACACCCAAAACCTTATTTGCCGTGAAGCTTCTTCCAAGCCTCGACGTAGCGGGCGGCCTTCGGGTTCTGTTCGTTCCAGCGGGGCGGCTGCGGGGCGTCGGCGAGGTCGATGACGGCGAGGGCGACGGCGCGGACGACGCGCTCCATGTTGGCGTAGTCGAGCTTCTGCCACTCGTCGCCGGGCTTGTGGTAGTCGGGGTACATGTAGCCGACGCTGACGGTGTGCGCGGGGACGCCTGCGTCGGCGAGCGACTGGTTGTCGCTGCGGCCGAAGAAGGCGTCGCTGTTCGTCGGGTGCTTGTAGACCCTGACGCCGGCCGCCTCGCCGGCCTTCGAGAGCAGCGCGCCCACGTCCGAGTAGTCGAAGCCGGTCATGGCGAGCGTGCCGGCCTGCGACGACTCGTCGTGGCCCGTGCGCCCGATGACTTCGAGGTTCAGTTGCGCCACCGTGCGCGCGAGCGGGACGAGCGGGTGCAGCCCGTACCAGCGCGAGCCGAGCAGCCCGTGCTCCTCGGCGCAGAAGGCGAGGAAGAGGACGCTGCGCCGAGGCCGCGGGCTCATCCTCGCCAGCGCCGCGGCCGTCTCGATGACGCCGGCCGTGCCCGAGGCGTCGTCGTTCGCGCCGTTGAAGACGCGGTCGCCCTCCGTCTCGGGGCGGACGCCGATGTGGTCGTAGTGCGCCGAGACGATGACGTACTCGTCCTTCAGTTTCGGGTCTGAGCCGCGAAGGATGCCGGCCACGTTGCGCACCTTCAGCGCCGCCTCCTCGGGCGAAAGCTCGCGGGGGCGGCGCGAGAGCTTCGCCACCTCGCCCCACGGGGCGGTCTGGAAGTAGCCGTCGTCGCCCGCCGGTTCCAGGCCCGCCCGGCGGAACTGCGCGGCGACGTACTCGGCCGCGAGGTCGAGGCCGCGCGAAGGCGTCCGCCGCCCTTCGAGCAGGTCGGAGGCGAGGAAGGAGACGTGCCCGCGCAGCGAGTCGGCCGAGACGCCGTCGAGCGCGGCCGGCGGCGCCGCCTTCGGCGACTCGGGCGGCTTCTGCGCGGCGGCCGGGACGAATAGAAGGAGCGCGACGAGGGCGGCACGCGCGCCCGTGTTCTTAAATGTCTTCATCGGAAATTCGCTTTCGGTTCCGTCCGCGGCCGGGCCTTAGCGGCGGGGCCCGAAACGCGGGCGGGGTTTGGGCGCGCTCACCCTGATGGTGCCGGCGCACACGTCGCCTTCAGGCAGGCCCGTGAGCCAGCGGCGCAGGACGCGCGTGCGCTCGCGCGTCAGGCCCTCCACCTCGCCGCAGTGGCACATGGGGAAGACGCTGCCGTAAATGGCGCGCTTGTCCTCGCCGGGGAAGACCGACTCGACGTGCGCGTCGCGGTAGGCGAGCCACGCGCGCTGCGCCTCCTTGAGCCTGGCGACGAAGTCCGCGTCCTCGGCGTACTCGCGGAGTATCTGCTGGTAGACGCGGTTCAGCTCGTCGTCCGCGCGCCTGTACTTCCCGCATGCCGCCGAGTTCATGTCCCCCTGCGACTGAGCGCGCGCGCCCGCGGCGCACACCGCGCACGCGACGGCGAGCGCCGCCAGCGTCATTCTCGTCATCGTCTTCAAGCCGGCCCGGCCCTCCTTCATTCGACCTTCACCCCGCGCCAGAACGCGACGTGCCCGCGGACGTGGTTCGCGGCCTCCTTCGTCTCCGGGTAGAACCACGCCGCGTCCCTGTTCACCTCGCCCTCCACCACCACGTCGTAGTAGCTGGCCTCGCCCTTCCACGGGCAGGTCGTGTGCGTCGCGCTCTCGCGGAAGAACTCGCGCTTAATAGCCTCGGGCGGGAAGTAGTGGTTGCCCTCGACGACCACCGTGTCGTCGCTCTCCGCCAAGACGGCTCCCTTCCAGGTCGCTTTCATGACTGCTCCTTTCGCTCGTCCGTTCAGCCGCGCGTGAGGTGGCGGTACTTGATGCGGTGGGGCTGGGTGGCGGCGTCGCCGAGGCGGGCGCGCTTGTCCTCCTCGTATTCGGTGTAGTTGCCGTCGAACCAGTAGACGCGGCTGTCGCCCTCGAAGGCGAGGATGTGGGTGGCGATGCGGTCGAGGAACCAGCGGTCGTGGCTGATGACGACGGCGCAGCCGGCGAAGTTCTCAAGCGCCTCTTCGAGCGCGCGCATGGTGTTCACGTCGAGGTCGTTGGTCGGCTCGTCGAGCAGGAGGACGTTCGAGCCCTCCTTCAGCATCTTGGCGAGGTGGACGCGGTTGCGCTCGCCGCCCGAGAGCGCCGTGACCTTCTTCTGCTGGTCCTGGCCGGAGAAGTTGAAGCGGCCGACGTAGGCGCGCGAGTTGACCTCGCGCGGGCCGAGCTTGATGGCGTCCTGCCCGCCGGAGATTTCCTCCCAGATGGACTTCGTCGGGTCGAGCGTGCGGCTCTGGTCGACGTAGCCGAGCTGGACGGTGTCGCCGACGCGGATGGCGCCGGAGTCGGGCTGCTCCTGCCCCGTTATCATGCGGAAGAGCGTGGTCTTGCCGGCGCCGTTCGGGCCGATGACGCCGACGATGCCGCCGGGCGGGAGCCGAAACGTCATCCCCTCGACGAGCAGGCGGTCGCCGTAAGACTTCGAGACCGATTCGGCCTCGATGACGACTTGCCCGAGGCGCGGCCCGGGCGGGATGTAGATCTCAAGCTCGCGGGCGCGCTGCTCGGTCTGCTGCGCGAGCAGGGCTTCGTACGAGGTGATGCGCGCCTTGGACTTGGCGTGGCGGGCCTTGGGCGCCATGCGGACCCATTCGAGCTCCCTCTCCAGAGTCCTCTGCCTCTCGGACTCCTGCTTCTCCTCTCGCCGCAGGCGCTCCTGCTTCTGTTCGAGCCAGGAGGTGTAGTTGCCCTTCCAGGGGATGCCCTCGCCGCGGTCGAGTTCGAGAATCCACCCCGCCACGTTGTCGAGGAAGTAGCGGTCGTGGGTGACGGCGATGACGGTGCCGGCATACTGCTGGAGGTGCTGTTCGAGCCAGGCGACCGACTCGGCGTCGAGGTGGTTCGTCGGCTCGTCTAAGAGGAGGATGTCGGGCTTCATCAGGAGCAGCCGGCAGAGCGCGACGCGGCGGCGCTCGCCGCCCGAGAGGGTTTTGACGGGCGTCTCGGGCGGCGGGCAGCGCAGGGCGTCCATCGCCATCTCAAGGCGCGAATCCAAGTCCCATGCGTCGGAGGCGTCGAGCTTCTCCTGCACCTCGCCCTGGCGTTCGAGGAGCTTGTTCATCTCGTCGTCCGACAGCTCCTCGCCGAAGCGGGCGTTTATCTGGTCGAACTCTTTGAGGAGCGCGACCGTCTCCGAGACGGCCTCCTCGACGACCTCGCGGACGGTCTTCGACTCGTCGAGCCGCGGCTCCTGTTCGAGATAGCCGATGGCGTAGCCGGGCGAGAGGACCGTCTCGCCGACGATGTTCTTGTCCGCGCCCGCGATGACCCTCAGCAGCGTTGACTTGCCCGAGCCGTTGAGGCCGATGACGCCGATCTTGGCGCCGTAGAAGTACGAGAGGTAGATGTCTTTGAGGACCGGCTTCTTGTCGTAAAACTTGCTGACGCCGACCATCGAGTAGATGATTTTATTTGGCTGAGTGCTCATGCGGATAGATTTAGCATGAAGGAGTAGCCGGTAGCCAGTAGGCAGTAGTCAGTAGAATAAGACGGGGGCGACGTTAAGAGCGTCGCCCCCGGAAACTTTTCATACCGTCTACCGGCTACCGGCTGCCGGCTACGGCTTCTTGTACTTGTCTATCAACTGCTGGAGGCCGTCGGTCTTGCCGCCGTGGCGGAACTTGTAGTAGGTCTCCAGGTTCTTGCCGAGCTGTTCGCGGGCGGCGTCGTACTGCGCGTTGCCCTCTATCACGGCCATCGCGCGGGCGTAGCTCTCGATGACGCGGTCGAGCGCCTCCTCGGCCTTCTTGCGGGCGGCCGGCTGCTCGGCCGCGGGCGCGACGCGGGCCTCCTTGGCGAGCGTGTCGTACTCCTCGTTGGTCAGGTCGCTGAGGATGAGGTAGACGGCCGGGTCCGGGTTCCTCAACTCCGCCGCCTTCGAGAGGTAAGTCCGGGTCGCCTTCTTGTCGCCCTCGCGGAAGGCGAGGATGCCCAGCTCGCGGTTGATGACGGGCAGCCAGCGCGTCTTGTACTCGGCCCACTGCGTGGCGTCCACGGTGGCCGGTCGCTTGTCGGCCTCGATGAGCGCGAGGGCCTTGGCGCCGTGCTGGCGGCCGGTCTCGACGAAGGCGTTGTTGCCCGAGATGGAGGCGTTGAGCGCGACGGTGGCGAGGCGCCGCAGCAGGTCAACGTCGTCGGGGTTCTTCGCCAGCCACGCGTCGGCGGCGCGGAAGGCTTCCTCGTTGCGCCCGGCGACGATGTAGGCGTCGAGCAGCACGGGCGCCACCTGGTCGGCCTCGCCCGGCCCCGTGAAGATGTCCTTGAAGGCTTCGGCCAGCGAAG
>DATHBF010000238.1:0-28737 GCA_035296285.1 Pyrinomonadaceae bacterium | reverse complement strand
GCCCAACGCGCTTTCCGTCGATAACCTCTATCAGCTGGACGACGCCCCGGTCGTCGCGCGCGTCCAACAGGTCTTCATCAGCCAGTTGCAGGCGTCGCCCTCCGTGCAGTCCGTCTTCTTCGGCGGCGCGAGCGCGCCCGTCGCCCCGGCCGACGCCGGCTGGGTGGATAACGTGGCGGTGGCGCTGGTCTGCGACAGCATCGCCGGCAGTTCCCTCCACGGCTTCTCGCAGGCCATCAACGAGTCGGCCTCCAACAAATACTGGAGCACGCAGCTCGCCCCGACCAGCCAGAGCGCCATCCGGGCCAGCCAGTCGCTCTACGACTGGGCCTTCCCCGCCTACTGCGCGGCCGGCGGCAACAGCTTCCAGGACTACCTCAGCAACAACCCGCAGTCGTGGGGACAGCAGCTCGCCGCGCAAGTCTCCGGGAACAGCTTCATCGTCACGGAGATTCTCAAGATCATTGACTCCGACCCGCACTGGCAGCAGAAGCTCAACCTCACGCTCTACAAGCTGAACCGGCTCGACGCCTCGCTCGTGCAGGGCGTCATCAACGCGTGGACGGCCGCCCTGCCCGGCAAGGGCATCATGACCGGCCTGCTGAGCTTCAACCGCGTCCCGAGCAGCCTCTTCCAGAGCACCTACTTCATCCAGCAGGTCAACAGCGCCATCGGCGTGCAGACGACGACCCAAACCTCCTCGCACTCCTTCTCTCAGGCCAGTTCCGGTCAGTCCAGAACAATCGTCGCGCCCTCGCAGTACGGCTACGGCCTCGCCGTCGCCTCCTTCCTCAAGGGCAAGCCGGCCTCGCTCGGGTTCACGTCGGGCACGGCCCCGGACAACTACGAGTACGTGAACGGCGGGGGGGGCTGCTTCGTGCCGGGGACGCTGGTGCAGCTCGCCTCCGGCGAGGCCATCCCCATCGAGGACGTGCGCGAAGGCCACGAGGTGCTCGGCAAGGACGGAGCCGTCGGCGTGCAGACGGACGAGCTGGTCATCATCGAGTTGCACGAGAACATCCGCATGTACGGCATCAACGGCTCGGAGCCCTTCTTCTCGGGCGGGCACATGTTCTGGACGCACGAGGGCTGGAAGGCCGTCTCGCCCGAGATGGCCCTGGAGGAGAACCCCAACCTCTCCGTCGGCCCACTAAAAGAGGGCGACACCATCTACCGCCTCAAGAGCGCCTCGCCGCCGAGTTACGACGAGGTGAAGATCGAGAGCCTGACGACGTGGGGCCGGCCCGCCGGAGAAAAGCTCTACGGGCTGCACCTGCACGGCGCGCGCTCCTACCACGCCGACGGTTTTCTGGTCGCGATGAACTACCCGGTGCTCACGGAGCGGCGCCTCGCCGACGGCTTCGCCTCGCTGTCGGAGGCCGAGCGCCGGCTCCTGCTCGAAACTCTGACGCCCGTCATGCCGCTGCTCAGGAAGGCCGTCGGGAGTTTCATCGAAAAGCCGCTCCACCGCGCGCTGACGCAGGCGCGCGCCGCCGGGCCGGACGGCTCTTGAGCGGCGCCCGCCCCTTCATCATCTGCAACCCCGCGGCGGGCTCGGGCGTCGCCGCGGGGCGCTGGCTGACTTTCGCGGCCGAGCTGCGCGTGCGGGGCGTGCCTTTCGAGTTCAGACAGACGGCGCGGCCCGGCGAGGCTTCCCGCCTGGCGGCCGAGGCCGTGGCCGAAGGGTTCAGCCGCATCGCGGTCTTCGGCGGCGACGGCACGCTTCACGAAGTCGTGCAGGGTCTGATGTCCGTCGAAGCAAGGCGGCGCTCACGCGTGGGGCTGGCCTTCCTCGCGGCCGGCACCAGTTGTGATTTCGACAAAAGCTTCCCCCCCACCCGCTCCGCCCTGGAACGGCTAACCGGCACGCGCCTGTGCCCCCTGGACTTGATCCGGCTCCGCTGCGCCGCCGCCGACGGACGGGTTAGAGTTCAGTACGCCGTTAACGCCTCGCACCTCGGCGTGATAGCGGAGGCGACCAGCACCTACAGGCGCGGCGGATGCGTCGTCCGGATGGCGCGCCGGCTGGGTGTCAACGCGGCTTATACTGCCGCGGCCCTGGCCGCCATCGGCCGGCACGGGCCGATGTGGGGGGAGCTTTCGGTTGACGGCGGAGCGGCCTCGACGCTCGCTCTGTCGAGCCTGTCGGTGTTTAAGACGCCGTGGGTCGCCGGGCGCATGCGGATGGGCGGGAATGTGCGGCGCGGCGACGGGACGTTGGGCCTGCTGACCTTTGGGGCGAGCGGGCGGGCCGCGCTGCTGCGCGCCCTCGTGTCGCTTTTTAGCGGTGGGGTCGAGCGGCGCGGGCCGGCTGAGCTGCGGCGTTGCCGAGCCGTCACGTTCGCAGCCCCCGGCGCGCAGGTCGAGGCCGACGGCGAGTTAGTCGGATTCACCCCCGTCAGCTACCGTATCGCCCCGCACGCGCTCAACGTCGTCGTCTGAGGTCGACCCCGGTGAAAGCTGTATGGGTGCGTTGCAAAGATTATTCTCAAGCGCGGAAGTCTATTGGGTTCTGATGTGATGAAGCAGCACCTCCGGCTCGGGCGTCCGAGCTGGAGGCGCTGCTTCATCACATCACAACCCTTCTACGGGACTACCGCCCCTTGATCCTGAACTCTTCCAGACTGAACTCCTCAGCTATGATCTCGCCTATTCTCATCATCTGCTTAGCTTCACCGCACCTGGCATGATCTGGATTAAGCCATGCGACAGTTGCGCCTACGCCAAGAAAGTAACTGCCGTCGTAGGGGTCGGGCTGGTCGAAGCGCGAGTGCCAGCGGTTGTAGCGGCGGAACATAGCCTCGTCGGTGCCGTTCATGTCCCGCTCGTACGAGGTGAACTTACGCGGCTGGAAGGCCGAGTTCGCGCTCCCCGATTCCACCCGGCCACGGAACCTCCTTGGAAGAGGGTAAGCGTCAGGGACACGGGCCACAACGGTACGATTACTCAGACGGCGTGGGTGTTTTCACCTACGCCCTCTGAGCGCCGCCGCCCTCCCCGCCTACCCCGGCCTTCTCGCCGGGGCTCTTCTCGCCGGGCAGCTTGGCGTCTTCCTCGCCGTCTTTCGCGGCGGCCTTCTCGATTTCGGAGTTGACCTCGCCGCCGACGAGGATGGCCGCGCCCGTCAGGTAGAACCAAAGCATGAGGATGATGACCGCGCCGAGCGACCCGTAGACGGCGTTGTAGGTGTTGAAGTAGCGGAGGTAGAGGCGGAAGCCGAGCGAGCCGGCGAGCCACAGCATGACGCCCACGACCATGCCGGGCAGCACCCAGCGGAACCTCTGCTCGTGGAGGTTCGGGGCGAAGTAGTAGATGAGGCCGAAGGCGAGGAAGACGAATGTGAGCACGAGGACCCACTGGATGACGCCCCAGGCGGCGGCGAACGCGCCCCCGAGTCCGAGGGCGCCGGACAACGCCTCCGAGACCTGCCCGCCGTAGAGCACCAGCACCAGCGCGGAGATGATGAGCACGCCGAGCGCGAGCGTCAGCGCGGCCGCGACCAGCCGCGCCTTCCACCACGGGCGGGCCTCGCGGACGTGGTAGGCCGTGTTAAGCGTGTCGATGATGGCGAGCATCCCGTTCGACGCGGCCCAGACCGAGGCCAGCAGCCCGAAGGTGAGCTTGCCTCCGCTCCCGCCCTCGGTCACTTCGTTGACGGTGTCGTAGACGAGCGCGTAAGCGGAGCGGGGCGCGACCCTTGCGAGGAGTGAGAAGAGGCTGTCGCGCAATTCCGTCGCCGACTGCGCGAAGAGGCCGAGCAGCGCAGTCAGGCAGAGCAGCAGCGGGATGAGCGCGAGCATGAAGTAGAAGCCGAGGATGGCCGCGCGGTTGAAGATGTCGTCTTTATTCATCTCGCGCCAGACGCGCGCGGCCAGCTCTTTCGGCGTGAGGCCGCCGAGACTCAGCAGGACTTTGAGAGGGGCGTACATGGGCGCTGACGTTCTACCCTTTCCGAAAAGGATAACGGTAACACGGCGCGCGGCGACGGAAGAAAAAAAGGGCCGCCGCCTTACGCAAACACGGGAAGGCGGCGGCCCTCAGTCAGGAGGGACTCGGACATGCGTCTCCTGCTAGCTCATTCTCATAAGCGCGTCACGGGGTCTTCTGCATCGTGATCATCACCAACGGCGAGTCGCCCGCGGTGCGGCTGTAGGCGACCCAATAGCCGGCCTCCCGGTAGGGCTTCATCTGATACATCGAGCCGTCCGCCCTGGCCTCTATCTCCGCGCCGAGCACCGAGGCGGGCGGAGGCGCGCCGCCGTCCTTGCCGATGTAGGTGGCGATGACGGCCGTGGCCTTCCCGTCCGTGTAGTAGACGCGGGCGCGCTCGCGTTCGTTGAAGACGTAGAAGTCCATCCCGTCACTCTTCTCCTCGGGCTTGCCGAGTTTGGCGCGCACGTCCGACGCGCTCATGCCGAGCGTGACGCCCCTGTACACTTTGTAGAGCGGCTCGACAAATCCGTTCGCGGCGACGGCCTCGCCGACCGCCACGGCGGCGGGCGTGATGCGCGACAATTTGAGACCCTTGAACATCCAGGTTGTGCCTCCGTCGGTGGTCGAAATCTACACCCCAACCGTAGCAAGGGGGCGGCGCGGAGGCGACAGTGTTACCACCCACTTCATGTAGGTATTTACACTTGTTTGCACGCGAGGAGGGCGGGCCGGGACGTTCAGGACTTCTCGCCGGCCTGCGCGCGGTCGAGGACGTAGCGGGCTATCTCGACGCGATTGCCGAAGCCCTTCTTGGCGAGGATGTGGCTGATGTGGTTCTCCACCGTGCGGACGCTTATCCGGAACTCGGCGGCTATCTCCTTGTTCGAGAGCCCGCGGGCCACGGCCTCCGCCACGCGCACCTCCGCCTCCGTCAGCGCCTCGTCATAGAAGGGGGCGTGCGGCGCGGCGTCGGCCTGCGAAGAGCCGACAAGACGGGCGAGCTGGTAGCCGTCCATTCCCGGCATGCGCACGTCGCTGACGACGAGGTCGGGCACCGTCTCGGCCACGCGCACGAGCGCCTCCGCCCCGCTGCGCGCCGTCACCACGTCGAACCCTTCGCCCCGCAGGCACGCGCCCACGGCCCGCAGCAGGTTCGGCTCGTCGTCAACCACGAGTAACCGCTTGGACATCTTGTTTCTCCTCCGCTGTGGCGACGCCGCCCTCGCCATCTTCCTGCTCGGCTTAGGACCGATGTGGCTGAAGGCGCGGGGCGCCGTCGCCCAGCGCGACGCGGCGAGTACGAGACCGCGCGCCAGACGGCGAGCGACTTCTTCACCGCCCTGCGAACCGAGCTCGACGCCGACGATGATTCGCCGTTCAGCCCGCGACAGCGCGAGGCGGCGGGGCCGCTCCTCGACAGGCGAGACGCAATCATCACGCTCCTCGCGCGCAGCGACCCGGCCTCGGCCGAACGCCTGTCTGACCTCTACGTCTCTTACAGGGCCGCGGTCTACGACGCCCTTTTAAAATAAGCGGGTGGTGGACGAGGCCGGGGAAAGGGGGCGAAGTCGTGCGTGACGCGATGGCGGTGACAGAAGACCGGCCGGGGCGGGCCGCCGCGCCCGTCTCCTCACGGATGCGGAGCGTCATAGTCACGAAACGACGGAATACAGGTAGGCGACGTATCCGGCGAGCAGGAGCGCGCCCTCCCAGCGGTTCAGCACCCAGCCCCGCCACATGAGCGGGAGCAGCAGCACCGCGCTCGCCACCATCGCGCCCAGGTCAAGCGGCCTCAGACCCTGCGCCTCGACGGGGCGGATCATCGCCGCCACCCCCAGGACGAGGAGGATGTTCAGGATGTTCGAGCCGATGGCGTTGCCGAAGGCCACGTCGGCCTCGCCCCGCAGCGAGGCCACGAACGAGGTCGCCAGTTCCGGCAGGCTCGTCCCGATGGCGACGATGGTGAGGCCGATGACGACCTGGCTGACGCCGAACCGCTCGGCCACCGCGGTCGCCCCTGAGAGCAGCAGACGCGCGCCGACGAGGAGCAGCGCGAAACCTGCGACGACTAACACCACGTCCACCCACGCCGCGCGCTTAGGTCCCGCCAACGCCTCCTCGAACTCTTCGGCGACGGCCTTGCTCCGGTCGCGCCTCGCCGCCAGGTAGGCGAAGGCGGTGTAGGCGATGCTGCCCGCGGCCAGGATGAGCCCTTCGACGCGGCTGAGCGTCCCGTCGAGCAGCAGCAGGCACAGGAGCAGCGTGACGGCTATCATCAGCGGCACCTCGCGCCTTATCAGTTCCGAGCGAACCTTCATCGGCCGGGCCAGCGCCGAGAGCCCGAGGATGAGGGCGACGTTGCTGATGTTGGACCCGACCACGTTGCCGAGCGCAATGCCGCCCTCGCCCCGCGCGGACGCCTCGACGCTGACGAACAGCTCGGGGCTGCCCGTGCCGAAGGCGACGACCGTCAGACCGACCACCAGCGGCGTGACGCCGAGCCGCAGGGCCAGCGCGGAGCTGCCGCGCACCAGCCCCTCGGCCCCACCGGCCAGGAGCACCAGCCCGCCGAGCATAAAGAGGGAGGGAGTAAGCATGCGGTGGAATATACCACCGACTACCGGGAGAGGCGGCAATAGCGTGAGAGCAACGACCGGAAGCGGGACTTGTCGGCGGTCGCTCGCGGCGCTACGCCTCACGCAGTGACTGAGGCGGGAGAGCCGGCTGCATCAGTAACCGAGGAGGACTGGATGAGAGCTTGTCGGCGGCCGGGCCGGCCTGTGACCTCGCCTCTACCACTTTGCGGGCGGCTTCGGTGGGGCGCCGCCGAGCAGTTTCTCGATGACGACGTTCAGCCTCAGGAAGTCGAGTGGTTTTGAGAGGTACTGGTTGAAGCCCAGGCCCTCGGCCCTGTCACGAGACGTGGCCACGTCGCGCGCCGTCATGGCGATGACCGGCACCCCGCGCAGCGCCTCGTGCTCCCTCACCTGCCTGACGGCGTCGAACCCGTCCACGACCGGCATTATCAAGTCCATCAGTATCAGGTCGGGGCGCTGGCTTACGGCGACCGCGACCGCCTGTTCCCCATCCGCCGCCTCGATGACGGCGTAGCCCCTCTGCTCCAGCATCCAGCGCACGACGCGGCGCGTGTCGTCGTTGTCGTCCGCCACCAGTACCGTCCGGGCTTCCGTGTTAGCCGCCATGCCCCTACTCGTCACGCGGCCCCGGCCGCCTCACCCCTCTGACATTCTCCCTGAACGCTCCGCCCACGCCCTTACCGAGTCTGGCGCTCGCGTCAAAGTCCCGCCGCGCCTCTTCTTCGCGGCCTTGCCGCAGGAGCGCGTTCCCGCGGTTGGCGTAAGCCTCGGCATAGCGCGGGTCGAGCGAGATGGCTTTGCCGAAGTCGGCGACGGCGCCGTCAAGGTCGCCCACGTCTTTCCGGGCCGCGCCGCGGTTGTTGTACGCCTCGGCGTAACGGGGGTCTATCTCGACGGCGCGGTCGAAATCTTCGAGGGCCGCGTCGATGCGGCCGCGCATGTGTTCGGCGACGCCGCGGACGTAGAAGGCCCGCGCGTGCCGTGCGTCGAGGCTGACCGCGCCGGTCATGTCCCCGGCCGCGCCGGCCCAGTCGCGGAGGGCGAGACGGGCGACGCCGCGGTTGTAGTAGGCGGCTGGGTTACGCGGGTCGAGTTCGACGAGCCGGTCGTAGTCGCCGACCGCCGCCTTGTACTCCCCGCGCTCGTACAGTAGGTTGCCGCGGTAGTAGTAGGCGGCGGGTAGGGCCGGCTTCAGCCTCAAGGCCCTGTTGAAGTCGGCGAGCGCGCCGGAGACGTTCCCGCGCGACTGGCGCGCGAGGCCGCGCCGCAGGTAAGCCTCGGCGGAGGCCGGCGTCTGCGCCTGTGCGGTGGTGGAGGCGGCGGCCAGAATGATGAGGCCGAGCGCCACACACAGGCGCCGCCGCCCAACCCTGACGAAGTTATTCAAAAACATGCTTCCCCTTGTCGATGTCTTGAGCGGCCTGCCGTGTTCGTTCTGCCGTCAGGCAAGCGCGTCGGACACGTCGGCGGCAAGGCGTATGCCGTTAGTTCCCGGCGAGGGGAAAACAGTTAGAGGAGCGCGGGCGGGCGCTTTAACGTCGTACGCGCGTGGCCGAGCGGCGTGCCGGCCAAAGGGGGTGTGGCTTTTTGTACCCGGTGTGACTCTGCCGGCATGGACGGCGGGCAGGAGTCAGGCCCGCACTTCATCGCCCTAGCGGGTCAGTCGCCCGCCGACCTTCGGTCTTCGAGGTCTATGCGGAAGCGGGCGGCCATGCGGTAGAGCGTCCGGCGGTTGATGCCGAGGATTTCCGCGGCGCGCTTGCGGTTGCCGCCCGTCGCTTCGAGCACGTGCAGAAGGTAACGCCGCTCGATGTCGTCGATGGTCGGCAGTCCGGCGAAGAGGGCGGCCAAATCGTCCGCGGGCCGGGTAGAGCCGGCCTCATCGACCTCGACGCTCAAGACCTTCGGAGGGAGGTCTGCCGCCGAGATGCGTCCGCCCTGCCGGAGGGTGACGGCGCGCTCGACGACGTTCTCAAGCTCGCGCACGTTACCCGGCCAGGAGTAGGAGACGAGATGGCCCATCGCGCCCTCTTCGACGGCCGGGGGCGTTTCGCCTTCGGGCGTGTGCTTGCGCAGCAGGTGCGCGACGAGCAGCGGGATGTCTTCGCGCCGCTCGCGCAGGGGCGGGACGTGAATCTGAATGACGTTTAGGCGGTAGAGCAAATCGCGGCGGAACGCGCCCTCGTCGCAGACCCTTTCGAGGTCGGCGTTGCTGGCGGCGATGACGCGCGCTCCCACCTTGACCGGCGCGCTGCCGCCGACCGGCACCACCTCGCGCTCCTGCAACACGCGCAGCAGTTTCACCTGTAGCGCGGGGCTCGTCTCGCTGACCTCGTCGAGAAAGACCGTGCCGCCTGCGGCCTGCTCGAAGATGCCCTTCCTGTTCGCCACGGCCCCGGTAAACGACCCGCGGACGTGGCCGAACAGCTCACTCTCCAGCAGCGTCTCGGTCAGCGCCCCGCAGTTGACGGCGACGAAGGGCGCGGCGTGCCGCCGGCCGTGGGTGTGGACGGCGCGCGCGATGAGCTCCTTGCCCGTGCCCGACTCGCCCGTCACCAGCACGGCGGAAGAAGAGTCGGAGACGCGCGCCACCAGCTTGTAGATTTCGAGCATGGCGGGGGTGCGGCCGACGAGGCGCGGCGTCAGCTCCGGCTCGTCCGAGTCCTCCCCGCCCCAGCCCGCGCGCTCCGGCAATCGGGCGGCCAGCGCCCGCTTCACGGTCGCCACCATCGTGTCGAGGTCGAAGGGCTTGCTGACGTAGTCGAAGGCCCCTTCCTTGACGGCGCGGATGGCCGTGTCTATCGAGCCGAAGGCGGTCATCAGGACGACAGGCGTCGAAGGCAGCTCGCGCTTCACATGGTCTAAGAGCGCGAGGCCGTCCACGCGCGTCTTCATGCGGATGTCGCTCAGGATGACGTTGGGGCCGTCGCCGCCGAGGCTGGCAAGGGCGGCCTCGCCACTCTGCTCCGAGCGTGCCGCGAAGCCCTCGCGCTCGAAGACCTCGCACAGCAGCTCGCAGGTGACGGGGTCGTCGTCCACGACGAGGATGCGCGGGCGCTCACGCGGCATCGGTCGTCACCTCCTCGGCGCGCGCCGCAGTCCCCGCGCCGGCGAGGGGGAGCGTCAGGCGGAAGGCCGCGCCGCGACCCTGACCGCCGACGGCCTCGATCTGGCCGCCGTGCTCTATCATTATCTCGCGCGCGATGGCGAGGCCGAAGCCGCTCCCCGCGGGCTTCGTCGTCCACATCGGCTCGAAGACGTGGTCGAGCGCGGCCGGGGGTATCCCTGCGCCGGAGTCGCGGAACACAAGCTCGACGCCGCGGCCTTCCCCGTCCCGCCCCGTCGTTATCTCCAGCCAGCCGCCTTCCGGCATCGCGTCCACGCTGTTGTTGACGAGGTTGAGGAGGACTTGTTGCAGGCCGTCGTGGTCTGCCGGCACTTCGGGGAGGTCTTCGGCGAGGTTGACGGCCACGGAGATGTCGTGCGCGTCGAGGGTCGGCTTGACGAGCCACAGCAGCTCGCGGACGAGCGCGTTGAGGTCTACCGGGCCGCGTTCGGCTCTGCGGGGCTGCGTGCGCGAGAGCAGGCTCTTGACGACGCCGATGATGAAGGAGAGCTGCGTCTGGATGATATCGACGCGCCGCTGCGTGTCGCGGTCGTCGGGGCGACTGCGCGAGAGCAGTTGCACGTGGCCGGAGATGGCGTTCAAAGGCGTGCCGATCTCGTGCGCGAGCGAGGCGGCGATCTGCCCGACGGCCGCCAGCCGCTCGGAGCGCGCGAGCCGCTGCTGCGTCTGGAGGAGGCTTTCGTTAGCCGCCCTCAGCTCATGCGTCGCCGTGGCGACCTCGCGGCGCAGCTCCTCGTTGAAGCCGCTGATCTGCGTGAGGAGCCCTTCGCGCTCGCGGTCGCGCTCGCCGAGGTCGTCCATCAGGCGGTTGAAGCCGCTACCGATCTCGCCGAGTTCGTCCTGGCGGTGCAGCGGCACGCGCGCGTTCAGGTCGCCGCCGCGGGCCGACGACATGGCGGCGACGATGTCGGCCGCCGGGCGACGGAAGAAGCGGACGAAGAGCAGGTAGAAGATGACTACCGAGGCGACCACCGCGCCGCCGAGCAGGAGGTTATGCTGCGTCTGCAAGTTGCCCGTCAGCTCGCTGCGCACGTCTTTGGCGACGAGCGACGAGAGGTAGCCGTTGCCGTCGGGACCCCTGACTTCGGCGGTGATGACCCAGAAGGGACGGCCGCCCCGCGTCGTCTCTGTCGAGTAGATGTCCGGCCACGGGTGCTCGACTTCGACGCCTCCGGCGGCCGGCGTGCCCGCGGTGAACGCCGGGAGCCGCTCGGCGGCGGGAGTCGAGGTGGCGACGAGCCGCATGCCTTCGGGCAGGCTGCGGTACACGTCTATCTGCTCGAACTCGGGGCGGGAACTGACGACGAGCGAGATGTCCTGCCGCAGGTCTTCGAGGCTTTCGGGGTCTTGCCGCGCGAAGAGGTCGCGGGCCGTGATGCGCCCGGCGACGGTCGCCGTCTGCCTGACGGCCGTGTTATAGCGGTCGGACTCGATGAGGCGCGCGGTAATGAGGCCGTGCAGGTAGGACGACGCCAATACGATGGCCGTCATCGCCGCCGCGACAAGGAGCAGCACCCTCCATTGTAAGTTCAGACGCAGTTGCATGACCCGGACAAACTTCGCTCCCCGCCGGCCGTGTGCACCTCTCATTCCAGAGGAGACTTCCATGCACTTCCCGGTGGTGTGAACGGCCGAGATGCTTCGGATACCCTTGCCCGGATTATACGCGCCGCCTACCTCCGCCGCACCGGACGCCGTAGCCCGCGGAGGGCGCGTCCGCGCTCACTCGCGCAAGGCCGGGCGGGCGTGAGGCAACTTTACCCACTCGCGCACAAAAAGCCACACCCGCGCGTGGCGGCGACGGGCTCAATCGGCCTCCGTCCTCCGTTTTAACCGCGCCCATCTGGCACGGGCGTTGCCGATGTGAGGTGCGCAGCGGTGGAGGAGTCCCCAGTCATCCCGCTGCACCGGGGGGGCGCAGTTTACGAGAGAGATTCTGCGCCCCTCGCCGCCATACTCGAACAGGCGACCCGCCGCCTGCGTGCGCCGCAATCTTTTGCTTCAGGAGGAAAGAGACATGAGCAGACGCTTGTTCGCATTGGCCGGAGTCGCCGCCCTCGTTCTTCTATGTGCGGCGGGGCCGGCCCGCGCACAGGATGCCGCCGGGACGCCGCAGGCGGACGCGACGGCGCAGAATCCGGAAGCGGATTGGACGGTCATCGAGTACCCGGAGGGACAAGAGGTCGTCGTCGAGCTGAAGCCGACCTCGCTCCTCCCCGACGCGAGGGGGACGGCGCGGGTGACGCGCAACGGCGAAGGGGCCACCATCTCCCTTGACGTTACGGGGCTGGGTGACGCCGCGGGCGGCTACCACCTTTACGCCGTCGGCCACGACGGGCGGCTCGTCCCGCTCGGCGCCGTACCTGCCATAGGGGGCGTGGGCGCCCTCAGTGTCAACGTCAACCTCAGCCGCTTCATGCTCGTGCTGTCGCCCGAATCCGGCCTGACCGCCGTGGACGCGGCGGCGGTCGCCCTGAGGAGCGCCGTCCCCGAAGGGCTGGCGGTCGTGCCGAGGGCGAACGAAGCGCGGGCGGAAGAGGCGGCCTCGAACACCGCCGAGCCGGAGGAGCGCGCGCCCTCTGCCGCCCCCGACGCCGCGGCGGAGGAGAGCGACCACTCCGAGTACGACGTGCAGTTGCTCGGCATCAGCTCCTTCCGCCGCGGCTCGGAGACGCAGTTGAAGTCGCAACTGGCCGGCGACCTCGCAGGCACGCGCACGGCCGTCTACGTCAAGCCCCTCAAAGGCGGCGAGACGGAGGTCAAGGTGCGCTTCAACAACCTGCGTGCGCCCGAGAACGGCGCGCGCTACGTCCTCTGGGCCGTGGGGCCGGATAAGACCTACACGCGCCTCGGGCAGGTGGACGGGCCGGACCGGAAACAGGCCGCGAAGATAGACGCGCGGACGATGCTCAGGGACTTCGGCCTGCTCATCACGGCCGAGAGCGGCGTGGCGACGCAACACCCGAGCGGGCCGGTGGCGGCCTTAGTCGTCAGGTAGAAGGGCCGCGAACTTTCTGAGGCGTTCGCGGTGACTGACGACGCCCGGCACGCTCGCTGAGGGGGCTGCTTGTTGGAGAGGCAGCCCCCTTGATTGTCCCCGCCTACACCGTCGGGCTTCAGTAAAAAGAGATGAGATGAAGCCATCAAAGGCCACCAGAAGAGTCGAGCCGCCGCGCTGGCCGACCGTCCGCTGCCCCGGCTGCCTGCGCTCCTGGCTCGCCGCCGGCATCCGCGGCGGGGACACATACACGTGCAAGGCGTGCGGCCGGCAGTTCGTCGTCGGCAAGCAGGAGGCCACGGGCAAGACGGGCCTGGCCCTCGGTTGACGGAAGGGTATCGGCGGCTGATGACTACCATGGATGTATATGCGGCCCCGCGAGCGGCCGTCCCCGCGTGCGACCGGGAAGACGGCGGCCCCGCCGCTTCGTCCGACCTGGCGCTGGCGTGCGGAGCCGGCTCCGGCGACACCGCCGCACTCGGGGAGTTGTACCGACGCTACAACCGGCGGGTCTACAGCCTGTGCCAGCGCATGTTGGCGAACACGGCCGAGGCCGAAGACCTGACCCAAGAGGTCTTCATCAAGCTCTTCTACGAGGCGGGCTCGTTCCGCGGCGAGTCGGCCTTCACCACGTGGCTGCACCGCCTGACGGTCAACGTGGTGCTGATGTATCTCAGGAAGCACAGGCGGCGCTTCGAGAGGCCCACGCAATATGTCGAAATCCCGGACCAGCCGGCGCGGGGCACGGAGAGGCCGGACAGCGTCCCGGCCCTCGACCGCGTCCGGCTCGACCGGGCGCTGGCGGCGCTGCCGCCCGGCTACCGCGCCGTCTTCGTGCTCTTCGACGTGGAAGGCTACACGCACACCGAGATCGCCCGCATCCTCGGCTGTTCCCACGGCACCTCGAAGTCTCAACTGCACAAGGCGCGCACGAAGCTGCGCGCCCTGCTGAAGCAGAAGCCACCGCAGGGGTAAAGTGGTGTCGGTTGACCACGCCGAGGTCTCCGAACAGACCGTTAACGAGGCGTCGAGCCATATTTATTACCTATCGGGCAGGCTTGCACTATAATGTGAGGTCATGAAATCAATAGACGCTGGCGATTCGGAACTCCTGATAGTAGACGTACACCCTCCGCGAGGCCGCCGTCTCCTGTGGCTGATCCCCGCGGCCGTCGTCATCCTCTTCCTGCTCGGGAGCTCCGTCTCGGTCTACGTCGAGGCGCTGTGGTTCGACTCGCTCGGCTACGCCTCCGTCTACTGGTACACGGTCCGTGCGCGGCTGCTGCTCTTCGCAATCTTCTCCGTCCTGACCTTCGTCATTCTGCGCGCCGCCTTCTGGCTGCTCGAACGCTCCTTCGCCCCGTCCCTCCAGAGAGAGTTCATCGTCAAACTGAATGAGGAGAACGTCGCCGTCTCGCCGGGTAGCGTGCTCCGGCCCGCGGCGTGGGTGCTCTCCCTCATCTTCGGCCTCGGCTACGGGCTGTCGCTGAGCGCGCGGTGGGAGCGGTTCGCGCTCTACATCAACCAGGGCGCGACCGCCTCGCCCGACCCCGTCTTCCGCAAGCCCCTGGGCTTCTACATGTTCACGCTGCCCGTCTACGAGGTGCTCGCCTCGTGGCTGACTACGCTCGCGTTCTTTATCCTCGCCGGGGCCGTCCTTTACGCGCTGCTGTCCGCCCCTCAAAATCCGACCGCCGCCGCCAAACGTGCGGCGCTCCAGACCGGGTACACCGCCGTCTCCCTGGCGCTGGCCTTCTTCCTCCTGATGCTCGCCGCGTGGGCCTACCTGGCTCGCTTCTCCTACCTCTGGCGCGACCACCAGTCGTTCTCCGGGGTCACGTACATGGAGGCCAACTACCTCATCCCGGGGCTGAGCATTCTCGCCGCCGCGCTGATCGCGGGCGCGCTCATCTCTCTGGCCAACGCCTTCATGAAGCGGGGCCTCAGAGTCTTCTTCGCGGCGGTCGGACTGCCCCTCGTCGTCTTCGTGGTCGCCACGATGCTCGTCCCAGCGTACGTCACGAGCTTTATCGTGAAGCCCAACGAGCTCGGCCGCGAAGCCGCCTACATCGCGCATAACATCGAGTGGACGCGGCGGGCGTACGGCCTGGACCGCGTGGACGCGCGCAACTTCGAGGCGGCGCTGACGACCGAGGCGCTCGACATCGGGCAGAACCGCACGACGCTGGAGAACATCCGGCTGTGGGACTGGCGCGCGCTCCAGGACACGCTCAGGCAGGTGCAGGAGATACGCAACTACTACGAGTTCGTGGACGTGGACGTGGACCGCTACCGGCTCAACGGGCAGGTGCGTCAGGTGATGGTCGCCGCGCGCGAGCTGGACATCGAAAAGCTGCCGCCCGCCTCGCGCAACTGGACGAACGAGCGGCTGATCTACACCCACGGCTACGGCGTGACGATGAACCCGGTCAACGAGTTCACGCCGGAGGGCATGCCGCGCTTCGTGCTCTCCGACATGCCGGTCGCGTCCAACGCCCCGGAGGTGCGCGTCACCCGCCCGCAAATCTACTTCGGCCAGAAGACCGACGGGCCCGCCTACGTCAGGACGAGGCTCCGCGAGTTCGACTTCCCGCAGGGCGAGGTCAACCAGTTCACCACCTACGAAGGCGCCGGCGGCGTGCACGTCGGCGGCTTCTTCCGCCGCCTCGCGCTGGCGTGGGCGCTGGACGACCTCTCGAAACTCCCCTTCTCCGACGACGTGCAGCCCGACAGCCGCGTCCTGATGCGGCGCAACATCATCGAGCGCGTGAACCGCGTCGCGCCGTTCCTCGTCTATGACGAAGACCCCTACATCGTCGTGCGCGCGGACGGCACCCTCGCGTGGATCATCGACGCCTACACGGAATCGTCCAACTACCCTTACTCGCGCGTCCACGTGGTGGGGAAGAGGCGCGTGAACTACGTCCGCAACAGCGTCAAGGTGGTGATCGACGCCTACGACGGCACGACCACCTTCTACGTCTTCGACGAGGCGGACCCCCTGATAGGGGCGTACCGCGCGGTCTTCCCGGCCCTGTTCCGCGGCGCGGGCGAGATGCCGGCCGACCTCCTCGCGCACGTCCGTTATCCCGAAACACTCGTCAAGGCGCAGGCCGAGATATACACCCTCTACCACACGCAGGACGCGCAAATCTTCTTCCAGCGCGAGGACGTATGGACCGTGGGGCGCGAGGTCGGCCCGGGGGCCAAGAACAACCAGGAGTCGCTCCCTATCGCGCCCTACTTCGTGCTCATGCAACTGCCGGGGGAGCAGACGCCGCTCGAATTCATGCCGATCATCCCTTTCACCCCGGCCAACCGTAACAACATGGTCGGCTGGCTGGCGGGCCGCAGCGACGGCGAGGCTTACGGCTCGCTGGTCGCATACAACTTCCCGCAGTCGAGGGTCATCGACGGCCCGCTCCAGATCGAGGCGCGCATCGACCAGAACGCGCAGCTCTCCCAGCAACTGACGCTCTGGAATCAGCAGGGCTCGCGCGTCGTGCGCGGCAACATGCTCGTCATCCCCATCGGTCGCGGGCTGCTCTACGTCAAGCCGATCTACCTACAGTCCGAGCGGAGCCCGATGCCGGAGCTGCGCCTCGTCGTGCTCGCCACACAGGAACGCCTGGCCTACGGCACGAACTTCGAGGAGGCGCTGACGGGACTGCTGGGTGATTCCGCCCGGCCCGCTGCGCCCGCGCCCGCGCAGGCGGAGACGCCCACGCCCGACGGCGCACGCCCGCCGGCGGGGCAGCCGCCGGCCGCGACGCGCGAACTAATCAACCGAGCTTCCGAGGAGTTCAACGCTTACCAGCGGCACACCGCCGAAGGCAGGCTGAGCGAGGCGGGGCAGAGTCTGGAAGCCCTCAAGCGCACGCTCGACGAACTGCGGAGGCAACAGGAAGCAACGCCCCCCCGCTGACAGAGCCTCTCGGCGCGCTCGCGCGACAAAATGAATTGATTTTCAACTGCTGCGCTCACGTCGCCGCTCCTTTCGTTCCCGCGAACCTTTCCACTTACGCGAATAGCCTTTCGCAGGCTGCCCCATGCCGGGTTGATGCCGTATTTCAAAGTTAGCCGAAGGTGCGCTCGCCCGAAACCGTATGAACACCTATGCGGCGTAGGTGTTCTCGCCCATCACTATGCGGGAGCGGTCTCCGTTAAGGGATAACACCTATAAAGGTAGGTAATCCTACGGTTGTACGTTCGCAGCCTTTCGTCGAGAATCACGGGGCAGGCATAAATAATTCGAGATAGATGGATCAAAGATGACCGAACAAGCCTACTCTCCCCGTCAGTATTCAAGTTCGTTCGCGCGGCCGCGTTGCCGAAAACTGATCTGGCGATGCGCGGCCGTCGTGTTGCTCGCCGCGTGCGGTCTGCCTGCCCCGGTCGGGGCGCAACGAACGGAAGCCCCCGCACTCCTGACCTACGCGGAACTCACGGCGCTCTACGAGCGTGACGAGACGCCTGCGCCGCTCGGAGGAAAGTTAAATCTTTTGCTGACCGTGCCCTTCGTTGATAACTCTCGCGCGCGAAGTGAACCCGTCCGCCTCGCCCGCGACCCACGACTCGGCGAGTTCCTGCGCGTCGCGTTCTGGAACATCGAGCGCGGGCTTGAGTACGAAGCGGTCGAAGCGGCGTTCGGCGACGGGGCGCGTTTCGCGGCGCTGCTCGACGCGAAGAGATACCCGCCGGGGAGCGCGGAGCGGCGCGAGGTGTTAGAGGAGGCCGAGAGCTTGCGCGCGGCCGACGTGATCGTGCTGAACGAAGTTGACTGGGGGATGAAGCGCACCGGCTACCGGAATGTCGCCGCCGATTTAGCCGCGCGCCTGGGGATGAACTACGCCTTCGGCGTGCAGTTCGTCGAACTCGGCCCTGTCGCCCTGAGCGGCGAACCGCCGAGCGCGGATGCGGAAGAGAACGAAATCCTGAATTTAGTCAGGGTAGACCCGGCGCGCTACAAAGGCTTACACGGCGTCGCCATCCTCAGCCGCTTTCCGCTTGAGAACGTCCGGCTCGCGCCGTTCACGCACCAGCCGTACGACTGGTACGGGCGGGAGAAGCGCGGCCCGAGCCTGCTCGAACGCGGCAAGCGTGAAATCGCACACAGAGTCTTTTTAGAGAAGACCCTGCGCGAGGTCAGGCGCGGCGGTCGCACGATGCTGCTCGCCGAAATCGCGGATGCGCGCTTTCCGCAGGGTCGCGTCAGCATCGTCGCCACCCACCTGGAGAACCGCACGAAGCCCAAAGGCCGCGTCCGACAGCTCGAAGAGTTGCTCGCCCGCATCAAGAACATCGGCCACCCGGTCGTCGTCGCGGGCGACATGAACACCTCGACCGAAGATGGGACGCCGACCTCGGTGCGCCGTGAGCTCACGAAGCGCGTGGGGAGTAAGAATTTTTGGATAAGGCAGGGCATCAGCTACGCCATCGGCTACGGCTTCATTCGGGACTTTGCCATCGGCGGCATCTCGCGGGCGCGCAGGCACGCCGACCCGACCGTGCGTCACATTCCGTTCGTCTCCCCGAATCCGGGGGGTAAGTTTTTTTCGACGTTGAAAGATTTTCGCTTCGCGGACGGCGGGGCGTTCGATTTTCGCGGCGACCCCGAGCGTTCGACGGGCGGGAGCAGCGAGACGTTCGGCAACTCGAACGAGCGCGCCGGCAAGGGCTTCGTGAGGACTTATCAGGTCAATTCCCCCGTCAAGTTTGTCGGCGGCTACAAGCTCGATTGGATTTTCGTCAAGCCCGCGGGTCTGACCGAGCCACACGACGACGACGAGCCGTATCGCTTCGCACCGCACTTCGGGCGCACGCTCAAAGCGATCAACGAGGTCGTCGAAGGCCGCGTCTCCGACCACCGCCCGATGCTCGTTGACCTGCCGCTTACCGACCCGCCGCCCGGGCAACCGGCGCGGCTCGCCGGCAAGGATGAGTGACACTCTTCCTTCCAAAAATATATAAGGAGCAGGACGCAAAGCGGTGCGTAAAAGTTGATACGCCGGGGCATCGGGTGAGGCGGCGGCGCGGGTGTGACCGCAATCAACAACCGCCGCCTCAAACGCGCGAGCGTGGGAGCCATGACGTTTGAAATTGCGTTCGTACTGCTGCACCGTCAGCCGTTTGTTCCGCGCTCTCTGACGTGCAGCGCGAGTTCGACGCGGTTGGAGAAGTTTTTCTTGGCGAGGATGTGCTGGACGTGGTGCTCGACCGTGCGGACGCTGATGCCAAACTCCTGCGCGATCTCCTTGTTGCTGAGGCCCCGCGCGACCGCCCCGGCGATGCGCGCCTCGGCTTCCGTCAAATCTTCGTCGATGAATTCGGATTCCGCCCCCGCCGCCTCCGCCCTGCCGACGATGCGGGCGATTTCGGCGTGCGTCCGCTCGACGCGTCGCAGTATCCCGGCTATGACGACGAGCAGTTCGTCCGGCTCGAACGGCTTGGCGATGTAGGCGTCAACGCCGGCGCGGAAGCCCTCGATGCGGTCGGCGCTGGTGTCTTTCGCGGTGAGGAAGATGATAGGGATGAGCGCGGTGCGCTGGTTCTCGCGGAGGCGGCGCGCGAGCTGGTAGCCGTCCATGCCCGGCATGCGGATGTCGCTGACGACGAGATCGGGCAGGCTCTGCGCGACGCGCGCCAGAGCCTCCGCGCCGCTCCGCGCCGTCGCCACGTCGTAGCCCTCTCCGCGCAGGTCCACCGCGACCGCGCGCAGCAGTTTCGCCTCGTCGTCGACGACGAGGATTCGCTTAGCCATCAGCCTTCCCCCCTCGCCCTAGAGCGCCGACCATCGAGTCCGGCGCGGCCGCCCCGACCGGGCCTGACTCCGTATCTTCATCATAGACGTTCGACTCTCCGGTCCAGACCGGCAGGCGCAGGCGGAAGGTGCTGCCCTTGCCGACCCGGCTGCGAACTTCAATCGAGCCGTTCATCCCCTCGACCAACGCCCGCGCGAGGTGCAGGCCGAGACCGATGCCCGGCACTTCCTGTTCGTCAGCGCCACGTCCCTCCGCGCCGTCGCCCGTCACCCGGCCGCGGTAGAACTTGTCGAATATGTGCGGCACGTCTTCGGCGCGGATGCCGCGCCCCGTGTCTTCGACTTCGATGACAACCCCGCCGCCCTCGCCGTAAGCCCGCAGCATGATCGAGCCGCCCTCGGGCGTGTACTTGATGGCGTTCTCGGCGACGGTGCAGAGGGCGCGCCGGAGGGCGCTGTGGTCTGCCCTGACCGAAGGCAAATCCGGCTCCAGTTCGACGAGCAGCCGGTGGCCGTGCTCTTCCGCTTCGGCGCGCTCGATCTTCTCGCAGGCGCGGACGACCTCGGCCGCGTCCACGCGCCGGGGCTTAATCTGCACGCCGCCCGCCCTGATGCGCGACAGATCGAGCAGGTTATGGACGAGGTCTATCTGGCGGTCGCACTCGGACGCGATGTCGTCGAGGTACTCGCGCCGCTCCGTCTCGCACGTCTCGCGGCGCTGCATGACGCGCGTGAGGGTCTTGATGGTCGTCAGCGGCGTGCGCAGCTCGTGCGAGACGGCGGCCAGGAACTCGTCCTTAACGGCGTTCGCCCGCTCGGCCTCGATGCGCGCCACCTGCTCTCGCACGAGCAAAGCCTCGCGCTCATCTTCCGCCCGCCGCCGTGCCGCGCTCAGCGTGCCGACGATGACGGCGGCGAAGGTGAACACGGCGAGCTGCTGCCAATCGTCGCGGTCGATGCGCAGGGAGTAGGTCGGCGGCAGGAAGACGAACGCGCTGGCGAGCGCCGAGAGAACGGTGGCGAGCAGTCCCGCCCCCATGCCGCCGCGCCACGCGCTAATCATTACGGCGAGCAGGAAGAGCGGCGAAACGCCCGGCCGCACGAGCGGCGAAATCAGAAGCGTCGCCGCGAACGCGAGTCCCACGGTCCAGACCGCGACCAGGTAGCGCAGCACACTCGCGCCTATGTCAGAACGAATCGCGGCTCGCATTCCGGACCCTTCGACGAACGCCGGGAATTGAAGGAAGACCGCTGAATTATACAGGCCGCGCGATTGCCGCCCATAGGCGAAAATACCTACGGGGCTGGGTGTTTCCGCCGTTTCGCCCGACCCTGTGAGGGGCGTAAGTTTGTTGACGATTCTTTCAGGTAACTTTCATGGTTTTCGTCTGCGACGGCAAAGAATACGTGGGCGCGACCTCCGTCGAGGTGGTGCGCGAGATGGAGCGGGACGCGGTGGCATACCCGCACCGGGGCGGCTCACTACGCGCCTTCCTGCGCTGGTCGCTCGCCGGCCTCGCCGACCGCGTGCACATGCGTGAGCTCGACATCGGCGCACACCTGACGGACGAAACGCTCGCCTTCGGTTACCTCTGCCTGCTCGACCAGCACGGCATCGGGCGCCTGGACGACGCGCCGCCGACCAACCCGCCGCTAGGCAAAAACACCCACGCCGCATAGGTATTCATACGGTTTCTCCCGACAAGGCTTTCGCCTACTCTAAAGCGTGTCAGGCTGTCATCAAGCCGAGCCCGCGGACGCAAAATAGATTTGCGTGCCGCACAGCCTGAAGTCCACTAAACGAGTCTGGAGCGCGCGGCCGGTCACAGGGCTTGAATCATGACGAGAGAGACATCTGTTAAAGGGGCGGCCTCGGCGGCGCGACGCTACGGCGTGGCCGTCCTGTCGGTGGCCGTGGCCCTCGCGCTGACGCGGGCGCTGTGGCCGTGGGTTGACCCGCACCCGACGCCGCTGTTCCTGGCGGCCGTCATGCTCTCGGCCCTCTACGCAGGCTTGGGTCCGAGCCTCGTCGCCACGGCGCTGGCGGCGCTGGTCGTGGACTACTTCTTCATCCCGCCGACCTCCGGCATCGAGCTGAGCGTGGACAACGCGGTGCGCACCGGCATCTTCGTCGCCGTGGCGCTGCTCGTCAGCTGGATAGACGCGGCCCGCAGGAGGGCCGAGGCGGAGTTGCGCCGGCATGCCACGCAGCAGGCGGCGGTCGCCGAACTCGGGCAGCGCGCACTGTGGGGGACTAATCTCGCCGGGCTGACCGACAAAGCCGTCTCCGTCCTCGCGCGCCGTCTCGACGCCGAGAGCGCGGCGCTGTGGGAATACCAGCCTGAAAGTGACTCTCTGAAGGTGCGGTCGAGCGTCGGCTGGACGGCGGCATTCATAGAAGAGGCGACCGCCGACGCCGGCTCAGAATCCATGCTGAGCCGCGCTCTTTTCTCCACGGAGCCGGTCGTCGTCGGCCCCGAGACGGCGCCGCACTTTGGAGAGCCGCCCCATCTGCGGCGCGAGGCGAGCGGTAGCGTGAGCGTGGCCGTCGCGGGGCGCGGCGAGCCCTTCGGCGTGCTGAGCGTCTACACGGACAGCCCGCGCGGCTTCACCGAGGAGGACGTGCACTTCGTCCAGTCGGTCGCCAACGTGCTCTCGGCCGCCGTCGAGCGGGCGCGGGGCGAGGAGGAACGCTCGCGGCTCCTGCGCGGCGAACGCGAGGCGCGGCGGGAGGCCGAGCAGGCCAACCGCGCCAAGGACGAGTTCCTCGCGATGGTGTCGCACGAGCTGCGCACGCCGCTCGGCGTCATCACGGGCTGGGCGAGGCTGCTCCGCGACGGCGGCGTTGACGAGCAGACGACCGGGCGCGCCCTCGAAATGATCGAGCGCAACGCCCTGCTTCAGAAGCGCCTCATCGAAGACCTGATCGACGTGTCGCGTATCATGGCGGGCAAGCTGCGCGTCGAATCCCGGCTGACCGAACTCCCGCCCGTCATCGAGGACGCGGTGGCGGCCGTGGCGCTGTCGGCAAAGACGAAGGGCATCCGGGTAGATGTCGAGTGCGGCCGCGACTCAGGCGTGGTCCTCGGCGACCCGGAGCGTTTGCAGCAGGTGGTCTGGAACCTGCTCTCTAACGCCATCAAGTTCACGCCGGAGGGCGGGCGCGTCGAGGTGCGTGTGGAGCGGGTCGGCGCTTCGGCGCAGATTACCGTCGGAGACACGGGGCATGGTATCGGCTCTGACCTGCTGCCCTATGTCTTCGAGCCGTTCAGACAGGGCGCGGACGCCGGCGCAGGGAGGCGCGGCGGGCTGGGGCTCGGGCTCTCCATCGTGCGCCACCTCGTCGAGGCGCACGGCGGGACGGTCGAGGCCGAGAGCCCCGGCGAGGGACGCGGGGCGACGTTCCGCGTCCGCCTCCCGCTCGCGCCGGCCGACTCCCGCGTCCCGCCCGTCAGGGACGGCGAGGTCATCTGCATCATCGACGGCGGCGGTCGCGCGCCGGCCGCCGGGGCCGCGCACTTTACAGAGGCGGGCGCGGAAGACCTACGCCGACCACGGCGTGCACTCTCAAGTGACGGGCTCGAAGGCAGGGGAACGTATGAATGAGGTCGTCGCGGCGGCGCTGCTCTTTACGGCGGTCGGCCTCCTGTTCGTCGGCCTCGGCGTCCCCCTACTCCGCGGGCGTGTGCGGCCGAACTCGTGGTACGGCTGCCGGACGGAAAAGACTCTGTCGGACGAGAAGGTCTGGTACGCGGTCAACCGCGTGACCGGGAGAGACCTCGTCGCGGCCGGAATCGCCGTCGTCACCTGCTCGCTCCTACTACTCGCCTTCGGGCGGGGCATGAACCCCAACCACGCCATGCTCATCCTGCTATTTGTAATGCTGCTCTCCGTAGTCATAATGGCCGTAGACAGCCACGGCGCTCAGAAGCGGTTGTGACGGCGGCGGGTGTGCTCGGCTAGCCTTCGCAAGGTCAGGCCGGGCCCGTCCCGTCCGGTGTATTATGTGCCTGCGGAGCTTTGTGTCCAATCACCATTTAAGATGCCCATCGTAAAAATAAAACTCTCGAATACCTTCAAGAACTTCTTCGACTCGGAGAAGTCGAGCGGCGTCCTGCTCATCATCTGCACGGCAGTCTCACTCGCCGTCACGAATTCGGCGGCCGGGGAGGGCTACCTCGGCTTGTGGCACACATACGTCGGCGGCCTCAGCCTCGAACATTGGATCAACGACGCGCTGATGGCCGTCTTCTTCCTCTTCATCGGCCTGGAGTTGGAACGCGAGCTCTACGTCGGCGAGTTGTCGAACTTCCGCAACGCCCTGCTGCCGATAGTCGCCGCGGTGGGCGGCATCGCCGCGCCGGCCCTTATCCACTTCGCCTTCAACGCGGGGACGCCCACGCAGGCCGGCGTCGGCATCCCGATGGCGACCGACATCGCCTTCGCCCTCGGGGTCCTCGCCCTGCTGGGGAGCCGCGTGCCTGCGTCGCTGAAAGTATTCCTCACGGCGCTCGCGGTGATGGACGACCTCGGCGCGATCATCGTCATCGCCGTCTTCTACACGGCCGAACTCTCGTTCGCCTACCTCGTCGGCGCGCTCGCGGTCTTCGGGCTGCTCGTCGCCCTCAACCGCCTGCGGATGATGAGCCTGCTGCCGTACCTCGTGGGCGGCGCGCTGATGTGGTTCCTGATGCTGAAGTCGGGCGTGCACGCGACCATCGCGGGCGTCCTGCTGGCCTTCGCCATCCCTTTCACGGGCAAGGAGGAAGACGCGGAGTCGCCCTCGCACAGGCTGGAACACTTCCTGCACAAGCCCGTCGCCTTCATCATCCTCCCCGTCTTCGCGCTGGCGAACACGGCCATCGTCATCGGGGCGGGCGCGCTCCAGGGTCTGACGGCGAGCAACAGCCTCGGGATTATTTTCGGGCTCCTGCTGGGCAAGCCGGTCGGCATCACGATTCTTAGTTTCGCGGCGGTCGCGGCCGGAATCTGCCGCCTGCCGTTCGACCTGAGCTGGCGGCACGTCTTCGGCGCGGGGCTCTTAGGCGGCATCGGCTTCACGATGTCGATCTTCATCACGAACCTGGCCTTCCCCGGCGGGGCGGAGGTCATCAACGCCTCGAAGATGGCCATCCTGCTCGCGTCTTTGGTGGCCGGGACGGCCGGCTTCCTCTGGCTCAAGCTGTTCGGCGCGCCCGTGCGCGGCGACGACGACATGGACGCGATGGACTTTGAGGTGAGGGCGCCTGGGGAAGCGTGAACAGATAGGTGGCGAAACCACGCGGCGCAGTCAACACACCGACGGCAGCATATCTGCCGTTACGGCCGCCGTGAACGCGAGGCCCCTGATCTGTACCGACGCTTAGGCCGCCGGGCGCGGCTCCGAACATTGCGGCGCACACCGCCGTAAAGTCCCACAGGGGCGCACGGCCCCCGAGCCCCCGCGAGCGAGGTAAACAGATGTTCTGTCCGAAGTGCAGCCAGGCACAGCCCGCCGAAGACTTACGCTTCTGCCCGCGCTGCGGCTTCCCCCTGGTCGCGGTCAAAGAGCTGCTGGGACGGGAGGAGCGCGGCGACGACGGGGCGGGCGCGGGGGAGGAATGGAGACTCCCCGCGCAGAAAGACCTGGCGACGGGCGCGCTCCTGATGTTCGCAGGCTCCGTCGTGGCCGTGCTGTGGGGGTTCGTGGGGGCGCGCGGGCCGGCCGAGGTCTTGCTGCCTCAGGCGTACTTCATCCTGGGCGGCACGCTGGCCTTCCTCCTCACTCTCTTCCACCCTCTGCTGCGCTCCCTGGAAAGACTCTTCTCCGGCGGCGGGCCTTCGCCCCATCTACAGGGGCGACGCGACGGGATCAACCTAGGGGCGCTCCTGATGTTCGTCGGCGCGCTGAAGGCGACGATGCTCACCTCGGGGATGCATCCGGGGCTCGAGCGCGGCCTGACTGCCCTCGCCTTCGTGGCGGGGATGCTGCTCCTGACGCTGCTGCTGCGCCCGGTCCTGCGCGCCGCGCACGGCCTGCTTTTCAAAAGGGATAAGAGCGCAGACTCACCCACGGCGGAAGTGACCGCGCGCCTCGAATCACGGGAGCGCGGGAGCGCACTGCCCCCCGCTCAGAGCGTTCCCGTCAACGACTTTCGGCCCTCCAGCCACGACACCGCCGAACTCGCCGCGCCGCCGAGCGTCGTCGAAGAACCGACTCGGAAGCTGTAGTCCTGAAATGGAACTAAGGGTGGTCGCGGGTCGTCTTCAGCCTGCCCACTCCTCGAATGAGGGTGTATGTCCGGCGGCAGAAAACCTGGCAGACGTTGTCCGAATACAAAGTCAGGGTTTTCCTTTTGGAGCAGCTATGTACGGGTGGGTCTTAACAGTAGTTTTTATTTTTGCCGCGTCCTACGTGTACATCCTTTACGTGTTGGACCTCAGGCCGCCTTTGAAGAGGAAATTATTTCGAGCGCATTTAATCTTCTTCGCGTCGGCCCTCCTGCTTACGATGGCGCTTACCGGAACGCCTCCGGTCCTCTTCGTCTTCCTCGCGCCGGTGCTCGCCTTCGTCGTGTTCGCGATGATCAGGTGGACGAAATTTTGTTCGCGGTGCGGGAGGGAGGTACAGACCAACCTGCCATACGTGGACAAAGAGCATTGCCCGAGGTGTGGGGCGTCACTGTTATGAACGGCGCAGCATGGAGGGACCTTATCAATGCCGCGTCTAACAAGGGCATGCCCCCGACCGCCGACACGCCGACTCTCATGCTCCACGATAGACGTGGGGCGGCGGGTGATGCCGGGCGTTATGCGCTGCGTGGTCGATTCTCTTTGAACCAAACTGTATCAGCATCGTACTTGCCCATGTAGATTGATTCTGCAAAGGAGCCAACGCATGTTCTGTCCGAAATGCGGGAGAGATGATTCTCACAGGTATAAGTTCTGCCCCGCCTGCGGCACCAACCTTGACGTGGTCACTATCGCCCTGACGACCGGGGAAGACAGCTTATTCACCAGGGTCAATAAGCACCTCGACCGCTCCGTCGCGCGCTACGCCGACCACCTCTTCGAGAGTGCTACTACGACGGGTCGTGAGGGTCAGGTCGGCAGCTCATGGCGGCTCATGGGTAAAGGGGTGCTCACTTTCTTTCTCGACCTCGCCTTGCTCCCGGTGATGTTTTTCTTCCTCCCCGTCAGGCTCCTGATGCTGCTGTTGTATACGCCCCTGGGTCTGTTGCAAGAGCGTAGTGAGCGAAAGCGAAGTGGCGTGCCTGCTGTCGGCGGGGCGAGTGAATCATCCAAGCAGGGGTTGCCGGAAGCAGGGGGTTGGCGGGTCGGCTCGGTTGGCAGTGTGACTGAAAATACAACGGTGCATTTAGAACTTGCCGAAGCCTCGGAAGGGCGGAGCAAGACTTCAGACGATATCGGTGGCAAGACGCGCATAACAACCAGATGAACCGGACTCGTTCCCGGCACACCTGCTAAAGGTCAGGGCTCATGCTCGCCGGTTATCTGGAGCGTTATGCGGCGCGGGGGCCCCAACTCATGAAGCGGTGGCTGTTCAACCTCGTCGCCGCGGTCTCGCTGCTGCTGTCGCTCACGGCCGCTGCCGGATGGGCGATGAGCTACGCGCGGCCGCTCGACTGGCATCTGCTCGGAATAGCACACTCGGCGGACCTGACGCGGGTTGACCTCGACCGGCGTACGGTCGTCTCCATGACGCCCGTCAACGGGTCGAACGTCCCGCGCTACGGGTACTGGGACGCGTTGTGGACGCGGAGCCAGTCCGGGAGACTGTCGCTGGTCGCTCAGGCCGCCGACTACGGCGGCAACCTGCGCGCGGTGTACGCCTCCCCGCCGTCGCTGACCGTCGACCTGCCGGGCCCGGCGCGTCCGCGGGTCGTGGCATTCGGTCGCACGCCGGACTCCCGCCCGTGGGCGCGTCGGCTGGGGTTCGCGTGGGACGCCGACGCGCAGCAGGCGGCCGACGACCGCGACCGGGTAGGCGGGCCCGTCAGCGTGCGGGCGCGGATGATCATGTTGCCCTACTGGTCCATCGTCCTGCTCGGCCTGCCGCTGCCGCTGCTGTGGCTGCGCCTCAACCGCCGGTCGCACCGCCGGCGCGAGTCGCCCGAGCGGCGCCCGGAGGGCGGCCGCGCCGTACCCGGGGGCCGCATCACAACGCGCTCAAGCGGGCGCTGAGCGGCGCCACCTTTTCGCCCTTCACAGCATAAACTGCCCGCTCAGCGCCGCTTAACCTGGCCGTTGGACCATCCACTTTTACATAATTGAATGGGATGAAGCGGCCGGCCGCGGCCCCTGAGCCGCGTCGGTCCACTCCCGCCAGGGCCCGCGCTCGCGCGAGTCGCGGGTTGCGTTGCCAAAATTGACTTGAGATGAAGAAGGCGGTGAGTTGACCCAAGGCTATGCCGCCACACCGAACAAGCTCTCGACGAACTTCGCCTGCCCTATCGCGTCCCTACCGTCCAGCCTCTTCACCTGCCCCTTCCTCATCATGTGCATAGACTCAATCCCTTCCAGCGTCCGCTCGGCAGTATGAAATGATCGGAAGCATTGCATCGCTCGCCGCCTCCTCCTGATAAATCTGTGATCTTGCTCAATCACGTTGTTCAGGTATTTAACCCGCCGCAGCTTGCAGTCCGGGGGTAAGACTTTCTCCATCACCGAGACAGAGAACGCTTCCGGGTAAGAGGCATGCTTATCTGTGCCGATGGTGAATGGTAACCTCCGATGGTCAGCTCTCATCAGCTTCTTGAAGAAGCGTTTTGCTGCGGAAATGTCACGCCTGGCACTAAGCATAAACTCAATAGTACTGCCGGAGGAGTCAATAGCTCGGTACAAGTATTTCCATTCGGCACCGACCTTCACGTAGGTCTCATCTATCCGATAAGAGGTACCGCTCAGCTTCAGGTACGGGCGCATCCTCCGGTTGATCTCGGGCGCATACCTCTGGACCCATCTCCACACAGTAGTATGATGGAGCGAGAGTCCCCGCTCACGCATCATCTCTTCAAGGTCACGGTAGGAGAGAGAGTACCTGCAATACCAGCGGACGCAGAGAAGAATAATGGTCGGCTCGAAGTGCCGCCACTTGAACGGGTTTTTAGGTTGCTTCAAGGAGATGATTCCCAGGGTATGATGGCCTAGCCGGAGGGCGGATTATATCTTAGGACGGTTGCTGCAACATCTATGAAGCAGGCACAGGTGTCAAGCATTCTTTCGACCACACTTCGCCTGTCACGGCACAATCCCGCGCCATGGCTACGAAGTCTCTTGATCCGCTGCGCATGAGACCGCACCTTCGTAGTTAGTCGAACGT
>DATHBF010000237.1:0-3264 GCA_035296285.1 Pyrinomonadaceae bacterium | reverse complement strand
GTTCCAGGGGATGATCTGGCCGCAGACGCCGATGGGCTCGCGCAGCGTGTAGTTGAACATCGGGCCGGGGACGGGGATGGTCTCGCCCTCGATCTTCGTCGCCCAGCCGGCGAAGTACTCGAAGTTCTCGACGACCTGCGGGATGTCGACGTACAGAGACTCGCGGATGGGCTTGCCGTTGTCAGAGGTCTCAAGGTGGGCGAGCTCGGCGGCGCGCGACTCGATGAGCTGCGAGAGCTTGTAGATGAGGCGCCCGCGGTCGCGCGCGGACATCTTCGACCACTTGCCCTCGAAGGCGCGGCGGGCGGCGGCGACGGCCTTGTCCACGTCGGCCTTGTCGGCCTCGGCGACCTCGGCGAGCGGGGCGCCGGTCGAGGGGTTGGGCGACGTGAAGGTCTTGCCGGACTCGGCGTCAACCCACTGGCCGTCTATCAAGAGTTGATACTTGCGGGGCGTCTCGGACGCCGACTTGGCTGTTGACATGATCAATTCTCCTTCTCTCTCTCGGGTAGAAAAGTAATCTGAGGATGGGTTAAGTGCTGTGGCATGGGTACACCGCGCGCATACTTTACACCCGCGCGCTTTGAAGTCAAAACGCCCGGTCAGCGCGTCGGGGCGGGCTCCTGCTTGGCCTCGTCGGAGGCGTATTCGAGGTCGCTGTCGCCCGTCACCTCCTCCCAGTCGTAGCCGAGGTGCAGCGAGAGCCTTTGCAGCGCCGACTCCCACTCCATCCGCTGCTCGCGGTACTCGCGGCGGGCGGCCTCCTCGTCGCGGCGCGTGGCGATGCCGGCCCGGCGCAGGCGCTCGACGTTCTGGTCGTAGCGCGCGTGCCAGCGCGTCTCGTTCTCCTCCCTCTCGCCGGGCGTCAGCTTGCGCGGGCGCTCGCGCCGCTCAAGGTCGAGCGAGGCGACCAGCTCGACGAGGACGTGGCGGGCGCCGGCTTCGAGCGTGCGCACCTCGGGGTAGTTGCGAAGCTCTGCGTACTCGTCGGCGTCGAGCGAGGTGCGGATGACGGCGCACGTCTCCAGCAGCAGGAAGAGGATGCGCGGGAGGCTCTTGTAGACCTCGCTGGGGTGGAAGTAGTGGATGACGGGGTGCTCGACGTGGGCTTCGAGGAGCTGCTGGATGTCGCGCGTCACCTGCCGCAGCGTGTCGCGCAGGCCGTAGAAGCGCCCCTCGTAGGAGTGGTGCGCGATGAGGCCGGCGGCGTCGGCCCCCCGGCCCGCCTGGTGGTAGAGCGAGAGGGCGACGGCGCGCTTGCGCTCCAGCGCCGAGTAGACGGTGATGAGGTAGGTGATGGAGAGCGAGATGAGGGCGACGCCCGTGGTCGCCTCGATGATGGAGAGCGTGCGCGTGATGGTGGTGCGCGGGACGATGTCGCCGTAGCCGACCGTCGTCAGCGTGATGCCGCTGTAGTAGAGCGCGTCGAGCAGGTTCGAGCCCGAGGGGTCGTGACTGTAGACGAAGTGCGCGGGGAAGCGCGGGTAGTAGATGAGCGCGAAGGCGAAGATGAGCGAGACGATGTAGGCCGCGATGAGCAGCGGCAGCATGAGCGGGCCGACGACGCTCAGGAACTTGTGGCGGCGCGAGCGCCCGAGCTTGAAGGCGACCCACTTGGCGTCGCGCCAGACGGCGCGGTTAAGCCGCTCGCCGATGGGGCCGTAACGCGCGCTCGCGTGCAGCACGGTCGCGTAAACGTCGAACACGACCAGCAGCAGGAGCGCGAGGCCCGCAGCCGTGAAGAGGAGTCTAGTCATCAAAAGAGCAGGCGGCAGTCGTCAGGCGGCAGCCAGTTAAAAACCTTCTCCAACGAATCGCCGGCCCGCAGACGTTAACGGCCTCGGGGCGGAAGTTACTGCCTGCTGCCTACCGCCCGCCGTCTACTGCGTCCCCCCCGCCTGCGCGATGAGCTGGCGCAGGACGAAGGGGAGGATGCCGCCGTGGCGGTAGTATTCGATCTCGATGGGGGTGTCTATGCGGAGCGTGACGGGCACCTCCTCGGTCTCGCCCTTCTCGCGGCGGATGACGAGCGTCAAATCCTGGCGGGGGCGCACCTCGCCGTCCTGAAGGCCGAGGATGTCCACGACCTCGTCGCCGTCGAGTTTGAGGGATTGCGCGTTCGTGCCCTCCTTGAACTGGAGCGGGAGCACGCCCATGCCGACGAGGTTCGAGCGGTGGATGCGCTCGAAGCTCTCCGCGACGACGGCGCGCACGCCCAGCAGCCGCGTCCCCTTCGCCGCCCAGTCGCGCGAGGAGCCGGTCCCGTACTCCTGCCCGGCGAAGATGACGAGAGGCACGCCCGCCGCCTGATAGTTGATCGAGGCGTCGTAGATGCTCATCTGCTCGCCGACGGGTTCGAGCACGGTGACGCCGCCCTCTGTGCCGGGAGCCATCATGTTCTTGATGCGGACGTTGGCGAAGGTGCCGCGCAGCATCACCAGATGGTTGCCGCGGCGCGAGCCGTAGGAGTTGAAGTCCTGCACCTCGACGCCGCGCAGGCGCAGGTAGCGCCCCGCGGGCGAGTTGGGCTTGATGGCGCCCGCGGGCGAGATGTGGTCGGTCGTCACGGAGTCGCCGAAGACGGCGAGGGGGCGCGCGCCGCGGATGTCGCAGAAGGTGCCCGGCTCCATGCTGAAGCGCTCGAAGTAGGGCGGCTCCTGGATGTAGGTCGACTGCGTGTCCCAGTCGTAGACGAGGCCGGTGACGCTCGGAATCTCGTCCCAGAGCGGGTTGGCGTCGGCGAAGCTGCCGTAGAGGCGGCGGTAGGTCTCGGGGTCGGTCGCCATCCCGAGCACGCCGCCGACCTCCTCAATCGAAGGCCAGATGTCGCGCAGGTAAACGTCCTCGCCTTCACGGCCGCGCCCGAGGGGCTCCTGGGCCATGTTGATGTTGACCCGGCCCGCGAGCGCGAAGGCGACGACGAGCGGCGGCGACATCAGGAAGTTGGCGCGGATTGATTGGTGGACGCGGGCCTCGAAGTTGCGGTTGCCGGAGAGGACGCTGGCCGCGACGAGGTCGTTGTCGTTGACGACCGCCTCGATGCGCGGGTCGAGCGGGCCGGAGTTGCCGATGCAGGTCGTGCAGCCGTAGCCGACGGTGTTGAAGCCGAGCTGGTCCAGATAGGTCTGCAAGCCGGCCTTCTCAAGATACTCCGTCACGACGCGCGAGCCGGGCGCGAGCGAGCACTTGACCGCCGGCCGCACGGTCAAGCCCTTCTCGACAGCCTTCTTCGCGAGCAGGCCGGCGGCGAGCATGACCGAGGGG
>DATHBF010000236.1:0-2453 GCA_035296285.1 Pyrinomonadaceae bacterium | reverse complement strand
CGGTGTCGTGGAAGCTATCGCGCCCGAGATGCCCGCCGGCAGGCCGCGCTACCTGATGGGCGTCGGCACGCCCGAAGACCTGGTCGAGTGCGTCGCGCGCGGCGTTGACATGTTCGACTGCGTGCTCCCGACCCGCAACGGCCGCAACGGGCAGGCGTTCACCTCGCGTGGACGCCTGAACATCAAAAACGCCCGCTGGGCGACCGACACGAGGCCGCTCGACGAGGCTTGCGGCTGCGCCGTCTGCCGCCGCCACAGCCGCGCCTACGTGCGCCACCTCTACGCGGCGGGCGAGATGCTCGGCGCCGTGCTGCTCTCGCACCACAATCTTGCGTTCTTCCTTGACACCATGAGGCTCGTGAGGCAAGCTATCCGGTCTGGCGATTTCACACGATTTCGGCGGGAGTTCCTTGTAAGGGTAGGCTCCGGCGTCGAGTGAGCCTCGGACCCCGACAGCGCCACGCCCGTCTCCCGAACAAACCGCTTTGAAGGCCGTAGGGCGCGGCGAAAACCGACGGGCCGCGCCCCCGCGCGCCGGGCCGGAGCTAAAGAAAAACCTCTGATGACCACACTGGCACTCTTACTCTTGCAGGGCGGGGCGACGGGCCTCATCGGCGGCCTCATGCCCTTCCTGCTCATCTTCGGCGTCTTCTATTTCCTGATCATCGTCCCCCAGCGCCGCCGGCAGAAAGAGCTGCAAACGATGATCTCCAACCTCAAGGCGGGCGACCGCGTCGTCACCACGGGCGGCATCATCGGCACCGTCACGGTCGTCCGCGACCGCTCCCTGCTCGTCCGCAGCGCCGACAAGTCCATCCTCGAAATCGCGCGCTCGGCCGTCGCCGGGATGCACTCGGACGAGGAGAAGGGGGCTTAAGGATTCATCCGTCGTCAGTCGTCAGTTTCGGTGAAGGCAAAAACTGATAACTGACTGCCGACAGCTTTTCAGTCATGAAAAAGAACCTTCTACAGCGCGTCATCATCATCGCCATCGTGACGCTCGTGGCGCTCTGGATCGTCTTCGGCCCGCGCCGCTGGCCCAAGCCGTCCGACTTCACGCTCGCCGGCATCAACAACACGCTGCGCGAAAACATCCACCTCGGGCTCGACCTGCGCGGCGGCTCGCACCTCGTCATGCAGGTCCAGGTCAAGGACTACCTGCGCCGCCTGACCGAGTCGGCCGCCACCGGCATGCAGACCGCCGCCCGCGACAGCGGCTACGACGTTAAGGAGGTGCGCCCCGAGGTCACGGAGGAAGACTACCGCGTCGTCGTCGTCGCCAGCGACCCCGCCAAGGTCGCAGACATCCGCGACAACCTGCCGGGCAAGGTCAACGACTTCGACCCCAGCCTTTGGACGCCCTCGACCAGCGGCACCACCATCACCTGGGAGATGACCGGCACCGCAAGGGACGCCCTCTCGCGCCGCGCCGTGGACGACGCCCTGCGCATCATCGACACGCGCATCAACTCCGTCGGCGTCGCCGAGCCGACGCTCCAGAGGCACGGCTCCGACAGCTCGCACCAGATTCTCCTCCAGATGCCCGGCATCAGCGACCCCGAGCGCGTCAAGCAGCTCATCGTCGGCGAGTCGCGCCTGGAGCTGATGAAGGTCGTCAGCGCGCCGAACCCCTCGCCCATCCAGACCTACCCGACTGAGGAGGCCGCGCGCGCCTCGCTCGGCGGCGCGGTCCCGGCCAACCGCCGCGTGCTGCCCTACGACGAGCGCGACGAGCCGACGGCCGCCGCCGGGCAGCCGAAGCCCGCGCCGGGCGAGCCGACCGCCTGGGTCGTCGTCGAGTCGCCGGCCGTCATCGACGGCACCGAGCTGCGGGGCGCCGACGCCGTCTCGGGCAACCCGGCCGGCGGCGGCGACAACTCCTACCAGATCAGTTTTACCTTGAAGCCCTCGGGCGCGCAGAAGTTCGGGACGTGGACGGCCACCAACGTCGGCCAGTACATGGCCGTCGTCCTCAACGACCGCGTCAAGTCGGCGCCCTTCATCAAGTCGCAGATCACCGACTCCGGCCAGATAGACGGCAACTTCACGAAGGAGTCGGCCAACGACCTGGCGCTCACGCTGCGCTCGGGCGCCCTGCCGGCCAAGCTCGTCTACCTCGAAGAGCGCACCGTCGGCCCGAGCCTCGGGCAGGACTCGATCCGGGCCGGCGTCACGGCCTCGGCCGTCGGGCTGGCGCTGGTGATACTCTTCATGGTCTTCTACTACCGCGGCTCGGGCGTCAACGCCGTCGTGGCGCTGCTGCTGAACATGATCCTGACGGTGGCGGCGCTCATCATCTTCGACGCGACGCTGACGCTGCCCGGCATCGCCGGCATCATCCTCTCCATCGGCATGGCCGTGGACTCCAACGTCCTCATCTTCGAGCGCATCCGCGAGGAGTTGCAGTCGGGCAAGACCGTGCCGTCGGCCGTTGACGCCGGGTTCTCGCGCGC
>DATHBF010000235.1:0-6744 GCA_035296285.1 Pyrinomonadaceae bacterium | reverse complement strand
CGAACTTGCCGTCGCGGTTGAGCGGGGCGTCGGCCTGCGGGTTGCGGACGTAGCCGCGCACGCGCCCATGCGCGTTGACCTCGGCCGTGATGCCGCCGACGGGGCCGTCGCAGTCGAGCTGCACCGTCAGCCGGTCGAAGTCCTTCTGGCCCGCGCCGAGCAGCAGCGCCCCCGTCATCGTCCGCCCGAGCGCGGCCGCCACCGTGTTCGAGACCTCGTGCCGCCGCGCGGCCTCCGAGACCGTCCGCGTCGTCACCGCCGCCATGCAGCGGACCTGCCCTTCGGCGGCCGTCGCCCTCACGAGCCGGTCCGCGCCGTTGTTATTCAACCCTTCCATGGTTCGTTCCCCTCACTTTGAAGTCGGCCGAAACGCCGAAGAGCTTAGATGAAAAGCGGCCCCCCCGTACTGCCTGAACGGCGGGCCGGGAGGGGTTCATCGGGCGGCCGAACTAAAGCCCGGCCGCCTTAACGTAAAACCTCAGCCTGCCCGCTCTATTGGAGCACTACAGAAGGACTAGCACAATATATTGTGCTATACTCTTGACAAGCAAATCGGCCGGGTGTATCCTTCGCGCCGTTTGGAACGAGCCGGTCTTGAGTGCCGGGGAGGCTCCCGCAGGCCCCGCGCACCGGGACTTTTTCGCCTCCCGGCCAGACCAACCGCGAAGTACCCGAGCCACAAGAGAGACGGCGCGCTAGTCACGGCGCCGCAATTTTTTCGACTGCTTTTAAGAACGTCGCCTCGCGCCCCCCACGAGCGCGGGAAAGGCAAGAACGAAGAGATGAGCACCGCAATCGAGCCGAATGCCTCCCAGGGAACTCCCGTCAGTCTGAACATCACCGGGGCGGCGGCCGCGCCTGCCGCCGAAACGCTGGGCCTCAACGCCCGGCGCGTCATCGCCAAGCGCTACAGCCTGAAGGACTCGGCCGGCAACTCAATCGAGGAGTGGCCCGACATCGTGCGCCGCGTCGTCGGCCACGTCGCGCTGGCGGAGTCGGACGAGGCGCGGCGCGACGAGTTCTACAGGGTCATGTCGGGCATCATGCTCCGCCGCGAGTTCGTGCCGAACACGCCGTGCCTCGTCAACGCCGGCAAGCCCTCGGGGCAGCTCGCCGCCTGCTTCGTCCTTGACGTGCCCGACTCCATCGCCGGCATCATGAAGACCGCCACCGACGCCGCCATCATCCACCAGACGGGCGGCGGCACCGGCTTCACCTTCGAGAAGGTGCGCCCGCAGGGGGCGATGGTGCGCTCGACGCACGGCGTCGCCTCCGGGCCGGTCTCGTTCATGAACATCTTCAACACGACGACCGACACGGTGAAGCAGGGCGGCGTCCGCCGCGGCGCCAACATGGGCATCATGCGGGTTGACCACCCGGACGTGCTCCGCTTCATCCACGCCAAGAACGACCAGCACAGCCTGACCAACTTCAACATCTCCGTCACGGTCACGGACAAGTTCTTCCAGGCGGTGGACAATAAGGAGTGGTATCAGCTCTCCTTCGACGGGCACGTGTGGGACGAGCCCGTCTTCGACCCCGTGCTGGATGGCGAGTACGCCGTCTACCGCCGCGCCGACGGCTCGACCGTCTCGTTCCGCGACCGCGCCGCCTTCCTCGAAGCGAAGGAGGCGGGCCTGCTCGACTCCTGCACGCGCGAGGAGCCGCCGCGCCCCGGCATGATCTACGCGCCCGACATCTGGGACCGCATCGTCGCCTCGGCCCACCGCTACGCCGAGCCCGGCGTCATCTTCATCGACGAGGTCAACCGCCACAACCACATGATGGCCTCGATGGGGCCGATCTACGCGACGAACCCCTGCGCCGAGCAGGCGCTCCACTTCAACAACTCGTGCAACCTCGGCTCCATCGACCTCGCCAAGTTCTACGACCCCTCGACCAAGGTTGACTGGGCGCGTCTGGCCGAGACCTCGCGTTGGTGCGTCCGCTTCCTCGACAACGTCATCGACACCTGCGCGTGGCCGCTGCCCGAGATCGACGACGTGGTGAAGCGCACGCGGCCCGTCGGCCTCGGCATCATGGGGTTCGCCGATTTGTGCATCAGCCTGAAGGTGCCCTACGGCTCGCGCGAGTCGATTGATTTGATGGACGAGTTGATGTCGTTCGTCAGGCGCGAGGCCTGGAGCGAGTCGTGCCGCATCGGCTCGGAGAAGGGCGTCTTCCCCGAGTACAAGCCGAACCAGGAAGCTTACGACCGCTTCCTGCGCGAAGAGATCGGCATCCCCGAGGACGTGCCTCTGACGCCGCGCAACTACGAGACGACGACCATCGCGCCGACCGGCACCATCTCGCTGGTCGCCGAGACCTCGTCCGGCGTCGAGCCGAACTTCTCCTGGGCATACGTCCGCCACGACACGCTCGGCAAGCGCACCTACGTCCACACGCTCGCCGCGCGGGCCCTCGGAATCGAGGTTGACCAGACCGACCAGGACTCGATTGACCGCGCCGCCGAATACGTCTGCGAGCACGAGTCGGAGCTGCCCGACTACTTCATCTCGGCCATGTCCATCACGGCCGAGCAGCACGTCTACGTGCTCGCCGCCGCGCAGCGCAACGTGGACAACGGCGTGTCGAAGACCTGCAACGGCTCGCGCGACGACACGGTCGAGTCGGTGGACCGCCTCTACCGCCTCGCCCGCGAGCTCGGCTGCAAGGCCGTCAGCTACTACCGCGATGGGAGCCGAGACTCACAGGTGCTCTCGGCCGTGAAGGGCGCCGAGCCGAAGGGCGAGGTCGCCTGCGACCCGCCCGTCGTCGCCGCGGCCGCGGCCGCCGAAGCCCTGGTCGAAGACTCCGGCGCCGCGCCGACGGGCGCGTCCGTCGAGGTGGCCGCCCCCGCGCCGAGGCCCGCCGCCCGCCTGACCGAGTCGGGCGACGTGGTCCGCATCGAGCGTCCGCGCGAGCTGAGCGGCTTCACCTGGCAGATTCCCTTCGACGGCCAGAACCTTTACGTCACCGTCAACCACGACGGCGCCGACATCCTCGAAGTCTTCGCCACCGGCCCCATCTCGGGCGGCGTGGGGCTGCTCGCCTCCAAGATGCTGCGCGGCGGCTTCGACGCCCGCGAGGTCGCTCGCAGCCTCAACAAGGTGACGGGCACGCACTCGGTCTGGTTCAACGAGCGGCTGCTGACCAGCCCCGAGCAGGCCGTCGCCGAATGCGTCATGCTCACCAGCCGGCGCCTCCAGAGCCAACCCGACTCGGCCCGCGCGCTCGCCTACCAGCAGCAGCAGCCGAAGGTCACCGTCGGCACGCCCGCCGCCGCCGAGCCCAACCGCAACTACTCGCTCATCGGCGAATGCCCCGAGTGCAAGGGCCAGCTCGAACACGCCTCCGGCTGCGACTTCTGCCGCGACTGCGGCTACTCGAAGTGTAAGTGAACCGGCGGCGCTTCTGGCGTCGTGAAGGGCGGCCACGATTCGCGCGAATCGTGGCCGCCCTTTTCGTGTGTGGCGGGTGAGAGAAAAGTTGTTGAAATGGGGGGACGCGCGCAGTATGATGCGCGTGCTTCACTCCAAGGGGGGGCCTTGCCGAGGCCCGCGTCAGCCTCTGTTGTATCCCGACGAGCCGGCGGACGAATGAGCCGCCGCGCGCCCAAGCCCGTTTAAGCCGCCATGAGAAAATCATTCTACGTTGACACGCCGCCTGCACGCAGGCCGCTGAAGATTTTCGCCTTCGACCCGATGCTCGGGCGCACGGCCGGCAAGCGCATCACCATCGAGGTCACGAACGAGACCGACCTGGAGCCGGGGCCGCGCGGGTCGCGAATCGAGGTCGTGGATTACGACGGCGCGAACAAGTGCTACTACGCGCCCGTGGACCTCAACGACCCGGCCATCCTGATGAGGGGCGGCCTGGAGCCGAACGAGTCGGACCCGCGCTTCCACCAGCAGATGGTCTACGCCGTGGCGATGAAGGTCCTGGAGAATTTCGAGCAGGCCCTGGGCCGCAAGATCAAGTTCCGCTACGGCCAGAAGCTCAGAATCCTGCCGCACGCCTTCCAGGGCGCCAACGCCTTCTACGACCCGAGCATGATGGCCCTCCTGTTCGGCTACTTTCGGGCCGACAGGGTCAACCCCGGGCCGAACCTGCCGGGCCAGACCGTCTTCACCTGCCTCTCGCACGACATCATCGCCCACGAGATGACGCACGCGCTCGTGGACCGGCTGAGGAAGTTCTTCATCGAGCCGAGCAACCGCGACGTGGCCGCCTTCCACGAGGGCTTTTCCGACATCGTCGCCATCTTCCAGCACTTCTCCTTCGAGGCCATCCTGCACGACCTGATACAGGAGACCCGCAGCGACCTGCGCTCGCCGACGCCGCTCGTCGAGCTGGCCCGCGAGTTCGGCTACGCGACCGGGTCAGGCCAGGCGCTGCGCTCGGCCATAGACAAGCCGGACCCGAAGCTCTACGAGACGGTCTTCGAGCCGCACGACCGCGGCGCCATCCTGGTGGCCGCCGTCTTCGAGGCCTTCTTCGTCACCTACCAGCGGCGCATCAAGGACCTCATCCGCATCGCCACCGGCGGGACCGGGCAGCTCCCGCAGGGCGACCTCCACCCCGACCTCGTCAACCGCATCGCTTCCGAGGCGTCGTCCACGGCCCAATCGATCCTGACGATGTGCATCCGCGCCTTCGAGTACCTGCCGCCCGTGGACATCACGTTCGGCGACTTCCTGCGCGCGATGGTGACGGCCGACTTCGAGCTCTCGCCCTCGGACGAGACGGGCGAGCGCGAGGCGATGATCGAGTCCTTCCGCGTCCGCGGCATCTACCCCGACAACGTCGCCTCGCTGGCCGAGGAGTCGCTCATCTGGGAGAGCCCGGAGAAGAGGCTGGATAACTTCCCGGCCAGCGTGCTCGGCCACCTCGTCATCGGCGCGCAGTCGCTCAGCCGCTCGACGGCCTCCGAATACCTCCACCAGAAGCAGTCCAACGGCGGCGCCCGGCCGACGCAGGCCGAGTTCGACCCGAGTAACCCGGCCCACGACGAGTACGGCGTGGACATGGCCGGCAAGCTCCGCCTGCAACTCCACGCCTGGGCCCGCAAGAACGCCCTCGCGCTCGGGCTCGACCCCGGCGCCGGCATCAGCGTCCGCGGCTTCCACCCGGCCTTCCGCGTCTCGCCGCGCGGCGAGCTGCTCGTCGAGATGGTGGCGCAGTTCGCGCAGCGCGACAAGACGATGGACGACCAGTTGGGCGGCGTCCCGATGCGCGGCGGCACGACCGTCGTCGCCTCGGCCGACGGCGTCGTCCGCTACATCATCTCGAAGCCGCTGCGGTCGAAGCACCTCAGCTCCGAGAAGCGGCGCGAGGCCGAGCAACGCGTCGAGCGCCAGCTCGGCTTCGTGGACCACTGCGACCGGGTGGACCCGCAAATCCCCTGGGCCGACGACAAGTACATGAAGAAGCGCGTCGCCAGGACCATGAACTTCTCAGCCATGCACAGGGGGAGCAGGAGATGAGCCCACAGGCCAAAAAATACGTCCGCGTCCGCATGTACAACGTCGGCTTCGGCGACTGCTTCCTCCTCTTCATCCCGTCGCCCGACGGGGTCAAGAAGATACTCTTCGACTGCGGCGTCCACTTCCAGGGGCGCGGCCCGCGCCCCATCGACGAGGTCGCGGCGCAGATCGTCGAGGACGTGCGCGACCCGGACGGCGTCGCGCGCATCGATGTCGTCGTCGGCACGCACCGCCACCAGGACCACGTCTCCGGGTTCGAGAGCGAGGTCTGGGACGAGGTCGAGGTCAAGGAGGTCTGGATGCCCTGGACCGAGAACCCGAAGGACCCGGAGGGGCGCCGGATTCTGGAGAAGCAGAGCCGCAGGGCCTTGCAGCTCCAGCAGGCCGCGCTCCGCTTCGGCCTCGGCGCGAAGGTCGAGGCGATGGCCGTCAACTCGATGACGAACGAGAAGGCCATGCTCACCCTGCACGAAGGGTTTGCCGGCGACCCGAAGCGCGTCTTCCTCCCGTTTAAGACGCGCTCGGCAAACACCTTCAAGCGGCCGTTCCTGCCCGGCGTCACCGTGCACGTCATGGGCCCTTCGCGCGACCCCCAGGTGATACGGGACATGGACCCGCCCGACGAGGAGACCTTCAAGCACCTCTCGGACCTGCTCTCGGGCAACGGCGGCGCCTCGGAGCTGCCCTTCCACAGCGGGTGGGCGGTGACGCCCTCGCGCTTCGGCTCGGCCGCCAAGCACCTGGTGCTGTCGAAGGCCGAGACCGCCAAGATCGAGAAGTTCGGAGAGGATGACGGGGTGGCCGCGGCCGTCGCGCTGGAGAAGGCCGTCAACGGCACGAGCCTCATGCTGATGCTGCAAGTCGGCAAGGCTTACATGCTCTTCCCCGGCGACGCGCAGTGGGGCACCTGGAGCTCGGCCATGCAGGACGAGGAGTGGCGCGGCCTGCTCGACCGAACGACCTTCTACAAGGTCGGCCACCACGGCAGTCACAACGCCACGCCCAAGTCCTTCGTCAACGAAATCCTGAAGAAAGACTTCTGGGCCATGGCCTGCACCGGCCCCTCACACAGTTGGACGAACACCATCCCGCAGAAGGACCTGCTCAAGGCGCTGCGCGAGAAGTCGAAGAAGGTGGTCCGCAGCGACAAGGCCGACGTGCCCGACCCCGGGTCGAACTTCGTGCGCGAGGGCAACAAGTACGTGGAGGCGAAAATACCCGTCTGAGGGCGCGGCCCCGGTACGAAAGTAGGAGCCCG
>DATHBF010000234.1:0-3368 GCA_035296285.1 Pyrinomonadaceae bacterium | reverse complement strand
CGGTCGCCCTCAAGCTCGCCGCGTTCCTGCATCCACTTCGCCAGCACCCAGAGGGTGGCGTCGCCGTCAACGAACAGGCCGCGGGCGTCCACGTAGAGCGAGCGGTCGGCGTCTCCGTCGAAGGCGACGCCGAGGTGGGCGCCCTCTTCGAGCACGCGGCCGGTCAAGCCTTCGATGTGGAGCGAGCCGCAGTCGCGGTTGATGTTGCGTCCGTCGGGCGCGTCGTTGATGGCTATCACGTCGGCGCCGAGGCGCGAGACGAGCGCGGGCGCGAGTTCCGAGGCGGCGCCGTTGGCGCAGTCGAGCACGACGCACAGCCCCGCGAGATTCAGCCCCGCGCCGACTTCGCCCGCGAGGTAGTCGAGGTAACGCGCCCTGAGCGCGGCCGCCCCGCCCGCTTCTTCTTGAGGGGGAGGCTGTGAAGCATGCGCGCCGTCATCTTCCGAGCGGGCGGCGTGGATGTCGGCTTCTATCAGGCGCTCGGTCTCGTCGTCGAGCTTGCGGCCGGTGGGGGAGAAAATCTTGATGCCGTTGTCGTGGTAGGGATTGTGCGAGGCGCTGACGACGACCCCGGCGTCGGCCGGCAGGGTGCGCGCGAGGTAGGCGACGCCCGGCGTCGTGATGACGCCGGCCGACTCGGCGGAGGCGCCGGCCGCGCGCGCGCCTTCGAGGAACGCGCCTTCTATCCAGCCGCCGCTCTCGCGCGTGTCGCGGCCCGTCAAGACGCGCGGCGCGCGGCCGAGTCTCTCAAAAAGGTGGCGGGCCAGCGAGCGCCCCGCCTCGCGGACGGCCGCGGCGTCCAGGGGGAAGCGGCCCGCCTCGCCGCGCATGCCGTCGGTGCCGAAGAGTCTTTTCATCAATGGTTCATCGGTTGATGGTGAAGTTGGACGGACTGGTGGAGACCAGCTCGACGCGGCCGGCGGCCGAGGTCGGGAGGGAAAGGCGGGGAGTGGTCTGCCCGTCCTCGCCGACCTCGACGACGATCTTCAGGTCGTCGGGCCTCAGGGATTCGACGACGGAACGCGGGCCGCGCAGCGTGACGGCGGCCGTCTGCGGCGCGGCCTGGCCGCCGGCGGCCGAGCGGACGCCGACGTTCGTCAGGCGGCGCTCGGTTGACTGCTCGGCTATCTCGACGCGGACGGCGACCGCCGCTTCGAGCGGCACGACCTTCTGGTCGGGGGTGTCCACGGCCGCCTGCGGCAGCGTCAGGCTCTCGCGCTGGCCTTCGAGCGAGATGGTCTCGGTGTAGATTTTCTGCACCGCTCGGACGTGGCTCTCGGGGCCGCGCACGCGCACCGTCTGCGGCTGGACCTGCACGTTGCCGCGCTCGAAGCCTGCGGGCGGCTCGCCCTCGAAGCGGGCCTCGACCGGCACGTCCGCCTCGACGACCGACTCCAGCCGGAGCGCGATGCTGCGCGGCGAGAGGTCCACGATGCGGACGCCCTCGGGCAGCTCCATCGAGACGTTCCTGTCGGTGAGGCGGACGACGCGGTCGCCGGCCTTGAGCTGCGAGGCGTCAACGCGCGCGACCAGGTTGCGGGCGTTGATCTCGTCGAGCCTCGCCTGACTGCCTTCGAGCCTCACGTCCACCTCCTCGACGGGGTCGTTGCCGACCTCGACGTTGTCGGCCAGACGGAAGTCGAGCTGCACGCCGCGCAGGCGGACGGTCGAGGGCGTGCGCTGCGCGGTGACGGCGTACCAGAGGCCGAGCGTGATGGCGGCCGACAGAAGCAGCAGGCCCCAGTCCTCGAAGACGAGGTCGTGCAGCCAGCGGCCGGCCAACTGCCGCGCGTCGCCGCCCCTGCGCTTTGTGAACTGGAATACCATCGGCCGTTTACTCGCTGATCTCAAGCCTCTGGCCCCGGACCTCGGACTTGGCCGGCGTCTCGGCCTCGGCCTCCGGGGCGTCGGCGGCCTCGTCGCGGGTCGAGGAGGGTTCGAGGGCTTCGAGGATGTATGTGCGCAGGCGCGTGCCGTCGAGGCCGCGCCGGATGCGCCCGCCCTGGACGAAGGAGATGAGGCCCGTCTCCTCGCTGACGACGACGGCGACGGCGTCCGTGTCCTCGGTGATGCCGATGGCGGCGCGGTGGCGCGTGCCGAGGTCTTTCGAGAGCAGAGGGTTCAGCGTCAGCGGCAGGAAGCAGGCGGCGGCGGCGACGCGGTGGCCGCGGACGACGACGGCGCCGTCGTGCAGGGGCGTCGTCGGGTTGAAGACGGTGACGATTAGATCGTAGGACAGCTCGGCGTCCATCCTCACGCCGCCCTCGATGACGTTGCGGAGGTTGGCCGAACGCTCGATGACGATGAGCGCGCCCGTCTTGGTCGAGGCGAGCGTGGTCGCGGCGAGCACGATCTCGTCGTAGGCGCCCTCGCCGAACTGCCCGCGGTGGCGCAGCATGAAGGGCATCCGGACGCGGTTGCCGAAGGTGACGAGCGCCTGCCGCAGCTCGTTCTGGAAGAGGACGATGACGGCGAAGCCGATGTAGAGCGGGGCGAAGCCGAGGATGAAGCTGAGGGTGGCGAGGTCGTACCTTAAGGCGATCCAGTAGAGGAGCGCGATGGCGGCGAGGCCGGCGGCCATCGGGGCGGCGCGCGTGCCGCGGATGAGCTTCAGCAGCCCGTAGACGAGCAGGAAGACCAGCACCACGTCCACGATGTTTCGCGGCTGGCGCAGGCCCTCCAGAAAGTGTCTGAGCGGCAGCTGTAGCATCTCTCCGAGTCCCCGGCCCGAGATACTCTTCTCCCGTCAGCCAGATGTTTGACCAGCGGTAGCATCTCGAAGGGGCGTCCTTTACGCATCGTGGAACGGCGCTGGCGCGGCCTACAAGGGCGCCTCCGACCGTCAGTATGTACACGCGTCCGCGCCAATTATGCTGTAAAGGGCGGCGCGAATCAACGCGCGCCCGCGCCGTTGCCGCGGCGGGCGGGTCTCTGCGATACTCGCGCCCTCGCGCCGGGAGGTGTCCATGCACAACAACTCGCAGCTAACTTTCACTGGCCGCGTCAGGAGCGTCAGGTACGCGTGCGCGGGCGTCCGCGTGATGATCGAGTCGCAGCACAACGCCTGGATTCACGCCGTCGTGACCGCCGCGGTGGTGGCGGCCGGGCTCCACTTCGGCCTGACGCGGGCCGAGTGGTGCTGGATCATCCTCGCCACCATCTCGGTCTGGACGGCCGAGGCGCTGAACACGGCCTTCGAGTTCCTGACCGACGTGGCCTCGCCCGAATTCCACCCGCTCGCCGCCAAGGCCAAGGACGTGGCCGCGGGCGCCGTGCTGATAACGGCCGCGGGCGCCGTCCTCATCGGCCTCCTCGTCCTCGGCCCCCACGCCCTGGCGTTGTTGAGAGTTAAGCTTTGACGCGGCGTT
>DATHBF010000233.1:0-3259 GCA_035296285.1 Pyrinomonadaceae bacterium | reverse complement strand
CCGTGAAGACGCCACGCGTGTCAACCACCAGCGAGGCGACGCCCTCGTCTCTCAACGCCGAACCGAGGCCCGCTATCTCCTCGTCGATGCGGCGGCCGAGCGCGGCGCGCTCTTCACGCCCACGCCCCCCGAGCGGCACGTTCGCGCGGCCGTCGGTGAAAAGGACGAGTCGGACGCTGCGCGCGCCCTCGCCCTTCGCGCGTCGCGCGACGCGGAGGACGAGAAGCAGGCCGGCCGCCAGCGGCGTGGCCCCTCCGGCGGGCAGGGCTTCGATGAGGGCGTGCGCGCGGGCGGGCGAACCGCTCGGCGCGAGCAGGAGTTCCGCGCCCGACGCGCGGAAGGTGACGAGCGCGACGCGGTCGCGGTTCAAATAAGAGCGGCGGAGGAGGTGCGCGAGCGCGCCCTTCGCCTGCCCGATGCGGCCGGCCGCCATGCTCCCCGAGGCGTCAACGGCGAAGATGTAAAGTGCGCCCACCCGCCCGCGGAAGCGTTTGAAGCGCAGGTCGCCGGCTTCTACTTTGAACTGCCGCAGCGCAGAGGCTCGCAGCGTCGCGTCTATCGCGAGCGGCCCGCGCGCGGAAGCGTCCGAGCCCGCGTATTGGCCTCGCCTCGTGTAAGACGAGCGCCGCCCGCCAGCCCGCCTGCGCGCGGCCGAACCCTCGCGCGCCAAGCCGCCACGCCTGTCTTCGACTCCCGACACGTCCTCACCCAACATGAGACTGACGGGCGGCACGACCTTCTCACTTTGCGAGTCGGCTGAAGGCTGCGGGTCCGGAGGCCGGCTCCGTCCCCCGCCATCCTCCGGGTCTTGAAAGTCTCCGCGCGGAGACGTGCCGAAGACTTCGCCGGAAGCTTTCTCGACGCGGGCGCCGCCGCCCGACTGTTCGAGCGGGTCGCGGCGCAGGCGGTGGCGCAGGGCCATCGCGGCGACGCGTCGCACGTCTTCGGCCGTCGCGCGCCGCCTGCCCTCGAAGGCCGCGAGGGCGCGGGCCGCGCGCGAAATCGTCAGCTCCCCGCGGTGGCCGTCCACGCCTAAACGTAAACAGAGCTCGGCGATGGAGCGAAGCAGCGGCCGAGGGACTTCGACCGACGAATGATTCTTCTGCGCGCGCACGAGCCTTCGGCGCAGCGCGTCCTGCGCCTCGCCCGCTGCTTCGGCGAAGCGTGCCGGGTCGCGCTCGAACGCCTCGCGCCTCTCGACAATCTCGACGCGGGCGTCAACCTCTCGCAGCGTCTCGACTTCGACGCACAGGCCGAAGCGGTCGAGGAGCTGCGGGCGCAGCTCGCCCTCCTCCGGGTTCGACGAGCCGGCGAGGACGAAGCGCGCCGGGTGCTCGGCCGAGATGCCCTCGCGCTCGACGCGGTTGCGCCCCGTGGCCGCCACGTCCAGCAGCACGTCCACGAGATGGTCTTCGAGCAGGTTGACTTCGTCCACGTAGAGGAAGCCGCGGTTGGCGCGCGCGAGCAGCCCCGGCTCGAACGCCTTGACGCCCTCGCGGACGGCGCGGCCGAGGTCAATGGTCCCGCAGACTCGGTCTTCGGTCGCCCCGAGCGGCAGCTCGACGACGGGCACGGCCCTCCTCGCGCGCGGCAGTTTGTCGTCTTCGTCGAGTCGCGCTCGGCACCCCGCGCACAGCTCGCGCGCGTCGCCCGCTGGGTCGCAGTTGTAAGGGCAGCCGCGGACGGCCGTGAGCGGGGGCAGGAGGTCGGCGAGGGCGCGGACGGCCGTCGACTTGCCCGTCCCGCGGTGGCCCGTGATGAGCACGCCGCCGACGGAGGGCGCGACGGCGTTCAAGAGCAGCGCCAGCTTCATCTCCTCCTGGCCGACGATGGCCGTGAAGGGGTAGACGGGCGGCGCCGCGTACGCCTGTCCCTCGGAGTTGTTAGTGGGTCGCCCTGCCATCTTGGAAATGGGTCGAGTCGGACAACTGAGGAGCGGGGAGATAGTAAAACTAAATCGGGCCGAGCGGAAGAGAAAAGATGGGGCGCTGCGTTACGGTTCGATGGACATCCGCTCAAGGTTGGAGAGGGGCTGGCGGATGACCTTGCCGTCCTTCATGACGACGACGAGCTGGTTGTTATCAACAGTCACGCGGCGGACCTTGCTCATCTCGCGCACAACGATCTCGCCGTCCTTCGTCACGATGACGAGGCGCTGGCCGGGCGGCGCGGACTCGGGCGTCGCCCCCTCGGCCGGGGGCCGGGTGCCTTCGGCGGGAGGACCGGAAGCGGCCGCGCCCTCGTCCGCGGGCGTGTTGCGGCGCGGGGGCCTCGAACGACGCCGGGGCGTGTTTCGGGCGGGCCGCGCCGGCTCGGCGTTCTCGGCTTCGGGCTTCGTCTCTTCCGCGGGCGTAGTCGTGGGCGGCGCTTCCGTGCCCGTCCCGGCCGTCTCGGCGGGGGGGCGCGCGGCGGGCTGCCGGCGCGAAGGCTGTCGGTTGCGGCCGCGCCGGGTCGTCGGCCTCGGTGTCGGGGTGGGGGCGGCCTCGGCGGGCGTCGGCTGAGGGGTCGCGGCGGCCGTCTCGGAGGGCGGCTCATCAATGCGGGCGCCGGTCGCCGTGACGCGGCGCGTGCCTGTGCGCGCAGTCTCGGGCGCGGAGAGGGTCGGCTCCTCCGGAGCCTGCGCGAGTCCCGCGGGCGCGGGCGCGAACGAGCCGCTGAAGCGTATCCGGTAAGAGCCCTCAATGTCGCCGACGGCGCGCGCCTCGACGCGCAGCACGAGCGACTGCTCGGCGCGCAGGTAGACGCTCTTCGAGACGGTCGAGGTCGGGCCGCCGTAGAGCGTGAACTTGAGGAGCGGGCGCTGCGTCGAGGCCGTGAACACGTCAACGTCGCCCGTCAGCTCGGCGCTTTCGAGCGTGACGACGAGGTCGCCTTCGACGCCGCGGAAGGTGTAGAAGTGGCGCGTGCGGCGCGGGTCGCCCACGTCGCGCGGGGCGATGCGCCCCGTCACCTCGTTAGAGAAGACGGGCGCCGGGAAGTTAGCGTCCGACGACTGCGCGCGCGCGCCGACCCCCGCCAGCCAGAGGCACAGGGCGGCGGCCGCGAAGACCTTCCTTAACGATGCGGCGTCGGACAGGAGCATAGGGGCGCGGCGTCCTTCGGAGACGCGCAGAGTTTAGCACGCGATGCGCCCGCGCGGCGCGACCCGGGGAGAAGAGTTTGAATGCGAGAAACCCGGGAGAGCTGTCGGTTACGCCAACTCTCCCGGGTTCTAGTTCAGACTGGCTGATGCGGAAGGGGGGACTCGAACCCCCACGAG
>DATHBF010000232.1:0-10351 GCA_035296285.1 Pyrinomonadaceae bacterium | reverse complement strand
AAGATGCGCATCTTGACCAGCTCCTCGACGGAGAGGTTCGTGAGCCCCTCGCCGCGGGCCTCGGCGATGAACTCGGGGGTGACTTTGAAGATGCGCATCTTGACGAGGCTCTCGAAGGACTCCCTGTCGAAGCCCATCTGCATGACCTGGCGGACGAAGTCGGGGTCGATCTTGAAGATGCGGGCCTTGACCAGCTCCTCCATGCGGAGGCCGGGGAAGCCGCTGGCCTTCATCTCGCGCATGAGCTTCGAGTCCACCTTGAAGATGGCCGCCTTGAAGAGGTCGCCCACGTCGAGCTTGCCGAAGTCGGCCGAGAGCAGGTCGTCGGCGAGCGCCGTCGTGACGTTCAGCGTCGCCGCCGCGAAGAGCCTGTTCTCGGGCTCGCGGCCGTCGCCCGGGGACGCGGGCTCCTGCTCGAAGTCGAAGCCGCGGCCCTTCATCGCCGAGAGGAAACTCTGGTTGCCGTTGAAGCGGAAGGTGCCCGAGCCGGAGCCGTCCCGGAAGCTGCCCTCGCACTCGATGGTGCCGGCCTCGCGGGCGAGCGTGAACCTGACGGGGCCGCCCCGAAGCGCCTGCTCGCGCGTCAGCCCCTGCAGCTCCGAGAAGTCGTAGGTCTGGCCCATCTGGCTGCGGCCGCCCTTCTCCGTGCGGCGCTCGAAGGACAGGTTGAGCTTGCCGTGGTCTTCGAGCTTGGCCGAAGCCTTCCACTCGCCGGTCAGCGCGTTCTGCGCGCGGGCCGGACGGGCGTGGGCGGCGACGAGGGCGAGCGAGAACAGGAGGGCGCAGCAGCCCAGAACCCTTTTAGCCTTTGACATAGAATCTCTCCCGAAAAGTTTTTCCGACGCTTTACGACGGTGAAACACCGCGCGGCCGGGAGTCGTGGCGGAAATTTTCCGACGGGTCAGCCGTCGAAGCGCACGGAGCGCGTGTCCCTCTCCTCGCCGGTCGGGACCGAGAGCGGGCCGTAAAGCTCCGGGCGCCTCGCCTTCAGCCAGCGCCGCCCCGAAGAGGTCGGGAGGACGGAGGCGTCGAGGTCCGCGACGACCATGTCGTCGTCGGCCTTGCAGGTCTCGACGAGAATCTCGCCGTAGGGGTCGAGGATCATGGCGTTGCCCGTGCGCACCTCGTCGTCGTCGGGGCCGACGCCGTTGCTGAAGACGAGGAACATGCCGTTGTCGTGCGCGCGCGAGGGCAGCCAGCGCATGAGCCAGCCGCGACCTTTGGGGCCGCGCAGCTCGGCCTCGATGGCGGCGGGGTCTTCGCGGCGCCGCTCCCAGAGGGCCGGGTCAATCGCCCCCATGGCGCGCGGGCTGCGCGAGCGGCAGCCGCCCGTCTGGTGCGGCGAGAGGAGGACCTCGGCGCCCAACAGCGCGCAGACGCGCGCGTTCTCGACGATGTTGTTGTCGTAGCAGATGAGGACGCCGACGCGGCAGCCGTGCGGCGTGTCGAAGACCGTGTAGCGGTCGCCCGACCTCATGTGCGGCCCCTCGAAGGCGTGGAGCTTGCGGTGGCACTCGACGCGGCCGTCGGGCATCGCGACGACGTAGCTGTTGTAGAGCGAGCCGTCCCGGCCGAGCTCGATGAGGCCGGCGCCGACGGTCATCCCGTGCTCTTTCGAGAGCCCAAGGAGCCGGCGCGTCGAAGGCCCTTCGGGGACGGGCTCGGCGAGTCGTGCGACCTCCGCGCGCGGGAGGTTCCTGACGTGCCAGTAACCCGTGACGCACATCTCCGGGAAGGCGACGATCTCGGCGCGGCTCGCGGCCGCCGCTTCGCAGAAGGCGCGAATCTTTCCGAGGTTGGCCGCCTTGTCGCCCGCCGCGTGCTGGAGCTGCACGGACGCGACGCGTACGTTTCTCATGACGGAAATGTAGCACGAAGCCGCGCCCCGGCTTGAGGGCGTCGCCCTGCGAGTCGAAGGCTCTGACCGCCCGCCAGTGAGAGACCACTCTCCGAACCAACGCACGACCCGCGAGCGCGCCCGTTTCGGTTTGCGGCGCGGCGCGCGGCCGCCGTACTATTCGCCGCCGACGAAGGCGGCCGGCCGCGTTCTCCTGCCGCGGAGGCCCGAATCCGGATTTTGCGTTTTAAGGCCCTGTAACGCGTTTTCTCGAAAAAGGGCTACTCAGGGTCGTTTCGGGGGCTAAAAACGGCAGGAAGGTGGCAATGCGTCGAAATGCGGGGGGCCTCAGAGCGCGCCGGAGCCCCTCCCGGAGGCTTTTCGACGCTCGGGGCCGAATCCGCGCCCCCCGTCCGCGGCGTCGCACAAGCTCGCTCTACCCTCTTCTCCGAAAGGCCCGAGACCATGTCGAGAAGCCTCCGGGCGGCGCTCGTTTGCGCTGCCCTCCTACTGCCCTCCGGACACGCCGCGGCGCAGGGCGGAGCTTCCCTGAAGCTGAAGGCGAACCGCGTCTCCATCTCCGGCGGAAGGTCCTTCACGCTGAACCTCCCGGAGAGCTTCGCCGTCGCCGTCGCGGCCGAAGGGTTCAGGCGGCCGCGCTTCATGGCCCGGGCTTCCGACGGGCGCGTCTTCGTGACGGACATGCACAGCCTCGCCGACAACGAGAAGGGCGCCGTCTACGTCCTCGAAGGCTTCGACCCCTCGCGTAAAAGCTTCGCGAAGACCACGCCCTACCTGAAGCGCCTGCGCAACCCGAACAGCGTCGCCTTCCACACGGACGCGGCCGGCGTCGAATGGCTCTACCTGGCCTTGACCGACCGACTGGTTCGCTACAGGTACGAGGCGGGCGCGGACGCGCCGGCCGGGCTGCCCGAAGTGCTGACGACCTTCCCCGACTACGGCCTGAACTACAAGTACGGCGGCTGGCACCTGACGCGCACCGTCGTCGCTGGCGACGGGAAGATTTACGTCTCGGTGGGGAGCAGCTGTAACGCCTGCGTCGAGCGGGAGGAGGTGCGCGCGAGCGTCATCGAGATGGACCCGGACGGGAGCAACCGGCGCGTCTACGCGCGGGGCCTGCGCAACGCGGTCGGGATGCGCTGGGTTAACGGCCGCCTCTTCGCCACGAACATGGGCGCCGACCACCTCGGCGAGCACAGGCCGGCCGACACGCTCTACGCGCTGACGGCCGGCGCCGACTACGGTTGGCCCTACTGCTATCAATCGGGGATGAGAGTTTTCGCCGACGTGAAGTTCAGGCGACGCGGACGCGTGAGAACCTGCCGCGGCGTCCCGAACGCCTTCGCGGCCTTCGACGCCCACAGCTCGCCCCTCGGCCTCGAGCACTTCGGCGCGGGCGGCGCTGAGGAGCTCGAAGAGTCTTTCCTCGTCGCCCTGCACGGCTCCGGCAAGAGGTCGCTCGGGCGCGGCTACAGCGTCGCGCGCGTGCGCGCCGACGGCAGGGCGCATGTGGTCGTCGAAGATTTCATGAACGGCTTCCTACGGGCGGGTAAGGTTCAGGGGCGACCGGCCGACGTGTTCAAGTTCGGGCGGGACTCGTTCCTCCTCACGGACGACCACGCGGGCATCGTCTACTACGTCTACAGGAAGTAGCGGGCTTGGCTCGTCGCCTGACGGCTTGAGGAGGGTTCAGTAAGGCAGGACCATTCTCTTGATTCGTCCCTCGGCTATCATCCGGTCAATCGTCGAGTCCGCTTCCCTGACGAGCCCCTTGAGCCGCTCGTAGCCGGCCGCGTCCAGCATCAGCAGCACGCCGGCCCCTCCGGCCCTGGACGGGTCCGTGGCGTAGAGTTGCAGGTGCGCGTCGCCCTCCGCGCTGACGACGAAGGTGAGCTGCAAGCTCCCGATGAGCGTCTCCAACGTGCCGAGGTCCACATGCAGGGGCGCGTCTGCCATCTCCCTACTTCCCTTCTCCGCCTGACTCCGTCGCCCCACCCGCCGGGGCCGCGTCGGTCGCCGACGGCCGCCGCTTCCTGACCTGCGCCTGCGCGCTGGCGACGCTCTTGACCGTGACCCAGTCCATCGGATGTAGCCCGCCGGCAAACTGGCTCTCGGCCTCCTCGAACGTCTTCCCGCCGGCCACGAGGTCGGCCACTGCCGTGGCGAAGGATTCGATTTCTTCCGGCGTCAGCCGGCGAACTTTCTTTTTAATATTTTCTTTAAAAGCTTTTATTTCTTTATTGTCGGCATATTGTGCCGCGGTGGCATATTGTGCCGGGGTGGCACGTTGTGCCACGGCCGGGTCCGATATCAAGACCCGATAGATTGTCCCACGCAAGCTCACGTCACTATTAGCGAAGTCTCGCTCCACGCGCTCAATCAAACCACGCGTCGCCAACCTGCAAAGGCTTATCCGGACCTGCCTTGTGCTTATATTACAAGCACTTGCGAGCGTAGAGTGGCTGGCCCGACACACGTCAGAGTTAAAACCTCTAGAGAGTCTGTAGAGGCGTATAAGAACCACTTGGTCGTACGCATCAAGGGTCGGCAGGATGCGATCGAGGAGATCGTTGGACATCCGCGTGAAACCTGGAACCGTGGCACGTTGTGCCACCGCGGCATATTGTGCCGCGGTGGCATGATGCCACGGCTCGACGGCATGTTGTGCCACCGCGGCATATTGTGCCGCGGTGGCATGCTGTGCCGCGGTGGCATGTTGTGCCACGGTTCCTGACCCTTCTTTGGTGCCTTCAACGACCCCCGCGGATGCGTCCGTAACCGTCGCGTCCGCCTCCGGGACAGACTCGGGGGGGGCCGGCCGCGCGCCCGTGAAGGCGGCGAACACGTCGTCGAGGAGGGAAGGGTCGTTAGTCGGTAGCGGTCTCGCGGATAGATCGCCGTACTTTCGCTTCTTCGAGGTCATTGACCATCTCCTTCGTCGCTCTCAGGTAGTCCACCGCGCCGCTTGAGGTGGAGTCGTATTCGAAGATCGTCTTGCGGGCGGTGAAGGCTTCGGCCAGTCGCGTGTTCTGATGGATGGGGGGCAGGCAGAGCGACTGGAAGCGCTCCTGCATCAGCTCGTGGATGTCCCGCGCGAGGTTCGTGCGGTTCATGAAAGTCGGGAGGCCGTACGGCCGTATGGTCGCCTTGCCGCCCGTCACCTTCAGGAGCGTGCTCATCAGGTGCGAGACGGCGTCGAAAGCCTCCTGCTTGACCTCGACGGGGATGACGACGACGCCGGCGGCGCCGAAGGCGTTCAGCGTGTTCATCGAGAGGTTGGGCGGGCAGTCGATGAGGACGTAGTCGTAGGCGCCTTCGGGGAGGTCGGAGAAGGCGTCGGCCAGGCGCTCGTGGAACTTGATGACGCCGAGCAGCTCGACGTCGAGGTTGGCCGTCTTGAGGTTCGAGGGCAGGAGGTCGATGCGGCTCGGCGTCCTGATGATGCAGTCGGGGAGGGAGGCGCGCTGCATGATCACGTCGTAGGTGGAGCGGCCCGGCTCGCCGTGCTTGTCCGTCAGCCAGACGGAGGCGTTGGCCTGCGCGTCGAGGTCGCACAGGAGCACGCGCTTGCGGTGGTGCGAGCGCAGGGCCGCGGCCATGCTGACGGCCGTCGCGGTCTTCCCGACGCCGCCTTTCTGGTTGGCGACAGCGATGATTTTCACGCCATGTTCTCCAAAAAAAAAGCGTCGAGGCCGAACGGCCGGAAAGGGCGGGGAAGGGGCGGAGCCGGAAGTTCAGCGTCGCCGCCCTCCGCCCTCCTTCCCGGCGCGCCCGCCCGTCGCCGTCTTGGGCGGGCGCCCGACTCCGGGCCTGTGTTCGACGAGCGCGAGGTCCGTCTCCTTCACCATGTTGACGGGGCCGAACCTGGTGGCAGGCAGCTTGCCGCTGGCGACGAGTTGGCGGACCCGCGCCGAGGAGACGCCGAGCCTCTCCGCGGCTTCCGTGGTGGTCACGTAACCTTGCATGGCCGGAAATGCTAACACCGGAGAAATATTTACTCAACGGTTAATATTTCCGCGGGCGGCGCCGCCAGCGCACAGCCTTTTCAACGCGGAGGGCACAGAGAAGAACTCACGTCTTTCTCTGTGCCCTCCGTGTCGTATCCCGCCCTTCGATACGCTCAACCGCGAAACTGCCCTAACGCATCAACCGCCGAATCTCTTTCGGTATTCGGCGGACTGGATGAAGGCCTTGACGAGTTCGGCCTGCACGAAGTTGCCGTTGAACTTGTCGAGGTTCGTGAGCCAGAATTCGTAGCCCGTGTAGTCGGCGTCCTGCCCCTCGTTCGGATCGCGGCGCAGGTAGCCGAAGTATTCGATCAGGACGAAGGCGCGGTTCCTCTCGGCCGCTTCGAGCGTCGGGTCCTCCGCCACCTTCCGCAGCACGGAGGCGCGGCCGGCGGTCGTGTTGTCACTCGTCAGTTCGGCGATGAGCGCCTGTCGCTCGTTCGCGTCGAGCGGGTTGCCGGCCCGCTGGTTGAGTTGGTCGACGAAGGCGGTCGGGGTCATCGAGGAAGGGAAGGCGGCCGTGAACCGAGGCCGCTGGACGAACTCCTGCGTGAAGGCCGTCTTGTTGGCTTCGAGCCGCGCCTCCCAGCCCGGCGCGAGGACGACGACGCCCTGGCCGATGCGCTGCGTGTCGGGGAGGAACTCTTCGAAGCGGACGACCGGGACGCTCAGCGTGTGCGGCGTGCCGCCCAGAGTCGAGGCGCCTGTGGCGTCGCCGTAAGACGCCTTGTAGATGCGCTCGACGAGGTAGCCGGTCTGCTGGAACTCGATGGAGAGGAAGAAGGCCGCCGAGACGTTGATGCGCCTGACCTCGCGGCACTGGGCGTCGCCCATGCAGGACTCGATGATGTTCGTCCAGTGCGCGAGGCCCGGCTCGTCGGGCTCGCGCGAGAAGAAGTCCCTGTAGTGCTGGCGGACGAGGAACGGCTCGTAGTCGAGGTAGACGGGCATGCCCACCTGCGGGCGCAGGACGAAGAGCCCCTGCTCGATGCCGCTGGCGATGACGGTGCCGCTGGCGAAGAAAGGGTAGTTGCTCCACGTGCCGTTAAAGAGCGGCTGGTCGTCCACCGGGTACACGTCGAAGAAGCCCACCTCGACGGGCGTGGCGGCGCGCGTGTCGAGGATGCGGACGCCGCTGCGGTAGTTCGACTGGACGGTGAAGAGGCCGCGCACGTAGAGGTTGTGATCGATCGAGGGGGTCGAGCCCTGGAAGACCGTCTCGACGAAGGGCGCGTCGAGGTCCGAGACGTTCCAGACGAAGGTGCGGTTCTTCGCGAGCTTCAGGTGCTGCTCGTCCAGCTCGTCGTTGACGAGCAGGCGCGCGTGGTCGCCCGTCAGCCAGCCCTGATGGGTGTAGCCCACGCCGTACGCGCCGAAGTACGGCGAGCGCGAGAGCTGGAGTGGCGCGGCCTTGTTCGACACGTCCACGATGGTCAGCGTGTCCTCGTTGGCGTTGAAGCAGATCTCGTGGTCGCGGTACTGCGCGTCGGGCCCGCGGTAGACGACGCATTCGGTCTCGTGGACGTAGCCGTCCTGGTCGACGCAGCCGGCGAAGGCGGGCGCGGCCGGGTCGCGCACGTCGACGACGTGGAGGCCGAGGCCGCAGGTGTCGACGCCGATGGTGCGGCCGGCGCCGGGGCGGCTGCCCGCGGCGTAGGCGTAGCCGGTCTCCTCGTTGACGGCGATGGTGTGGGCGCGGCCGAAGTTGTTGTAGTGGGCCGTCTCCGTGAAGGTCTGAGGCGTCGTGACGCCGCGCAGCCGCGTGAGGTCGAAGACCTGCATGCCGTGCTCGACGGCCTCGCTGACGACGAAGAGGTGGTTCTTGTAAACCTTCACGCTGTGCCAGAGCGAGTCGACGGAGTGGCGCGGCAGGTTGCCGAGGTAGACGGGGCTCGAAGGCGCGGTCACGTCCACGAAGGCGACGCCGTTGGAGAGGCCGAGGAGCGCGTACTCTTTGTCGGTCTGCGGGTCGGTCCAGCCCCAGATGTCGTTGGCGGTGATGCCCGCCGCGTCGGTCCCGTCGATGTCGGCGACGGGCAGGAAGGCGGCGAGGTCAACCTTGTGGCAGGGGAACGTGCCGGCCATGCCGCCGACGCAGGGGGTCGGACCTTGGGCGGAGAGCGGAGCGCCGCCCGGCTGGCCGTTGCCGCCGGGGCTGTGGTGCTCGCCGTCGTGCGCGAGCGAGGACCAGGCGGCGAAGCCGAGCGCGAAGAGGACGACGAGCGGGGCGAAGAGTTTTCTGGGGCGCATCTTTTGGGACCTTTAGAAAGCGTTCCGGGATGGGGTCGGGGAGGCGCGCATCATAGCACGAACCCGCCCGTTCTTCTCAGCTTCTCAAGCAACTGCCGAGACGGCCGGGCATCTAACTTCGGCACCCCGATGAGACCGGAGAGAGCGCCCGCCGCGGTCTCGTCTCCATCACTCCCCGCATTAACAGTCCCGGCAGTTTCGTTAAGTCTTTATGAGCAAACTATACCTTCGCCTGAGCAGCGGTCTGCTCTCTTTGGCCGTCCTCGCCGTCGTCCTGTCCGCGGCCTCGCCCGCGGGGGCGCAGGCCCCACACGCCGCCGCCGGGCGCCTGAAGACCGAGCGCTTCAAGAAGCGCGAGGTCGTGGCCGGGCAGGTGCTCGTCAGGTTCCGCGAGTCGGCCGACGCGCGGGAGGTCGAGCGCGCCAAGGTCTCGGCCGATGTCGAGCACGAGAGGAAGGTCGGCGGCGGGGGCGCGCGCCTCCTCCAGTCGCGCAGCAAGGACGCGGAGACCCTCGTCCGTGAACTCTCCGCGCGCGCCGACGTGCTCTACGCCGAGCCGAACTACGTCATCCGCGCGACGGCCGCGCCCGACGACCCGCGCTTCGGCGAGCAGTGGGCGCTACAGAACACGGGCTACACGGCCGCCGCCGGGGCCGGCACGCCCGGCGCGGACATCGGCGCCGCCTCGGCCTGGGACATCTCGACCGGCTCGCGCTCGAACGTCATCGCCGTCGTGGACACGGGGCTCGATTACAACCACCCGGACCTCGCCGCCAACGTCTGGTCCGCGCCCGCCTCCTTCAACGTCAACATCGCCGGGCAGTCCATCACCTGCGCGGCGGGCACGCACGGCTTCGACGCGCTGACGAACACCTGCGACCCGCTCGACGACCACAACCACGGCACGCACGCGGCCGGCATCGCGGGCGCCGTCGGCAGTAACGGCCTCGGCGTCTCCGGCGTCAGCCAGGCGGCGAGCGTTATGGGCCTGCGCTTCCTCGACGCGGAGGGCAACGGCACCCTCGAAGGCGCCGTCAACGCCATCGAGTTCGCCGTCCAGGTCAAGCAGGCGTTCGGCCCGCGCGCCAACGTCCGCGTGCTCTCGAACAGCTGGGGCTGGGCGGGCGACGCCTCGCAGGCGCTGCTCGACCAGATCAACCGCGCCGCCCGGAGCGAGATGCTCTTCGTCGCGGGCGCCGGCAACGAGGGCACGGACAACGACACGACCCCCTTCTACCCGGCCGGCTACGACGCGGACAGCGTCGTCTCCGTGGCCGCGACGGACAACCACGACGCCCTCGCGCGCACCTCCTCGTGGGGCTCCAACTACGGGCACAGGTCCGTGGACCTGGCCGCGCCCGGGAACCTCATCCTCTCGACCACCGTCGGCGGCTCGTACGACTAGTTCAGCGGCACCTCGATGGCCGCGCCCCACGTCTCCGGCGCCGCCGCGCTCGTCCTCTCACGCTGCGCGCTCGACACGGCCGCGCTCAAGAACACGCTCCTCGACAACGTGGATCAGGTCGCATCGCTCTCTGGCCTGACCGTCACGGGCGGGCGGCTCAACGTGGGCAAGGCCCTCGGCTCGTGCACGAACATGACGCCGACGCCGACCCCTTCGCCCACGGCGACTCCTTCACCGACGCCGACCCCTTCGCCGACCCCCCGCGCCACGGCGGCCGGGACCGGCACGCCCGGCCGGCTCTCGAAGTGGCTCGACGGCACGGGCACGCTCGGCGACTCGTCCGTCAGCGACGTGAACGGCCTCGTCGGCATCGGCACCACCAGCCCGACCCAGAAGCTCGAAGTCTTCGGCAACAGCAAGTACGTCGGCCCGGCCGGCTCCTGGGCCATGGGCACCGCCCACCACGTCTTCGTCTCCGACGACGGCTCGCCCGTCGGCTTCCAGAACACCCGCCCCGACGCCGGCTCCGGCGCCCAGATGTTCGACCACACGGGGGTGATGAAGGCCTTCTTCCAGTGGCACAACCAGAGCGCGCCGAACGGCAACTCGCTGAACTTCGCCACCGCGCAGAACGACCCCATCACCTTCACGACGAACACCTACAACGCGCGGATGACCATCACGGGGCCGGGCAACGTCGGCATCGGCACGACCAGCCCGCAGAGCGCGCTCCAGGTCAACGGCTACCTCCAGCTGGCGCTCACCCCGGGGGCGCCGCCGGCCGCGGACTGCGACGCGGCGGCCGAGTACGGGCGGATGAAGGTGGACGCG
>DATHBF010000231.1:0-2690 GCA_035296285.1 Pyrinomonadaceae bacterium | reverse complement strand
GGAGGCGGCCCGCGAGGCGAGTTCGTAGAGGGCGCGCGCGCTCAAGGATTTCTCGCGGAGTTGGACGAGCGTGACGCCGCGGGCGACGGCGAGCCGGACGAGCGAGAGCGTCTCGCCGAAGGGCTCGGCGCGCGCGGCGTCGGCGTCAGCGGCCTTGCCCGCCGTGATGAGATACGTGATCGGCGTCGGGAGTTGGGGTCGCATCCGGTGAGTGCGCCGGGGCGTGATGTTCGGGAAGTCTGGCGGCGTCGGGCGCGTCGGCGCCTTGCAGGCGGCGGACCGTCTGGCGGAAGTGGAACATCTCCCAGAAGGCCATCGCCAGGTTCAGCAGTCCGAGGCCCGTCACAGCCCCGCGCACCCAGCCCGAGGCCACGACCCTCTGCAAGCCGACGATGCCCGTCTTGTGCGAGGCGTACAGGAGGAAGTAGTTGTTGCCCCAGTCGCCCATCCCGAACCACTGCACCCACGGCGCGACCGTCAGCACGATGCCCGCCTCCAGGCACAGGATGATGAAGAAGATGACTGTCAGCCTCGAAGCCATAAAGCCGTGAATCGTGAACCGTGAACCGTGAGCCGTAAATCGTCAGGAACAGTTTTTATCTATTCACGCTTTACGATTCACGATTCACGGTCTTCTCAAGGTCGCGCAGGCGCTCGGCGACGCCGCGGTAGGAAACGTCGATGGCGTAGACTTCGGAGAAGACCTCGATGGCGCGGTCGGGCTCGCCCATCTGCTCGTAGGCCACGCCCAAATCGAAGCGCAAAGCCTGATACTCGTCGTCCGTGTGGCCGGGCGAGCCCAGGCCCCGCTTGAACCAGAGCGCGGCGGGGCGCGGCATGCCCTTCTCCATGAAGCAGTGGCCGAGCAGGTTGCAGCATTGAAGGAAACGCGGCGTGCCGTCGCCCGGCGTCGTCATCGCGGCCGCCGTCTGGAACTCTTCGACCGCCTGGTCGAGCAGGCCCATCTCGCGGTAGGCGAGCCCGAGGTTGTAGTGCGTCTCGTAGTCGGCGTCGGGCGCGTCCGAAGCGTCCTCGACCTCTTCGCGGAACTCGTCGAAGATGGCGGCCAGGCCGGGGTCGAGCCCGGCGGGGCGCTGCGGCGCCTGCGCCGTCGGCACGGGCGGGGCTACAGGCGCGGCCGGCTTCGGTTCTTCCACGGCGACGAAGGGCTCGGCCGGTAGCGTCCAGGCGCCGTTCGCGTCGGGCGCCACGGCGGGCACGGCCTCGGCGGGGAAGGCGACGCCTGCGTCGTCAAAGTTTACGTCGGCGGGCTCCTCGAAGGCCGCGGGCTCTCCGGCCTCGGCGGGCGCCCCTTCGAGCGCGTCGGGCGGCAAAAGCTCGCGCCGCCTGTCTATCTCGGGGTTCGCGCCGTACTGCCGCTCAAGCATGTCGAGCGTGTCGCGCGCGATGTCGGCGTAGCCCTGCTCGATGTAGAAGTCAACGCTTTCGAGTTCCTGCGTGAGCATCTGCTCGACGCGCGTGTCGGGGCCGGGGGCCGGCGGGGCGGCGCCGAAGTCTATCTCCTGAAAGCCGCTGAAGGAGGGCGGCTCGTGGCCGGCGGGGCCGACGACCGTCGCGTCGTTCAGCTCGGCGAAGGAGGCGTCGGCGCTCGGCGGCGGCGCGGCCGAAGGCTGGGGCTCGTCCACCGAGTTCCACTCGAACTCGGTGGCCGGCGCGGCCTGCGTCTGCTCCTTCTCGGCGGCGGGCGCGCGGGCGGCGAAGGGGTCGTCGCCGAGCATGAAGCTCTCGAAGGTGGGCACGTCGTCGTGCGGGCGCGCGCCGTGTTCGGGCGGCGGGGGGCCGCCAAGCTCTTCGAGGCGGGCGGCGAAGCGCGGCTCGTCGGGCGCGAGGAGCACGAGTTGTGCGAGCGCGCGCCGCTCGTCCTCGACCGCCCCGGCCGTCTCGGCCGCGTCGGCGAGGCGTTCGAGCGCGGTGCGCAAACGCTCCTCGTCCCTGCGCCAGCCGTAGACGCGGACGAGCAGGTGCAGCGCCTCCATCTGCTCGGGGTCGCGGGCGAGTATCTCCTGGAGTATGTCGAGCAGCTCGCCGTCCTGCCGCGCGTTGAGCGAGGGCTCGACGACGCGCCCGAGCAGGCGGGCCGCGCCGTCGGACGAGCCCTGCCGCAGCCAGAGCCGCGCCACGTCGTAGAAGAGGGCGAAGCTGGCGGGGTCGCGGATGTAAAGCTCTTCGGCGGCGGTCTCGGCGCGGACGGCGTTCTCGGCCTCGACGTAGGCGCGTGTGAGCATGGCGCGCAGTTCGAGGTCGCCCGGCTTCTCGGCGACGGCCTCTTCGAGCGCGTCGGCCGCCTCGTCGGCCGTGCCGAGCGCGATGTGCGCGGCGAGCATCCCCTGCAAGGCGGCGTGGAGCGAGGGAGCGAGGGCGAGCGCCTTCTGGAAGGCGTCGAGCGCCTGCTCGTGCTGGCCGCGCGAGGCGAGGCGTTCGCCGGCCTGCGTGTAGGCTTCGGCCGCGTGGTTGAGCGAGCCGGCCTGCGCGTAGCCCTCGGCGAGGCGGAGGCGCGTCTTGGTGTCGGAGGGGTCGAGGTCGGCGATGCGGCGGAGCACGTCGAGCGCCTCCTGCCCCTGGCCGGCGCGCGTGAAGGAGTCGGCGGCGATGAGGTACTGGGCGCGGGCGTCGGCCATCAGGCCCTGCTGCTCGTAGAGGCCGGCGAGGGCGAGCGCCGTCTCGTAATC
>DATHBF010000230.1:0-6001 GCA_035296285.1 Pyrinomonadaceae bacterium | reverse complement strand
GCCGCGGAGGATGCAGTCGGCGAGGTGGCCCTCGACCGTGATCTCGGTCAGGCCGCGTTGCGCGCAAATCTCCTCGACCGTGAGGCCCTGCTCGTAGAGCGCGTAGGTCTCGTCCGTCGTGCTCGCCTTCGGCGCCGCGGGCGCGGACGCCGAGGCCGCGCGGGGGCGCGAAGACGGGGGCGCCGCCGCGGGCGTGTAGGGCGGGGGCAGGGGGAGCTTGGCGGCGGCGCGCTCGCGCATGACCTCGGCGCCGAAGTCCGTGAGCGAGACGGTCGGGTAGGTGCCGCCCTCGACGTGGAGGCAGCCGGCGGCGACGAGCGCGTCCACGTAAAGCATGATCTCGTCCTGCGTCTGACCCGAGAGGATGCCGTAGGTCGAGAGGCGGTCGAGCCCCGCCTGCGAGAGCTTGGCCGAGCGCGAGCCGCGCAGCACGGAGGCGAGCATCCCCTTGCCGAAGCGCCCGCCCATGCGCGCCGCGCACGCCAGAATCTTTCTGACCGTCAGCGACTCTTCGGCCGACAACTCGCGCGGCTCGTTGACGGCGACACCCCCGACAGCCGTCTCTTCATCTTCGCCCCGCCAACCTTCCGCCGCCTCGCGCTTGCGACGACGGCTCGACTGCCCGGCCAGCTCCTCCTCCAGGTCGAGCCCCGCCGGGACGTGCTTCATGATGAAGCGGTCCAGCTCGCCCGCGGGCGCGAGGGGCGGTTCGGTACGGCCGCCCTCGAAGGCGTCGTCGCCTTCCTGCTGCTTGCGCGTTTGAAGCAGGCAGTTGCCGCACTTGCCGCAGTTCTTCGAGCCGTGCGAGCGGTCGCCGAAGTAGTCGAGGATGAAGGCGCGGTAGCAACGCTCCGTGTAGCAGAAGGAGATCATCTCGCGCAGCTTGCGCTGTTCGAGCGCGGCGCGGCGCGCAAGCTCCTCGGGGCGGATGCGCAGTCGCGTGGCCGGCGGGTCGTCGAGCATCATGACGCCGCGCGTGCGCCGCGCGGGCTTGTAAGTGATGACGCCCGTCTCGGCGAGTTGGTTGAGCACGCGGCGCAGCGCCGACAGCTCAAGGCCGAGCGTGGCCGAAACGTCGTTCAGGTCAACTTCCGCCTCGGAGCGGTCGTCCACCTCGTAGCCGCCGAGCAGGCCGTAGAGCGCCTGCTTGAGCTGCGCGCTCTTGCGGGCGGCGACCGCCTCGCGCGCGAGGTGCGCGGGCATCAGCAGGCGGACGTTGGCTCGATTCTCGCCCGCGCCGCCGCGCTCGATGTGGCCCGCCTTCTCAAGCGTGATGAGGGCAGACTGGACGGCCACCTCGTTGCGGATGCCGGCGCGGGCGGCCATCTCTTTCGTCGAAAGCTCGATGCGCTGCTCGCCCGTCCCGACGAGCGCCTCGTAGACTTTCGCGATGAGTTCGGGCGGCGGGTAGGAGCCCTCGATGAAGTAGTCCTGCGTCCGCTTGTCGGCGTAGTTGAAGAGCAGGAGGCAGACCGAGGGCAGGCGGTCGCGGCCCGCGCGCCCTATCTCCTGGTAGTAAGCTTCGATGGAGCCGGGCAGGTGGAAGTGGACGACGAAGCGGATGTCGGGCTTGTCTATGCCCATGCCGAAGGCGTTGGTGGCGACGATGATCTGCGTGCGGCCCGACATGAAGTCTTCCTGCGCGCGCACGCGCTCGTCGTCCGTCATCCCGGCGTGGTAGGCGACGACCGACAGCCGGGCCTCCTTTAACTTCTGCGTAATCTGCTCGACCGACTTGCGCGTCGAGGTGTAGACGATGCCGGACTGGCCGGCGTACTCGGCGGCGAGCTGGCGGATGCGCGCGTACTTCTCGCGCTCGCGCTCGGCGTGGACAACTCCGATGGAGAGGTTCGGGCGGTCGAAGCCGGAGACGAAGGCGCGCGGCTCGCTCAACGAAAGTTGCTCGATGATGTCGGCGCGGACGTAAGGCGTGGCCGTCGCCGTGAGCGCGATTGTCTGGGGGCTGCCTATCTTCTCGCGGAACGATTGAAGGCGGAGGTAGTCGGGGCGGAAGTCGTGGCCCCATTGCGAGATGCAGTGGGCCTCGTCAATGGCGAAGAGCGAGATGTCGGCCCGTTGCAGGGTTTCGACGAAGTGGTTGCTGCGGAAGCGTTCGGGCGCGACGTAGAGGAGCTTGAAGCGCCCGGCCCGCACGCCCGCGATGCGCTCCTTCTGCTCCTCGAAGTCGAGCGAGCTGTTGATGAAGGTGGCCGGCAGCCCCCGCGCGTGCAGGGCGTCCACCTGGTCCTTCATCAGCGCGATGAGCGGCGAGACGACGACCGTCACGCCCCCCTTCATCAGCGCCGGCAGTTGATAGCAGAGCGACTTGCCGCCGCCCGTCGGCATCACGACGACGGTGTCGTGGCCTTCCAGTACGGACTCGACGACCTCGCGCTGGCCCTCGCGGAAGTCGTCGAAGCCGAAGAAGTTCTTAAGGGCCGCCAGCGCCTCGTCCATGTTTACAGCGGTGTGAGCCATTGCAGTTCAGGTGGAAGTGAGATTGTACCGCAAAGGCCGCGGGCGCGTCAGCCGCGGGCGCGCCCGCGGGCCGAGCCCCTTCGACTTGTCAGCGTTCGGGGCGGCGTCGTAATCTCGGCCCCGTGACGAGCAGGGATGAATGGAAGGCGCGGACGAAGCGGGACTTGATGATTGAGGTGTGGGAGCGCCTGGATTGCGAGTCGGTGGGCGCGAAGGAGCTGGAGGCGGTGACGGAGGCCGTGCGCCAGCGTTTCGGCGAGGGCGCTGTCGAGAGCCCGGCCATCGTCGCGCGCGTGCTGGCAGACGAGGGGGCCGAGCTGCGCCACGCCGAGGTGCTTGAGATGGACGCCCGCTGGCGCACGGCCGACCCCTACGAGGCCATGTTCCGCAACGTCCTCAAGTTCTCGACCTTCGAGGAGGCGGCCGGCTCCATCAAGCGGCTGGATAATTTGCGGAAGCAGTTCGGGCGCAAGGGCGACCGCGAGGGCCTGCGCCGCGTGCAGGAGACGGTCTTGAAGGGGAAGCGCCGCGCCGAGATGATCTCGCGCAATCAGGCCGTCAACGAGCGCAAGCGCGCCGAGAAGGCCGAGATAGCCGAGTGGTTCACCGTCTGGCTCAACCAGCCGGAGATTTTCTCCGACTGGCTCAGCCTGCGCCGCGCGTCGAAGGATTTCCGCGAGCGTTTCGGCGGCGAGCAGGAAGGGGAATGAAGGACGGGGGATGAGAGGCAGGCTGTCTCTCATCCCCCGTCCTCGCATGACGTGACCGTCGTTTATTTCTCGGGCCGCTGCCAGGAGGTGCCGTCGGCGTAGAGGATGCGGTTGACGCGGATGCGCTCGGCGTACTTGTCGCGCAGCTCCTGGGCGGACTTCTTCGAGTCCTTCACGTCAACCACCTGCGCCGGGGGCGCCTCCGAGAGCCCCATCAGCTCGACGCTCTTGCCGGGGCGGAGCTTGACCTTGTGGGCGTAGGAGTGGCGGCCGACCTCGGCCTGCGTGCCGGGGTCCACGAAGGCGTACTCCCATTCGAGCGCCTGGATGGCCTTCTCGCCCGTGTTGCTGAACTTGGCCTTGTAGAGGTAGAAGACGATCTGGCCCGCGAAGTCGGAGCCGCCGGCCTTCTTGGGCATAGTCGGGGGCAGCGATTCCAGGTTCGACTTGCGCCTCATGGCGTTCTGCCTCTGCACCTCCCGCTGGGCGAGCAGCCATTCGTTCTGCGCGTCGTTGGCGCGGAAGGGGTCGTCCTCCATGGCGGGGTTGCGGACCTCGCGCCGCCAGCTCTTCTCGACCACGGAGACGCCCGGCGCCTCGTCCGCGGTCTGCGCCGCGGCGACGCCCGCCAGCATTAAAAAGAGGAGCGCAACGCTCAGGGCCTTCATCTCTCGGACCTCCTTGCCAATCCCTTGAGTCTGTTCTAGCGGTGGGTGGCGGCGTCGATGCTCCCCATGAGGATTTGGTACCTCGAAGGGGCGCAGCCGCCCCGGCGGCCGGCCGTGCCGAGGACTGCGGCCGTCATCCCGACGCGCAGCAGCGTCCCGCCGAGACTCCTGCGTCCGCGCCTCGGCAACTCGCCCGCGGCGCCGGCCGCCCTCGGGCGAGAGAGGACGCCCCGCGGCTGCGACTCGGAGTAGCCCGTCTCTTCATCAGTCGGCGAGACGCGGCGGGGCCGCGTCTGCGACGAGAGCGGGGTGGCGGCGGCGAACAGGGCCGACATCAGGAACGCGGCGGCGGCAATCTTTCTCATGTCACTCTGCCTCCTCTACGGGCGGGCCGCGCGAGGAAAGGGGAGAACGTGCGGTAAGTGGAGGATGCAACAGCCGGCCGAGCGGGGTCAAGGGAAATCGCGCCGCGAGGTCACGCCGCCGCGCCCGCCCGGCTTCAGTCCCCGAGCACCGCGCGGATGAGCCAGCTCACGGCCATGAGCACGCCGAACAGCACCAGCATGATGACGAAGATTCGGCTGTTGCGCCGCCCAGTCTTCATTTGATAGAGGCCGCTGACGATGTTCGTCAGGCCGAACATGATGACGAGGCCGAAGATGCCGAGGATGAGCAACGCCTGCCCGGCGGTCCCCGTGAAGCGCTCGCCGCCCGCCGCCTCCTGGCCCGGCCGCAGCATGAGCGGCCCGACGTTATAGGTGACGGCCCCCATCAGCCCCGTGAGAATGATCCCGCACGCGAGTTGTACCCAGCCGTGCCGGCGCACCTGGCCGGCGGTGCCCAACTTCCCGCACCTCTGGCACTTATCGACCGGCCCGGTCGTCACGTGGCCGCAGTCCGAGCAGCTACTAGTCTCAGCCGTCAACTGTCACCTCCGGAGGGGGGCGGGGCCGCGCTCACTCGCGCCCCTTCAACGTCTTCATCCTCAATATCAGAAAGCTCGAAGTCACGCCGCACAGGCAGAGCATGAGATCGACGGCGAGTATGTCCACGCTGTAGATCGAGAACAGGAGCGACGCCCAGAGCAGCGCGATGGTCCAGACCTTAGCCCTCAAGGGTATCCCGCGGCCCCCCTGAAAATTTCTGATGTAGGGGCCGAGCACGCGGCTCTCCATCAACTTCCGGTGGAGCCTCTCGGACCCGCGCAGGTAGCAGGCCGAGGCCAGCAGCAGGAAGGGCGTGGCCGGCAGCAGCGGCAGGAAGACGCCGAGGATGCCGAGGCCGAGCGAGACGGTGCCGGCCACGTTCAGCAGCACCTTCAACGCCGGATTCGTCCCGGTCGCACGCCTGTCGTCCACGACCGAAACATACACCTAAACGAGCGGGACAGGGAAGCGCGGGCCTTGCCACGGCGGGCGGCGTTGGGGCATGATTGGGCCGCGTTTTCTCCTTCTCTCGCGCATCAACGGTGATGCGCCCCGCGCCTCGACGAGTTGGGCGGCGGCGTTCTGGATGGTTCGAGAGTGGGCCGACTTTAACCGAATAGAAGCCGCTCCCCGAGAGCACCCCGGCGCTGCTGCCTTCGCCGTGACCGTTACGCCGAAGCACACTCGACTAGGAAGCTTCTCCCAGCAGATCCCTTTGACACAGAAGGGCAGAGGAACACAGCACATGTCCATGAAACTTTACGTCGGCAACCTTTCGTTCCAGACATCGAGCGACGAGTTACAGCAGCTCTTCGCGCAGGCGGGCACGGTCGAGTCGGCTTCGGTCGTCGAGGACCGCGAGACGGGCCGCTCGCGCGGCTTCGGCTTCGTCGAGATGGCCTCGACCGAAGAGGGCAACGCGGCCATCCAGCAGTTCAACGGCAAGGAACTCAACGGCCGCACGCTGACCGTCAACGAGGCCCGCCCGCGTGAAGACCGCGGCGGCGGCCGCGGCGGCGGCGGTGGTGGCGGTCGCGGCGGCTTCGGCGGTGGCGGCGGCGGTCGTGGCGGTTACGGCGGCGGCGGCGGCGGCCGCGGTGGTGGTGGCGGTTACGGCGGCGGCGGCGGCGGCCGTGGCGGCGGCGGCGGCGGCGGCAACCGCGAGCCGCGCTGGTAAGCGCGCCCCGCAGGCCAGCGACCCTGAGAAAGCGCCTCTGGC
>DATHBF010000229.1:0-13420 GCA_035296285.1 Pyrinomonadaceae bacterium | reverse complement strand
GAATCGTGAATGGAAAGAAGCCGTCTTTAACCGTTCACGATTGACGATGCACGATTCACGATTCAGTCTCCTTCGGCCTTAGTCTTCCGCTCGGGCGCCTCCTTGTGGCGCTGGAGCGGCTTGGGGATGATGTCGGAAATCTCTTCCTTGATCTCGTTGAGCTTGACCTCGGCGGCGTGCTCAAGCGCCTGTATCTTCTCGGGGTCGGCCTCCTCGACCTTCTTCGAGAGCCAGTACCGCTCGGCCAGGTAGAAGCCCACGACGCCCGCGATGACGAGGGCGAGCAGGATGATGGGGAACTTCTCGAAGTCGCCGATCAGGTTGTAGATGGCGCTGTGGAAGATGAAGCCCAAGCCGGAGAGCGTCAGCACCCAGACGAAGCAGCTGGCGAACGAGAGCAGGAGGAAGCGCAGGTAGGGCATGTGCGCCACGCCGTAGAAGGCGCAGGCGCCCCACCGCAGCCCGTACGTGTACTTCGAGACGAAGATGGAGAGCAGCCCGAACTTGTCCGTCAGCCGCTCGATGCGCGGCTTGGCGACGCAGTAGAACTTGTACTTCTTGACGCCGGAGCGCGCCCCGCGCCCGAGCAGGTACGCCGCGTTGTCGCTCGCCACGCCCGCCACCGTCCCGACCACGAGGACCTGCGCGAAGCTGTAGTCGCCGAACGCCTGCCCGTGCGCCAGCACGCCCGCCAGGAGCAGCGTGATGTCGCCCTCGATCATCGTCAGCAGGAAGATGGCCGGCAGCCCCAGCCTGCTGATCAGCTCGGTGACGGACTGTAAATCCATAAAGACAGGTGCCGGGTGCCGGGCGCCGGGTGCCGTGTGCCGGGCGAAGGCCGCTCGCCTTTACCCGGCACCTGACACCCGTCACCTGTCACCTTCCGCCGGGGGTTTGACCACGAGCACGGGGCACGGGGCGTGGCGGACGACCGACTCGGCCGTCGAGCCGAAGAGGATGCGGCCGAGCCCCGTGCGGCCGTGCGAAGAGATGACGATCAGGTCCGAGCCGCGCTCGCGCGCCGCCCGCACGATCTCGGCCGCCGCCTCGCCGCGCACTATCGAGTCCTCGACCTCCAGACCCTCGAACTCCTCGCAGCCGGCGAAGCGCGGCAGCTCCTTCGCCGCCGACTCCTCAAGCTGCTCGCTGATGTCGCCGACGGGGAGCGGCTCGGCCAGCGGCGTCCACCCCACCACCGGCACCACCGGCTCGACGACGTGCAGGCAGACGACGCGCGCGCCCGTCAGACGCGCCAGGTCGGCCGCGTACGGCACGGCCTTGCGCGCGCACTCGCTGAAATCGGTCGGCAGCAGGATGGAACGGACGTTCATGGGAAATGGTGAATGCGAAACTATGAACGATGAATGTAAAGAAGCATTTCATTCATCATTCCGCGTTGCATTCTACACGGAGAGCGAGTTGTTTGACAGCCCCCCGACCCTCTGCTACCATCGCGCCGATTTCACGCCCGACCCATTAACCGGCTTCAACCGATTCTCCCGGAAGACTTTTTACGGATGAGCGCGCCGTCTTCAAACAGCCTCCACTTCGTCGGCGTCGAGCTGGCCGCCTCGACCGTGCGCGCCGCGCTCGTCTCCGCGGACGGCCGCGTCGTCGAGCGCCGCGAGGCGGCGCCCACGCCCGAAGGCGTGGCCGGCGGCGTCGCCCGCCTCGTCGCCGACCTGCGCGACTCGGCGCCCGGCGGCGTCGGCGGCATCGGCGTCGGCGTCCCCGGACTCGTGAGCCCCGAGACGGGCCGCGTCGTCATCTCGACGGACGTGCCCGCGGCCGCCCGCGGCGACCTGCAAGCCGAGCTGCGCGAGGCCACCGGCCTTTCCGTCGTCTTAGACAACGACGCCAACGCGGGGGCGCTGGGCGAGTACACCTCGGGCGCGGGGCGCGGCTCGCGCAACATGTTCTACATCACCATCGGCACCGGCATCGGCGGCGCGCTCATCCTCGAAGGCCGCCTCTGGCGCGGCGCCTCCGGCTTCGCGGGCGAGTTCGGCCACATCACCATTGACTCCGAAGGCATCGAGTGCACCTGCGGCAACACGGGCTGCCTGGAGACGGTCGCCTCCGCGCCCAACATCGTCCGCCGCACCCACGAACGCCTGATGAGGGATTCGACCTCATCGCTCTCGCGCCTCGGGCTCAACAAGAACTTCACGGCCGCCGACATCGCCCACGAGGCGAGAAACGGCGACGACTTCGCCATGCTCATGATCGAGCGCACGGGCCGCTACATCGGCACGGCCGTCGCCGCCGTCATCAACCTCCTCAACATCGAGCGCATCGTCCTCGGCGGCGGCGTCATGGACGCCGGGGAGCTCATCCTGAACCCCATCATCCGCGAAGCCCGCCGCCGCTCCTTCCAGCCCTGCTTCGAGGCCACCCAGATCGTCGCCGCCTCCCTCGGCCCCGACTCCGTCACCACCGGCGCCGCCGTCCTCGCCCGCGACGCCGCGGCCTGAGCGCGAGAGGAGGCCCGACGTATGCCCTTCATCACCGCGACCCGCGAGGACGGCGCGACGCTGCTCTTGAACGTGGACCGGATTCAGTACGTGGCCTACAGGGACGACGAGGGGCAGGAAGTGCTCTCCGTCATCTTCGACACCAACCCGCCCGCGCAGGGGCGCCCCGGCACCAACGAGGTCGTCGTCCACGGCCAGGAGGCCCGCCGCGTCTGGGGGGCCCTCTCCAGCATCCTCAGCATTTGAAGCCCGCGGTGGCGGGCGCGTGCGGTTTCCCGCCCGTTTTGTTATGTTTAAGTCGTCAACCGGCGACTTTTTTTATCAATGAACCCTGAACGCATCAGAAACTTCTCCATCATCGCGCACATCGACCACGGCAAGTCCACGCTGGCCGACCGGCTGCTGGAGCTGACCGGGGCGGTGTCCGGGCGCGACATGGAGGCGCAGGTCCTCGACAACATGGACCTGGAGCGCGAGCGCGGCATCACCATCAAGGCCCACGCCGTCCGCCTCGACTACCGCGCGAGGGACGGGCAAGCCTACGTCCTCAACCTCATCGACACGCCCGGCCACGTGGACTTCTCTTACGAGGTCTCGCGGAGCCTGTCGGCCTGCGAGGGCGCGCTCCTCATCGTCGACGCCTCGCAGGGCGTCGAGGCGCAGACGCTCGCCAACACCTACCTCGCCATCGAGAACAACCTCGAACTCATCCCCGTCATCAACAAGATCGACCTGCCCGGCGCCGAGCCCGAGAAGGCGATGGAGCAGATCGAGCACGTCATCGGGCTCGACACGCACAACGCCGTGCTCGCCTCGGCCAAGACCGGCCAGGGCGTCCCCGACATCCTCGAAGCCATCGTCCGCGACGTGCCGCCGCCGAAGGGCGACCCGGAGGCGCCCCTGAAGGCGCTCATCTTCGACTCGTGGTACGACTCCTACCGCGGCGTCGTCGTCCTCTTCCGCGTCATCGACGGGACGATTAAGCCGGGGATGAAGATTCGCTTCTTCAACACCGGGCGCGACTACCAGGTCGAGACCATCGGCGTGAACCGGCCGCGCCCGACGACCATCGACAGCCTCTCGGTCGGCGAGGTCGGCTTCCTCACGGCGTCCATCAAGACCGTCGCCGACGTGCAGATCGGCGACACCATCACCCAGGCCGCGCGCCCGACCAAAGAGCCCTTCCCCGGCTTTCAGGAGATCAAGCCGATGGTCTTCGCCGGCCTCTACCCCGTGGAGGCCAACCAGTACGAGGAGCTGCGCGACGCGCTCGACAAGCTGCGCTTGAACGACGCCTCCTTCTTCTACGAGCCGGAGTCGTCGGCCGCGCTCGGCTTCGGCTTCCGCTGCGGCTTCCTCGGCCTCCTCCACATGGAGATCGTGCAGGAGCGCCTTGAGCGCGAGTTCGACCTCGCCCTCATCACGACCGCGCCCGGCGTCCGCTACCGCGTGACGACCACCGACGGCGAGGTCGTGGAAGTTGACTCGCCCGCCAGGATGCCCGACTCGGTCCGCATCTCCAAAATCGAAGAGCCCATCATCGAGGCCACCATCCTCTCGACGGACGAGTTCCTCGGCGGCATCCTCCCGCTCCTGGAAGAGAAGCGCGGCGTGCAGAAGAAGTTCGAGTACATCGCCGAGAAGCGCGTCATGCTCGTCTACGACCTGCCCCTGAACGAGATAGTGCTCGACTTCTACGACCGGCTGAAGTCCGTCTCCAAGGGCTACGCCTCTCTGGACTACCACCTCGCCGGCTACATCGACAGCGACCTCGTCAAGCTCGACCTGATGGTCGCGGGCGAGCCCGTTGACGCCCTCTCCATCATCGTCCACCGCCAGAACTCGCAGGCGCGCGGCCGCCTCCTCGCCGAGAAGATGCGCCAGCTCATCCCGCGCCAGCTCTTCGAGGTCCCCATCCAGGCCGCCATCGGCAACAAGATCATCGCCCGCGAGACCGTCAAGGCGGTGGGCAAGAACGTCATCGCCAAGTGCTACGGCGGCGACATCTCGCGCAAGCGCAAGCTCCTCGAAAAGCAGAAAGAGGGCAAGAAGCGCATGAAGCGCGTCGGCAAAGTCGAAATCCCCCAGGAAGCCTTCCTCGCCGTCCTCAAAGTCAACGAGTAACGCGGGAGGTGAGTCCTTTATGTTGACGCTCGATGACGTGCAGGTGGCGCGGTTGCCAATCACGGTGGACCCGGAGATTATGAGCGGCGCCCCAGTCTTCAGCGGGACGCGCGTGCCCGTGGCGGCATTGCTCGACAACCTCGCCGACGGGGTGACGCTGGACGAATTCCTCGACAACTTTCCGACAGTATCTCGTGAGCAAGCGGTGCGGATTCTGGAATTCTACAGGGACACGCTGGCGCTTCTGGGACGCGCGGCATGAAGGTTCTTCTGGATGAGTGCACGCCACGCTTCCTTAAATATCGCTTGCAAGGCCAAGATGTCAGCACCGCGCAGGATATGGGGTGGGCGGGGCTAAAGAATGGTAGCTTATTGGCTGCGGCGAATGAACACTTTGACCTGTTCATTACGACGGACAAGAATCTACGCTCCCAGCAGAACCTAAGTAAGTATAGCTTTGCGGTCGTGTTGCTGCCGAGCAATAAGTTCTCGGTGGTTCGACGGCTAATTCCCGAAATCGAAGCCGCGCTGGGTTCCATTAAGCCAGGAGATTTCGTTGAGATTCCATCCAAGTGAATTTTAGGCGCGGCGGCCGTGTCAAAATCCCCAGGAAGCCTTCCTCGCCGTCCTCAAAGTCAACGAGTAGTTTTTCCGGATAGGAGAGTGCGTGATGAGATTCCCCCTGGGCGCGCTGGCGCTCCTGTTAGCGTGCGGCGTCGCGTCCGCTCAGCATCAACACGGGGCGGCGCCTGCGTCTTCGCAGCCGGTCCGGCTGATTGAGGGCCTGGGCGAGTTCAGCCTGCCGGTCAGGACCGGGAGCGCCGAGGCGCAGAAATTTTTCGACCAGGGGATGATCCTCGTCTACGGCTTCAACCACGACGAGGCCGCCCGCGCGTTCCGACGCGCCGCCGAACTCGACCCGAGGATGGCGATGGCCCACTGGGGGCTCGCCCTCGCGCTCGGCCCCAACTACAACGAGACGAGCATTTCGGCCGAGCGCATGCAGGCCGCGCGCCAGGCCGTCGAGCGTGGCCTCGCCCTCGCCGCCGAAGGCCCCGCGCACGAGCGCGCTTACCTCGAAGCGTTATCCAAAAGGTTTTCGGCCGACGCGGCCGCCGACCAGAAGAAGCTCTGGGTCGCCTACCGCGACGCGATGGCCGACCTCGTCAAACGCTACCCGGACGACACGGAGGCCGCCACCCTTTGGGCCGACGCCGCCATGATCATCAACGCGTGGCGACTCTTCGGCCCCGACGGCCGGGCGGCCGAAGGGACCGACGAGATCATCGCCGCGCTCGAAGGGGTCATGCGCCGCGCGCCCGAGCACATCGGCGCGCACCACCTCTACATCCACGCCGTCGAGGCGTCGGACGCGCCCGAACGGGGCTTGCTCAGCGCCGACCGGCTGGCCGCGCTCTCCCCGGCGGCCGGCCACCTCGTCCACATGCCCGCCCACATCTACATGCGCACGGGCGACTACGAGCGGGCCGCCCACAGCAACGAGTGGGCCGCCAGGGCCGACCAGGAGTACATCGAACGCGGCGGCCGGCGCGGCATCTACACGGCCGCCTACTACAGCCACAACCTCCACTTCCTCGCCGCCGCCCACGGCATGCAGGGCAACTACGCCGAGGCCGCGAAGGCCGCGCGCCGCCTAGAAGCCAACGTCGCGCCCTACCTCGCCACGATGCCCTTCTTCGAGAGCTTCATGCCGACGGGCGTGCTCATCTCGGCCCGCTTCGGCCGCTGGGACGAAGTGCTGAAGACGACAGAGCCCGCCGCCTCGACGCCCGTCACCAACGCCCTCTGGCACTGGGCGCGCGGCATGGCGCTGGCAGCGACCGGCAAGCGCGCCGAAGCCGAGGCCGCGCTTAAGACTTATCTCTCGAAGACGGAAGCCATCCCCGCCTCCGCGGGCTACGGGCAGAACACGGCCCGCGCCGTCCTCAAGATCGGCGAGCACTTCCTGAACGCCCGGCTGGCCTCCGCGCGCGGCGACCGCAAAGCCGCCATCGAGCAACTGCGCGCGGCCGTCGCCGCCGAAGACGCGCTCGCCTACGACGAGCCGCCCGGCTGGTATCACCCGCTCTCGCGCGAATCGCTCGGCGGCGCCCTCATGGTAGACAGACAGTACGCCGAGGCCGAGTCGGTCTTCCGCGAAGACCTCCGCCGCAACCGCCGCAACGGCCGCTCGCTCTTCGGCCTCTCCGAAAGCCTCAAGGCGCAGGGCAAGGCGCGCGAGGCCGAGCTGTTCCGCCGCGAGTTCGAGCGCGCCTGGAAGAACGCCGACACGCGCCTCCGCGTCGAAGACCTGTAGGCGCGCACGGGAGAAAAGTCATGAAGTCAATCTCAAAGGCCGCGCTCGCACTCGCCCTCCTGCTCTCGACTTTGACGGCGTTCGGCCAGACGCCCGTGCGGCCCGCGCAGGAGCCCGGCGCCGCCGAGGCCGCCGCCGAGAAGGCGTTCGACGAGGGCAACGCGCTGATGGAGCAGCGCAAGTTCGCCGACGCGCTCGCGCGCTACCGCGAGGGGCTGCGCCACCTGCCCGACGACTCCTCGCTGCTCTACAACGCGAGCACCGCCGCCCTCCTCGCCGGAGACTTCGCCGCCGCCGCCCCCTACCTCACGCGGCTCGTCGCGGCCTACCCCGACGACTGGCAGTCGCGCGCCAAGCTCATCCAGACGCACCAGGCGCTCGGCGACCTCAAGGCCCGCGACGCCGAGCGCGCCGCCCTCTTCGAGCTGCGCAAGCGCGGCGGCGGCCGGAACGAGGAGAGCCCCGAACTGTCGCTCGCGCGCCAGGACGCCTACTGCCGCGAGCGCATGGAGGTGAAGGGCAGGCAGGTGATGGCCTTCGAGCACTTCGAGCTGAAGGGGGAGCGCGCGCTGCGCTACGCCTTCGTCGTCCTGGACGAGGCGGGCGGGCGCGAGGCGTACCGCATCTCGCTCGGCTCCTACGACATGACCAACTCCTTCTGGGCGGCCAGCAACAAGGAGAAGGCGGCCAGGGGCGGGCGCCTCTTCCACCTCGACGGCTACTTCCCCGGCGGCCACGCCACCTACGGCATGTACCACCCCGAGCCGACCTACGACGAGGTGCGGGCCACGGTCGTCAAAATCCTCGAAGGCAAACAGGACCCCGTCAGCAGCTCGACCGTCAGGCGCCCCCCGCCCGCACCTGCCGAACAGAAGAAACCCTGATACAATCCACACCCGTCAGGACCGTGAGCGCCGCCGGCCGGGCCGAGAGAGCCCCCTGCCGGCGGCGCTCGCCGCAGTCCGCACCCTAATCATGCACGTTACGAGAGTCGAGCTGGAGCACATCAAGTCGTACGAGCGCGGCGACTTTGGTTTCGAGAAGGGCACGGTCGCCATCGTCGGGCCGAACGGCGCCGGCAAGACCACCATCATCGAGGCCATCGCCTGGACGCTGTTCGACGTGCTCGACTACAGCAAGGACGACTTCCTCCGCCGCGGCGCCAAGCGCGGCAGCGCCCGCGTCACCTTCCAGGACGACGTTGACGAACGCCTCTACACCGTCTACCGCGACACCGGCTCTGGCTACTACGTCTACGACCCGGAACTAAGACAGAAGCTCGCGACGGGCAAAACGGACGTGCGCAAGTGGCTCGACTACCATCTCGGCATCGAGCCGGGCACGGACCTCAAGGCCCTCTTCCGCTCGGCCATCGGCGTCCCCCAGGGGCTCTTCACGACGGACTTCCTGCGCTCGAAGCGCGAGCGCGAGGACGCCTTCAACCGCCTCCTGAAAGTCGAGGAGTACCGCGAGGGGGCCGACCGCCTGCGCGAGACCGTCAACCTCATCAACGAGCGCGCGGCCGAGGCGCGCGGCCGCATCAGCGGCGCCGAGGCGCAGCTCGCCCGCTACGACGAGCTGGTCGCCGAGCACAAGGCTTCGCGCGCGCGGGCCGAGGAGTTGGAAGAGGAAGTGGCCGCGCTCCGGAGGGAGTCGGACGCGCGCGCGCTCGCCGTCGCGGCTCTGGACGAGGCCGAGCGGCGCGCGGCCGAAGCGCGGGCGCTGGCCGACCGGCTCGAAGTCGAGCGCGACTCGGCCGAGCGCCGGCTGGCCGACTTGCGGGAGAACCTCGAAGCCGCGCGCCGCGCGAGCGAGCGCCAGAGCGCGACCGCCGAAGATTACCGCGCGCACCTCGAAGCGACCGAAAGGCTCCGCTCCATGGAATCAGCGCGCGCCGAGCGCGACCGCCTGCGGGCCGAAGCCTCGGACCTCTCGCGGATGCTCTTCGCCGCCGAGTCGGACGTGCGCCGTCTGGACGAACTGGCCGCGCGCTCGGCCGCGGCGCGCGAGGCGCTGGCCGCGCTCGCCCCGGACGTGGCGCGGCAGGAGGAGCTTGAGAGAGAGCGTTTAAGGCTGCACGAGCTGACGGCTCAGGCCCGCGCCGCGCGCGAACGGCTCACGCGGCTCGACGCCGAGCTGGGCGCGCTCCGCCGCCAGCACTCCGAAGTCTCGAAGCGCGTCCGCGCCTCCGAGGGCCTGGCCGGCGCGCAAGGCAAGGCCGAGCGGCTTGAGAGCGAGCGCATGCAGGTCGAGACGCGACTGAGCCGCGTCGAGAAGGCTCTGGCCGAGCACAAGCAGCTCGCCCGCCAGCGCGTCGCGCTCCAGAAGGACGCCGAGCGCCTGCGCGGCAGCGTCGTCTCTCTGGAGCGCGAGGCGCGCGAGTTCGAGCAGGCCGCCTCGGCTTCGGTCCGCCTGCCGGAGCTTGAGGCGCGCGAGCTGGAGCTGAATCAGCAGGCCGCCGTGCTGCGTGACGTAATCAAGCGCGACGAGCGGAGCAGCGAGCGCGCGAAGGGCGGCATCTGCCCCATCCTCCACGAGCAGTGCAAGAACCTCGCCGAAGAGGGGCGCACCTTCGAGGACTACTTCGGCGACCAGCTCAAGGCGAACCGCGCGCGCCTCTCGGCGGTCGAGCGCGAGGGCGCGGGGCTCTCGAAGGAGGTGCGCAGCGCGCGCGACGCCGAGCGTGCCGCCGCGCGCTTCGACTCGACGCGCGCCCGCCTCGCGCACGAGCGCGAGCTGCTGGCCGAGCGCGAGTCGTCTCTTCACTCGCTCGAAGCCGAGCTGACCGCCCTCTCTTCCGAAGCCGACGAGAAGCTGCGCGACGAGTTGCAGTCCGAGATGATAGGCATCGACGGCGTGCTCCGCGCGGCGCGCGACGAGGCCCTGCGCTACGCGGAGCTTGAGCCGCTGCGCGCGCGCCTCAAAGAGATAGAGGACGAGGGCCGCTCGAAGCGCGAGGAGCGCGAGCAGGTGGCCGCCGCCGCCGGGGCCGAAGAGACTTTGGCGGCCGACATGGCCTCCGTCGAGCGCGGTTTGCGTGAGCTGGCCGACCCGCGCGCCCGCTCCATCTCCCTGCGCGCCGAGGCCGAGCGTGAAGAGGATTTGCGGCGCGAGGCGGCGGGGGCGCGCGACGCGCTGGCCGCGCTGGAGAAGCAGCGCGCCGCACTCGACGCCGAGCTTGCACGCTTCGCCGCACTCGACGCCGAGTGGTCGGCCGCCGCCGAGACGCGCGAGCGCACGGCCGCCGCCTACCGCGAACACCTCGAATCGGCCTCGCTCGCCTCGACGCTGCCCGCGCGCGAGAAGGAGGCGACGGCCGCCCGCGAGCGCGCCGAAGCCGCGCGCCTCGAAGCCGAGCGGGCGCGGGCCGATTACACGGCCGCGCTCTCGTCTTACGACCGAGAGCGCCACGCGGAGGAGCGCGCCGCGCTCACGCTCGCGCGCGAGCGGGCGGCCGTCACCTCGGCCCAACTCGCCGCGGCGCGCGAGCGCGAAGACAGTTTGAACGCCGAGGTGGCCCGGCTCGACGAAGTGCGCGAGCGGATGCGCGAGGAGTTCCGCGCGAAGGAGAGGCTCGAAGAGTTGTACGAGGCGACCGACTTCATCCGCGACACGCTCCGCAAGGCCGGCCCGCTCGTCACGGAGAGCTACCTGTACAACATCTCGATTGAGGCCAACCAGCTCTTCCGCGAGATCACGGGCGAGGGCGGGCGCACGCTCCGCTGGTCGAAGGAGTACGACATCATTCTCGAAGAGGGCGGGCTTGACCGCTCCTTCGTCAACCTCTCCGGCGGCGAGCAGATGGTCGCGGCCCTCTCCGTCCGGCTCGCCCTCTTGAAGCAGCTCTCCGACATCCGCGTCGCCTTCTTCGACGAGCCGACGGTCAACATGGACGCCGAGCGGCGCGAGCGCCTCGCCCACCAGATCGGCCAGGTCCGCGACTTCGACCAGCTCTTCGTCATCTCCCACGACGACACCTTCGAGCAGACGGTGGACCACGTCGTCTCGGTCACGCGCGCCGAGGCGCAGGAAGTAGCTTGAAGGAAGTCCTGATTTACTGCGACGGGTCGAGCCTGGGGAACGGTCAGGCCACGACGCGCGCGGCGGCCGTGGCGATGCTCGGCTTCAAAGGCGTGTGGCGCGCCTTCGGCCTCTACCTCGGCAGCGCGACGAACCAGCAGGCCGAGATCGCCGCGGCCGCGCTCGGCCTCGAACAGTTGCGCGAGCCGTGCCGCGTGACCTTGAAGACCGACTCGCGCTACGTCGTCGAGACGATGTGCGGGCGCTTCCGCCGCAAGTCGAACCACGAGTGGTGGGAGCGCCTTGACCGCGCCGCCGGCGGCCACCGCATCTCCTGGGAGTGGGTGAAAGGGCACGCCGGCCACGCCGCGCAGGAGTCCGTCGACCGCGCCGCGCGCAAGATCGCCGCCCTCGGCCGCGCCGACTCCGAAGTCCTGAGCGAAGCCGCCGAGAGCGCCGCCGGGGTCGAGTAGCCCCCTTCACGTCGATTAGGCTTCCCCGACCGGACAGTTTAAAATCTCACACCCGACCGCAGCCGCGTTTTGCCTATGAACTCCGCCCCCCGGAAAAATAGTCTGCGCGCGTGGCACCTGTGCCTCGCGGGCGTCTTCGTGTGCGCGCTCGCCGGGGCGGCGGCGGCGCAGGGCGGGGCGCAGCGGCCCTGGCTGTGGCAGAACCCTCTGCCGCAGGGCAACGCCATCTACGCCGTGCGCTTCGCGGCCGACAAGAGGACGGGATGGGCCGTCGGCGCAGACGGCGTCGTGCTCCGCACCACGGACGGCGGCTTCCGCTGGGAGGAGCAGCACTCGGGCGTGGCCGCGCCGCTCTACGGGCTGTTCGTGAAGGACGCGAAGACGGCCGTCGCGGTCGGGGCGCGCGGGCAGGTGTTGACGACCGACAACGGCGGGCGCCGCTGGGTCTTGCGGCCGACGGGCGTGAAGGACCACCTCTTCGGCGTCGCCTTCGCGCCCGACGCCTTGCACGGCTGGGCCGTCGGCAGCTACGGGCAGGTGGTCAGCACCTCGGACGGCGGGCGGACGTGGGCGGCCCAAGCCTCGGGCGTGCGCTCGCACCTGTACGCCGTCGCCTTCGCCGACGCCGGTACGGGCGCGGCCGTCGGCGGCGAGGGCACGCTCATCGTCACGCGCGACGGCGGCGCGAAGTGGGAGACGCGCCCGACGAAGACGGACCTGCCTTTCACGAGCGTCGGCTTCGCCGGCACCTCTCGCAAGGCCGTCGCCGTGGGCCTCGGCGGCACCATCCTGCGCACCGAAGACGGCGGCGAGACCTGGTCGCCCGTTGACCCTTACCTGAGGGCCGACCTGCTGTCGGTCTTCTTCACGGACGAGCGGCACGGGTGGGTGACGGGCGACGAGGGGCAGGTGTTGACGACGGGCGACGGCGGCGCGACGTGGTTCCCCGTCAGCGTGAAGACCAAGCCGCGCCTCGCCTCCGTCCACTTCGCCGACGAGAACACTGGATGGGCCGCGGGGCGCGACGGCCTTATCTTGCGCACCGATAACGGCGGCTCCGAGTGGCGGCGGCTGACGGAGGGCGGGCGCGACGACATCGCCGACGTGTTCTTCCTCGACGACGAGCGCGGGTGGGCCGTCGGCTCGCGCGGCCGCATCCTCTACACGTCTTCGGGCGGGCGCCGCTGGGGCCAGAGGCTCTCGGGCACGACGGCGAGGCTGCACGGCGTCTTCTTCGTCAACCGCGAGCGCGGCTGGGTGGTCGGCGAGCGGGGCACCATCCTGCGCACGCAGAACACGGGGCTGACGTGGGAGCCGGCCGAGACGGGCTTACAGGAAGACCTCTTCGGCGTCGCCTTCGCCGACGAGAAGCTGGGCGTCGCGGTCGGCGCGCGCGGCCGCATACTGCGCACGGAGGACGGCGGCGACACCTGGCAGTCGGTCAACGCGCTGACGAAGAACTGGCTCGAAGCGGTGGCGTTCGCGGGCGCGCGCGAGGCCGTCGCGGTGGGGTCGAACGGGACGGTGCTGCGCACGGAAGACGGCGGCGAGACGTGGCGGGAGATAGACATCAACGCGAAGGAGTGGGTCTACGGGCTCGCCTTCGCGGGCGGCGGGCGCGGCTACCTCGTCGGCGAGCGCGGCCTCATCCTGCGCACGGACGACGCCGGGAAGACCTGGAAGGACCAGGAGTCGGGCGTCAAGGTGAATCTTTATTCGGTGGCGACCGCCGGGCCGAACGACGCCATCGCCGTCGGCGACCAGGGGCGGGTGATTCAGACCCGCGACGGCGGCGAGGCATGGGAGATGCTGCCCACCGTCACCAGCTCGGCGCTGTTCGGCGCGGCCTACCGCGGCGGCGACGACGCCTGGGTCGCCGGGCGCGGCGGCACCATACTCAAGCGCGCCGACTCGGTCGCCACCGTCAAACTCCCCCGCCCCAAGGTTCCGCCCGCCCTTCGCGGCGGCGCCCCCAAACTCAAAGGCGACGGCGCGGCCGAGGCGACCGTCCT
>DATHBF010000228.1:0-1776 GCA_035296285.1 Pyrinomonadaceae bacterium | reverse complement strand
CGTCGAAATCCCTTGCGCGGCGCAGGCCGCCGAAGAGCGCGCGCAGGGCGAGCAGCAGTAGGCCGAGCCGCCCCGTGCGGTGCGCGACGTAGAGGCTTAACCGGCCCGCGTCGAGCCGGCGGCGCCCGCCTAAGTTGAAGCCTTCGACCTCGTACTCGTTGTTGCCGACGAGGACGAACGGAGTCAGCCGCACTATCTCGCGGCCGTCGGCGCTCAGGCGCACGCGCATGAACGGGTAGCGCCGCAGCACGGCGAGGGACGCGCGCACGAAGGCCGACCACTTGCCGATGCCCTCGCGCGCCTGCATCTTCGCGCGCCGCCGCACGATGCGCGGGTAGAGGCCGAGGCTCGAATTGTTGACGAAGAGGCGGCCGTTGACCTCGGCGGCGTCCACCGCCGCGACCTCCCCTTCGCAGACGGTGCGCGCCGCGTCCGCCAGTTCGAGCGGAATGCTCAAGTCCTTGGCGAAGTGGTTGAGCGTCCCGAGCGGGAGGACGCCGAGCGCCCGCCCGGTCCCGGCGACGAGCGAGGCCACGGCGCTCACCGTGCCGTCGCCCCCGCCCGCGACGAGCGCCCCCGCCCCGTCGGCGAGTGCGCGCCGCGCGACCTCTTCCAACTCCCCGCCGTCGCGCGCCAACGAGACGCGGGCCTCGACGCCGCACGCCGCGAAGACCTCGGCCGCCTCGCGGCCCGCCTCCGCCGCCAGCGCGCCGCCTCCCGCCGCCCCGTTGATGACTACCTCGACGCCCGAATCCATAAGGCACAAAAAGGCGGGCACGCCTTTCGACGGCGGCCCGCCCGAACTGACCCATTTACTGCCGACGACCGGCCGCGCCGCCGCTCAGGATGCCCCGTAGCCTTCGGTGCCGCCCGGCGTCTGGCCGGTCCCCGCGGCCGCCGTCCGCGACTGCTGCTGCGGCTGCTGCGGCTGCTGCGGGGCCGAGTAGGCAGACTGCGTCTGCTGCCGCTGACCCTGCGAGCCGGGCTGGCCGCCGCGACCCGAGAGGTCAACGCCGATCAGGTCCTTCAGCTTGCCGATGAGCGCCGGGACGACGACCGTGCGCGCCGTCTGCGAAAGCTCCTCGACGAAGCGCTCGCCGAGGGTCGAAAGCTCGTCCTGCAACTTGTCGTAAGCCTTCGTCTCCTTGAAGCGGGCGATGAGCCCCGGCCCCTTCTCCTCTTCCGGCCCGGACTCGGCCGCCGCGCCACCGCCCGCGTAGGCGAGCGCCTGCGACGAGGCGGGAGCCGTCTGCGCCTGGTAGCCGCTGCTGTAGGAGGGGCGGGTGCCCGGCCCCACGTCCGCGACCGACTCGGAGCCGGCCCGCCCCTCGCCGAAGACCTCGGCCGCCTCGGTCGCGGCGTTCGACTCGGGGCGCGAGGTGCGCTGGTAGGCCGAGCCGCCGAGGACGGGCGAGGCCGCGTAGGAGCGCCCGCCGGCCTTGCGCGCCGACATCTGGTCGAAGCCCTCGTCTATGCGCGAGAAGGCGGCGTCCGTCTCCTCGTCTTCGTAACTACCCCGGCCGCCCTTGAGGGCGCCCATGACGACGTAGCCGACGAGCGCCCCGCCGACGAACGCGCCCACCGAGAAGGGGACGGGGCGGCGGCGGTACTGCTCGCGCCAGTCGAGCGAATCACTGATGGTCTCTCTCACCTGCTGGTACTGGTTCACTACTGTATCCTTTATCTCCGTTACGGTCTGTGTGATGGATTCGCGCGCCTCTTCCATGCGACGCTGAAGCTCGGCCTTCGTCTGGTCGGGTTCGGCCGTCTGCTCGG
>DATHBF010000227.1:0-9999 GCA_035296285.1 Pyrinomonadaceae bacterium | reverse complement strand
GAGACAACGACGAGGCGCTCTATCGTGCGCTCCTCCTTGTCAATCGTGCGGTACTTGTCCGGCTCGAAGAGGCCGATGACGGCGCCCTCGACGGCCGCCGACGCGAGCCTTTCGGCGTCGCCGCCTTCGGTGCGCAGCACGAGGCCGACGGTCTTGACGCTGCGGGCGCGCAAGCTCCGGACGGTCGTGCCGGCGAACTGCGAGACCTGCGCGGACTTGAACTCGTCGCGGTCGCCCGCGCCGACGAGAAGGAGCCGGCGGGCCTTCAACCCGCCGCCCGAAGCGGGCAGGTGCAGGTAGGCCGTCTCGCCCTCCTTGCCCTTCAGCTCCTCGGCCTCGATGACCGAACGGACGAGGCCGCCCGAGGCCGCGTCGAGTTCTTTGAGCAGGCCCTCGTCGGCCTTCTCGTCCTTGAAGACGGGGACGGCCAGCGCCTGCACGTCTGCGTCGGCGAAGCTCCCGTTAATAGTTTGAATATCCATCGTCAAATCCTCTCCTCGGTCAATCTCTCGCGCGCTCCTTCAACTGGGCGCGCGTCTCCCGCTCCACCGTTCGACGCATTTCGGTCTCGCGCTTATCGTACAATTTTTTACCACGAGCCACGCCGATTTCAAATTTGACGCGCCCCTTCTTAAGGTAGACGCGCGTGATGACGAGCGTCATGCCCTTGGTCGTCGCGGCCTCCTCCAGCTTGTCTATCTCGCGGCGGTGCAGGAGGAGTTTGCGCTCGCGCAGCGGCTCGTGGTTCTCGCGGTTGCCGTGCGAGTAGGGTGAGACATGGGCGTTCAAGAGCCAGGCCTCGCCGCCGCGCACGGCGACGTAAGAGTCCTTCAACTGAATCTGGCCGGCGCGCACGCTCTTGACCTCCGTGCCCGTCAGCGCCACGCCCGCCTCGTACTTGTCCACGACGTGGTACTCGTGGAACGCCGCGCGGTTCGTAACAACGTTTTTCTCTTCGTCTGCCATGCTGACTACTTCTTTTCCGCCCCCTCGAACTCGCCCTTGAGCGGGCGCGACATCAAGCTCTCGACCGCGTCGCGCGCGGACTTTCCTTCGTGGAGGACGGCATGCACCTCCGTCGTGATAGGCATCTCGACGCCGCGGCGCTCGGCGAGCATTTTGACGGCGCGGGCCGTGCGCACGCCCTCGGCGACCTCCTTCATGCCGGCGAGCACTTCGCCGGGAGCGCGGCCGCGGCCGATCTCCTCGCCGACGCGGCGGTTGCGCGAGAGGCCGCCCGTGCAGGTCAGGACCAGGTCGCCGAGGCCGGCGAGGCCCATCAAAGTCTCGGCCCGCGCGCCGTAGGCCAGGGCCAGCCGCGTCATCTCGGCCAGGCCGCGCGTGACGAGGGCGGCCACGCTGTTCGAGCCGAGGTCGAGGCCCGCGACCATGCCTGCGGCCAGCGCCATCACGTTCTTGGTAGCGCCGCCCAGCTCGGTCCCGACCACGTCGGCGTTCGTGTAGACCCGAAAGTTCTGCACGCTCAGCGCGCCCTGCACCAACCGGGCCAACTCTTCGTCGGCGCCCGCCGCGACGACCGCCGCCGGCTGCCCCGCCGCGACCTCCTGCGCGAACGAAGGCCCCGACAGGCAGACGAAACTTGAGAAGGCCGACGGCCCGAGCACATCCGCGACGACCTCCGAGATGCGCAGGCCCGTCTCGACCTCGACGCCCTTCGTCGCGCTGACGAAGACGGCCCCGCCCGCGGTCCGTCCGCCCAACAGCCCGAGCACCGCTCGCGTCGCGTGCGAAGGCGCGGCCAATATCACAAGCCCGGCGCCTTCGACGGCCTCGCCCGCGTCGGTCGTCGCGCTCACGCCCTCCGGAAGCTCGTGGCCCGGCAGGTAAGCGCCGTTCACGCGCCGCACGTTAACGTCCTCGGCGACGGCCGCCCCGCGCGACCAGAGGCGTACGCCGTGCCCCGCGCGGGCCGCCAGCAGGGCCAGCGCCGTCCCCCACCCACCGGCGCCTATCACAGCCACACGCATATCAAAGCTTCAGCTTGTTCTCGGTCCCGCTTAATAAGCGGCCGATGTTAGCGCGGTGCATGTAGACGATGAGCGCGCCGCCGAGCGCCGCCGCCGTCAGGAGCGGGGCGCGGCCGTCGCCCGTCAGCCAGACGAAGAGCGGCAGCAGCGCCGCCGCCGTGACCGAGCCGAGCGAGACGTAGCGCGTCAGCCAGACGACGAGCACGAAGACCGGCAGCGCGCACAGGACCGCCGGCGGCGCGAGGCCCAGGAAGACGCCGAGCCCCGTCGCCACGCCCTTGCCGCCGCGGAAGCCGAGCCACACGGGGAAGACGTGCCCGACGATTGCCGCCAGAGAGGCCGCCACCACCCACCAGTCAACGCCCATCCCGTCGGCCAGGAACCGCCGCGCGAGCAGCGCCACCAGCGTCCCCTTCAGGGCGTCGAGCGCGAGCGTCAGGAGCCCCGCCCACTTGCCCGCGCGCCGCGTCACGTTGGTCGCGCCCGTCCCGCCCGACCCCGTCTCCCGCACGTCGCCGCCGCCGCGCAACCTGACTATCAGATAGCCGAACGGTATCGAGCCGATCAGGTACGCGAGGAGGACGGCGAAGGCGGATAACATTCTCGACTCCGCTGAATGAGAGGCGTTTGAAAAGCTCGGGAGCGACTATAACAAGCGCGGCCGTGAGCCCACAAGGCGAGGCGGCGTGCCGCTCAGAGACGCGCGACGAGGCCCGTAACGTACTCGTCAACGCGCGCCCGTATCGTCTCATCGTCCAGCCGCGTGAGGCCGAAGGCGGGCCAGCCCTCGTAGACGCCCGGCGGGCCGGGCAGAAGCTCCACCACCGTTATCAAATCCCAGAACGGCTCGTAGGCGAAGCGCGGCCCGGCCAGCCTTCGGTAAGCGTCGAGGAACTTGTCAGCCGCGCTCACGCCGTACATCCGCGCGAGGTTGTGCCGGCACCAAGCCACGTCAACCCCCGCCGGCCCGCGGCACGCGTTCACCCAGTCCACGACGCCGCTCACGCGCGCGCCTTCCCACAACACGTTCGCCGGGTGATAGTCGCGGTGGATGAAGCACTCGCGCGAACGCGGCCAAGGCCCCTTCACAATCTCCAGAGCCCTGCGCCAACTCTCCGCCGCGCGCGACCAGCCCGGCACTTCGAGGCTCTGAATATCGGCGTAAGGGTAATAACTCCACGCCAACTCTTCCGCCCCGATTTCGTGGAGCGGCACCAGCGCCTCCGCGAGCCCGCGCAGCCACGCGTCGAAGTCGTCGGGCATTAGCTCGACTCCGCCGGGCAGCCTCGTCATCAAAGTCGCGGGCGCGCCGCACGCTTCCCCGCCCTCGTCGAAGGCGACTAGGAGCGGCACGGGGACGCCCGCCAGCCCCGCCTTCCCCAACGCCGCCGCCTCGTGCCGCGCCAAATCCGGCTCGACCCACAGCCACTCCGCGTCAACGAAGCGGCGCAGCACCAACTCGAACTGTCGTCCGTGATAGTTAACTCGCAGGGCGTGAAGAACGGAGGAGGTCGCGCCGGGGAGCTTCGTGAAGGATTCGACCGCGGCGCCGGGGCCGACGCTCCGCCCGACCCAGCGCAGGGCTTCGGGCGGGGGCGGCTCGTCCTTGCCCGCGCGGCTCAAATCAGCCTTCTTCTTAAAAGGTCGAGGGCGGCCTGCGAGGCACGCCAGCGGATGAGGTGGCGGTCGCCGGGGAGCATGATGCGGCGGTGCTCCGTGTGCGCGTCGTCTGAGAGGGCGATGTAGACGAGGCCGACGGGCTTCTCTTCGGTGCCGCCGCCGGGGCCGGCTATCCCTGTCACGGCGAGGCCGAAGTCCGTGCCCGCCCGCATCTTCACGCCCTCGGCCATCGCCTCCGCGACTTCGGCGCTGACGGCGCCGCGCGACTCGATAAGCCCGGCCGGCACGCCGAGCAGCCGCGTCTTGGCCTCGTTCGAGTAGGTGACGGCCGCCTCCATGAAGTAGGAGGAGGAGCCGGGCACTTCCGTGAGGCGCTGCGCGATGAGGCCGCCCGTGCAGCTCTCGGCGACGGCGAGGGTGAAGCCGGAGACGGCGAGGCGGAGGCCGACGACCTCCTCCATCGTCTCGCCGCGGAAGGCGAAGACGGCGTCGCCGAGTCTCTCTTCAATCTGTCCGGCGAGGCCGTCGAGCAGGAGTTCCGCCTCGGCCTCGGTCCTGCCCTGCGCGGTCAGGTGAATCTCGATCTCGCTGCGGTTGAAGAGGATGGTCGTCTGCGGGTTCTTGTGCTGCGTGTAGACGGGCGCGATGCGCTCGTCCACGGCCGACTCGCCCATCCCGGCGACCCTCATCAGGCGGCGCGCGACCTTCAAGCCGCCGGCCTTCGCCGCCAGCTTCGGCTCGACGAAGTTCTGAAACATCGGGCGCATCTCGCGCGGCGGGCCGGGCAGCAGGACGACGACGCGCGAGTCGTGCTCGACGTACATGCCGGGCGCCGTGCCGTTCGGGTTGTCCAGCACTTCGGCCCCCTCGACGACCATCGCCTGGCGGGCGTTAATTTCGGGCATCTTGCGGCCCCAGTGCTGGAACTTGGCGCGGATGTCTTCGAGCACGCGGTCGTCGAGCATGAGGCGGCGGCCGAGGGCGCGGGCGGCGATTTTTCGGGTGATGTCGTCCTCCGTCGGACCCAGGCCGCCCGTGAGGACGACGACGTTGGAACGCTTCAAGGCGTCGCGGATGGACTCTTCGAGGCGCGAGTCGTCGTCGCCGACAATCGTCTTCTGCCTGACCTCGGCGCCGACGCCGTTGAGGCGTTCGGTCAGCCAGAGGCTGTTGGTGTCCGTGCGCAGCGGCGTCAGCAGCTCCGAGCCGACGGCGATGATCTCAGTGATAAGCATCTTCAGGCGGTCACTTTTTCTGCTCGGCGGGGGCGTGGCCGAAGACCTCGACCTCGCGGACCCACATGACGAAGGGGCGGTTGGCGGGGCCTTGTTGGGCCGGCTGCAGGATGCGTAGGCGGTCGGCGACGAAGGGCTCGAAGTCGAAGGCGGCGCGGTCGAAGTGGCCGCCGGGTTCGAGCTGCGCGACGGTGCGCCAGCCGCCCGCGCCGTCGGGCAGTTGCAGCTCGGCGATGCGCGACGGCATGTAGCGGCCGCGGTCGAAGCCCCAGTAGACGTAGAGCGCGGTGACGCGCGTGGGCCGCCCGAACGAGAGCTCTATCCAGTGCGGCTCGGGCCGCTCGGACGAGACCCAGTTGCTCTGGTTGAAGCGCATGGCGGCGAGCTGCCGCACGTCGGTCACGCCGTCCGTCAGGGGCTTGGTGTTGTAGCTGTCGTAGCTCGAATCCACGGCCACGCCCGGCGCGAGCTTGACGGCGGGGCCGGCGGGAGTCGTGTCGGGGGCCGGGGTGGGCGAAGCGGTCGGCGTCTCGGCCGGGTTTTCTGCGGCGGGCTCGTCCGCGCGCCGCGTCTCGATGATCTGTCTGACGAAGAAGACGAGCGAGGCCAGGAGGATGAGCAGCGCGGCCGAGACGGCGGCCAGCTTGAGGCCGTGGCGGCCCGAGCGCGCCGTCGCCTCCTGCTGCGCGAGCCGCGCCGTCGCGGGCGAGGCCGAAAGGTCGTGGCCGCAGGAGGGGCACGCGGCGTCTCCGGGGCTGACCTCGGCGCCGCACTCCGTACAGACTTCGGAGACGATGGGCTGCGTGTGGTAAATCTCGCCGGAGATTTCGTCGGTCGCCTCGCCGAGCACGCCCGTCGGGCCGCCGCCCGCGCTCGCCGCGGGCTGGGCCTGCGGGTCGCCGGTCGTGTGCACTTCCTTCCCGCGCGCGCGCCTCAGGGCGCGGAGGAAGTCGGCGGCCGTGTGGAAGCGGCGCTCGGCCTTCTTCTCCAGGGCGCGCAGGACGAGCTTCTCGATGTCAGGTGGGACCGAGGGGTTGAGTTCCGAGGGCGGGCGCGGCGGCTCGGTGCGGTGCGCGATGAGGATTTGCGTGCGCGACTTGGCGTCCTCGGCGCCGAAGCGGCCGCCGAAGGGGGGCTCGCCCGTCAGCATCTCGTAGAGCATGACGCCCAAGCTATAGATGTCGGAACGCTGGTCGAGCGTCTCGCCGCCGGCCTGCTCGGGCGAGACGTAGCGCGGCGAGCCGTAGGCTATTTTGGACGTGTCGGTCGGGTCGGCGCCGACCAGCTTGACGATGCCGAAGTCCGTGACCTTCACGCGGTCGTCGGACGTGACCATGATGTTCGGCGGCTTGAGGTCGCGGTGGACGATGCCGTGGTGGATGCGGCCGTTCTCGTCCTTGTAGGCGAAGGTGTGCGCGAAGGCCATGGCCTCAAGCACCTGCTCGAAGAGGTCGAGGGCGCGCTCGACGGGCAGCCCGCCGCCCGCGTCCTTGATGACCTGCGCGAGCGAGCGGCCGTCCACGTACTCCATGACGATGTAGTAGGTCTGCTCGGAGACGACGTAGTCGTAGACCTTGACGATGCTGGGGTGGTCGAGCTGGGCCTGGACGAACGCCTCGCGCTCGAAGCGGTTGCGCATGCGCCGGAGGTCGTGGGTGCCGCGCGGGCTGATGGACTTGATGGCGACGGCGCGCGGCAGCGTCGCGTGGCGGCCGCGGTAGACGACGCCCATCCCGCCGCGGCCGACGGGCCACTCGATGATGTAACTGCCGACCTTCCTCTCTGAAGACATCTGCTATGTACGCGGACAGACGGCGCGGACGCGACCGGGCCTGAACTTTAGAGAAGTTTTATAACAGAAATGTCGCGCGCTCACACGAGTGTCGCGTCGTGAGGAGGGCGTTCGATGCCGGCAGGGCGGTCGGCCTCCGCCCTCTCAGGCGGTCTTCTTCTCTTCATCGTAGAGGTCGCGGAGGACTTCGGCGATGGGCTGCGGCGTGGGCGGCGTGGCGGCGAGGGCCGGGGGACGCCTGGAGGAGAACGCGTGCGGGCCGTCCGATTCGACGGGGCGCGCGGCGGCGTGCGGCGGCAGCACCTCCTTGGCCGAGGCTTCGCGCAGGCGGGCGCGGCTCTCTTCGAGCATGGCGGCGGCGCGCGCGCGGCGGGCGCGCTCTAAGTTGCGGATGGCGGCCATCGTCATCGGCGCCTCGGCCGGCTCGCGCTCGACGCGGCGCAGGACCTCGACGTAGCGGCGAAGCTCCGCCGAGGGGTTGGTGCGCGAGTGCTCGTCGCCGCGCTCGTCTTCGAGGACGTAGGCGAGCTGTTCGGCGGCCGACTCGTAGTCGCCCGCGCGGTGGTGGAGGGCGCCGAGCGTGAAGTAGACGAGCGGCGGCGGGTCGGGCATCAGGTGGAGGACGCGCTCGCCCTCCGAGACGACGTGATTGATCTCGAAGCCGTACCAGCGCTTCTCCTCGTCGCGCAGGATGGCGTCGGCCGCGATGTAGAAGTCGAAGATGTTCTTCACGTCGCGCTGCTCGGACCGCTGCACGGCGCGCCAGACGAAGTAGACGACTGTGGCGAAGAAGAGGATCACCGTCAGGGGGATGCCCATCACGCCGAGCATCGCCATGATGACGAGGATCGCGATCAGCCTCTGCGCCGTTTCCTGCCCCTTAGACATAATGCGGAAGTGATGAGTGACGGGTGATGAGTTAAGGGCCTTTCGCCCGTCACCCGCCGCCCATCACTTTAGTCTTTCCCGAATCCTCTCGCCCGCCTCGTCGGTGGAGAGTGTGCCGCCGAGGTCGCGCGTCGTTTCGCCCGCGGCGATTGAGTCGCGGACCGCGCCCTCGACCGCCGCCGCCGCCGCCGTGTGACCGAGGTATTCTAGCATCAGGGCGGCGCTGAGGATAGAGCCTGCCGGGTTGGCCTGGCGCTTGCCCGCGAGCGGCGGGGCGCTGCCGTGGACCGGCTCGAAGAGTGAGACGCGGCCGGGGTGGATGTTGCCGGAGGCCGCAAGGCCGAGACCCCCCTGGAGCGCCGCGCCGAGGTCGGTCAGAATGTCGCCGAAGAGGTTGTTGGTGACGACGACGCCGTACTGCGAGGGGTCGAGCACCATGAACATCGTCATCGCGTCAACGTACTGGTGGTTCGCCTCCAGCCCCGCGTAGCGCGCGGCGACCTCCCTGAAGACGCGCTGCCACAGGTCGCCGCCGAACCTCTGGACGTTCGACTTGTCGGCCATCGTGACGCGCCTGTAGCCGCGCGCCCGCGCGTACTCGAAGGCGGCGACGACGATGCGCTCGACGCCCTTGCGCGTGTTCAGCTCCTCCTGCGTGGCGATCTCGTCCTCGGTCCCCTTCTTCAGAAAGCCGCCCGCGCCGCTGTAGGCGCCTTCGGTGTTCTCGCGGAAGACGACGAAGTTGATGTCTTCGGTCGTGCGACCGCGCAAGGGGGTCAGGCGCTCGTGGAGGAGGCGGACGGGGCGGAGGTTGATGTAGAGGTCGAGGCCGCGCCGCATCCCGAGCAGGATGTCTTCGGCGTGCTTGTTCGAGGGGACGCGCGGGTCGCCGAAGGCCCCGGCGAAGACGGCGTCGAAGTTTTTCGAGAGCATGTCGAGCGCGCCTTCGGGCAGCGTCACGCCCTCGCTCAGGAATTTGTCGGCGCCCCAGTCGAAGTGCTCAAGCTCAAGGCGGACGCCGTGCGTCTCTCGCAACCGTTCGAGCAGGAGCACGGCCTCGCGCGTCACCTCCGGCCCGATGCCGTCGCCGGCCACGACGGCCACTCTCTTCACGTCTGCTGTCATCTTCTCTCCAATCAGAACGGGACGCAGAGGACGGGGACGCGCGTGCCGCGCAGCACCTTCTCGGCCGTCGAGCCGAAGAGGAGTTCTTCCTCGGGCGGCGTCGAGCGGCCGCGCACTCCCATCACTATCATCGGCAGGTCGAGGTCGCGGGCGATCTTAAGAATCTCGATGAAGGGGACGCCGACGACGACCATCCGCTCGACGTTCACGTCGCCGGCCTCGACGCCTTCGAGCGAGTTGTTGAAGTTGGCCTCGGCCTGCTCGCGCAGGCGGCGCGTGATGTCGTCGGACGGCCCCATGCCGGCGGCCACGGCGTCCTCGATGAAGTTCTTGTCGATGACGTGCAGCAGCGTGAGGTCGCCGCCCGGCGTCGCCAGCCCGACGGCGACGCGCACGGCGTTAATCGAAGTCGGCGAGAAGTCCACGGGGACGAGTATGTCTGTCGCCTTTAACATAAATCCTCCGGGGGGCGTCAGGGGTTCGCTTTGCCTGTCAGCCGCCCTTCCAACCGCGGCAGGCTTTTGATGACCACGTCGCCGACGGCCTTGAGGCTCGCGGGTGAAATCTTGTCGAGCGTGTCGGCGGGCGTGTGCCAGTGCGGGTAAGAGCTGAGCTGTATGAGGTCGGCCGAGGGGATGCCGGCGCGCAGGAAGGGCTCGTGGTCGTCGCCGCCGACGACCTCGGGGCGGTTGACGAACTGCCTGCCGTAGCCGATCTCGCGCGCCGTCTCCCATATCAAATCGACGAGCCAGGGCGTGCTCATCGTGTCGCGCCCGAGTTCCAAACGCTCGTAGCCGACCATGTCGAGCAGGATGAGCGCGCGGACGTGCTTCAACTGGTTGCGCGCGCGCAGCCGGCCGAGGTAGTGGCGGCTGCCGTAGGTGTTGTCGGGCGCGCCCGGCTTGCCGCACTCGTCCCAGTCGCGGCAGACGGCCTCCTCGCCGTCGAAGAAGACGAAGCGGTAGCCGAAGCGGCGCGGCTCTTTCGAGACGGCGATGGCGCGGGCCAGCTCGATGAGCACGGCGGCGGACGAGCCGCCGTCGTTGGCGCCGACGAAGTCGAACTCCTTGAAACGCTTCGTGTCGTAGTGGCCGGCGATGATGATCGTGTCCGCCGTCCGGCCTGGCAGCTCGTGGACGATGTTGGTCATGCGGAGCTTGCCGGCCGGCGTGTCCGCCACCCAAGTGTCCTCTTTCCCCGGCAGTTGCTCCTTGATGTAGGCGCGCGCCTCTTCGAGCGCCTTCGAGCCGGAGGGGCGCGGGCCGAAGCCGACCAGTTTCTTGACGTGCTCGTAGGCGCGCTCGCCGCTGAAGGGGGTGAGGTTGCCGGGCGTCTCGGCGTACTTGGGGCT
>DATHBF010000226.1:0-4536 GCA_035296285.1 Pyrinomonadaceae bacterium | reverse complement strand
GACGGCGTCACCGAGACGCAGAACCCGAAGGGCGAGGAGTTCGGCGCGGCCCGCCTCCAATCGGTCGTGCAGCAGAACACGGACCGCACCGCCTCCGCCATCCGCGACAAGATAGAGGCGGCGCTCTCGGCCTTCGCCCAGGGGACGCCCGCCGTGGACGACATCACGCTCCTGATAGTCAAGCGCGAGGCCGCGGCCCGTTAACCGGACGGCGGCCACCTTAAAGCCCCGGTTCACGACCGTCTGGGGCAGCGGCAGCGGCGTTCACAAGAAGCGCCACCGGTTGAAGTCGCGCATCAAGATGAGGGGATTGCTGTAGGGGATTTTTTAGCGGGTGAGGGCGCGGACGCTGCGCGTGATGCGCTCGGCGCTCTTTTCGCCGACGCCGTCCACGAGGTCGAGGCCGCCGCCCTCGACGAACTGGCGGAGGTCTTCGAGCGAGGAGACTTTGAACTGCTGGTAGAGCGTGGCGGCCGTCTTGAGGCCCACGCCTTCGACTTCGAGCAGGTCGAGCACCGACTCGGGCGTCTCGGCCGTCAGGCGCTCCCAGGCCTCGAAGGTGCCGCGGTCAAGCAACTCGACGACCTTGACGCTGATGGCCTTGCCGACGCCGGGCAAAGCCTGCAAGCCCTTGGCGCCCCCGGCGCGGGCGATTCTTTCCAGCGGCTCGTGCCACGTCTCGATGACCTCGGCGGCGTTGCGGTACGAGCGCACGCGGAAGCGGTCCTCGCCGCGTATCTCCATCAGCAGCGCCAGCCGCTCGAACCTCCGCGCGATCTCCTCGTTCCTCATCGCGCCGTAAGAATGCGACAACCGCCGCCCCTTTCGCAACGCGCGGAGGGGGCGGCGGTCGCCGTTCGCATCAACGGTTGCCCGGTTAGCGCCGTGGGATAAATCGGAGCGCGAGGCCGTTCATGCAGTAGCGCAAGCCCGTCGGGTCGGGGCCGTCGTCGAAGACGTGGCCGAGGTGCGAGCCGCAGCGCGAGCAGAGCACTTCCGTGCGCGCCTCCGAGAGACTGTTGTCAACCTCTTCGTGGACGGCCCGCTTCGAGACGGGTTGCCAGAAGCTCGGCCAGCCCGTGCCGGAGTCGTACTTCGCGCGCGAACTGAAGACCGCCTGCCCGCACGCCGCGCAGACGAAGGTGCCGCGGCCGTGCTCCTTGTTGAGCGGGCTCGAATACGGCGCCTCCGTCCCCTTGCGCCGCAGGACCTCGAACTGCTCGGGGGTGAGCAGCCGTCGCCACTCGTCTTCCGACTTGACGACCTTTTTGACTGGCGCGTCCTGCCGCGCAGACGCCAGCGGCGCGAGCACCAGCAGCGCCGCCGCGCAGCACACCGTCAGCTTCAAGATGAGAGCCCGGCTGTTCATCGTTCGTACCCCCGCCGCCGAAAGCTAGCGCGGCATCAAGACCGTGTCAACGACGTGGATGACGCCGTTCGACTGGTAAACGTCGGCCGTCGAGACGTTCGAGCTGCCGCCCTTCTCGTCCGTCAGGCTGATGCCGTCCATGCCGTTCATGCGCGCGACGAGCGTCCCGCCCGCGACCGTCGTAAGCCTCGCCGAGCCGCCGCCCTGCTTGATGAGCTTCATCAGCTTCTTCGCGTCGTACTTACCGGCGACGACGTGGTAGGTCAGGATGCCCGTGAGCGTCCCCTTGTTCTCGGGCCTGACGAGCGTCTCGACGGTGCCGGCCGGCAGCTTCTCGAAGGCCGAGTTGGTCGGCGCGAAGACCGTGAACGGCCCCTTGCCCTTTAAAGTGTCAACGAGGCCGGCGGCCTTGACGGCGGCGACGAGCGTCGTGTGGTCTGCCGAGTTCATGGCGTTCTCGACGATGTTCTTCGTGCGGTACATCGGGGCGCCGCCGACCACGGGGTTGTTGCCGCCACGGTTCATCATCTGCGCGTTGGCCTGTGCGCCGCCGAGCGTCAAAGTCGCGGCCGCCATCGTCATCATGAAGAGAAACTTACGCATGTGGATACACCTCTCCCTTTCTTCTGTCCTGCTTACTTGAAATTGTCCACCCCTCGGGTTGGTTGCCTGATATACGGGGTGAACGGAGTGAGCGGATTTGAGGGAGTGAAAAAATTTTTCGCTAAGCCTTCTCCAGCCCCGCGTACTTCTCGACGAGCTTCTTCTGGCCGAAGCCCGGGAAGCTGACGAGGAGCTTGGCGGCGTCGCCCGCGCCCTCGCGGCGGAGCACGAGGCCGCGGCCGTACTTCGGGTGGCGGACGTGCGTGCCGGGCGTGAAGCCGGCGGCGGAGGAGGAGGATGAAGGGGAGGCCGTCGGGCCCGGAGAAGGCGCGGGGCGGCGGGCGGCGGGCGGCGGCGGCGGGGGCGGCGTAGGCTGGTTGGCCGCCGCGGCGTTGCGTCGGATGTGGTCGCCGCGCTGGCGGAAGAACTCGGCGATGGAGTCGGCCGTGTCGTAGGTCTTGCCCTCGAAGCGGCGCGGCTCGGGCTTGGGAGGGGTGTCGCCCTTGAGGACTTTGGCGGCGTGGCGCGCCTCCAGAGTCGAAGAGCTGCGGGCGAAGGAGAGCCAGGATGAGCCGCGCGAGAGGTCTTCGACGAGTTCGAGCGGCATCTCGTTCAGGAACTGCGAGGGCTCGGAGGTCATCTCCTCGCCGTAGACGCGGCGGCGCATGGCGTGCGTCAAATAAAGAAATCTTTCGGCGCGCGTGATGGCGACGTAGCAGAGGCGGCGCTCCTCTTCGAGTTCGTTCGGGTCGGTCGCGGCGCGCGAGTGGGGGAAGAGTCCGTCCTCCATGCCGACGATGAAGACGACGGGGAACTCCAGACCCTTCGCCGAGTGCATCGTCATCAGCGTCACGGGCGCGTCGCCCTTGTACTGGTCCGTGTCGGCGACGAGCGCGGCGGCGTCGATGAAGTCGCGGAGGCCGCCGCCCTCCTCGCGGTCGTAATCGACGGCGGCGTTGACCAACTCCTGCAAGTTCTCCAGACGCCCTTCGGCCTCTTCCGTGTTCTCGGCCTTCAGAGAGTCGGCGTAGCCGGTGTCGAGGATGGCGGCCTTGACGACCTCGGAGGCCGGCTCCTTCTGCGCGCGCGCGACGAGCCCTTCGACGATTGACTGGAAGTTCTTCAGGGCCGAGACGGCGCGCGTGCTGAAGCCCTCGGCCTGCCCCGAACCGATGATGCCGATGGTCTCCCAGAGCGAGACGCCGTAGTCCTTGGCGCGTCGGTCCAACTCGTCCAGCGTCTGCTTGCCCAGGCCCCGCGGCGGCGTGTTGACGACGCGCATGAGGGCGACGGAGTCGTGCGGATTCAGGGCGAGCTTCAGGAAGGAGACGATGTCTCTGACTTCCGCGCGCTCGTAGAAGGAGAAGCCGCCGACGATGTTGTAGGGGATGCCGCTGCGGCGCAGGGCCTCTTCGAAGAGGCGCGACTGGGCGTTGGTGCGGTAGAGGACGGCGGCGCGCGACTCGCGGTCGAGGCGGCGGTGCTCTTCTATCTTGGCGGCGACGAAGCGGGCCTCGCCCTCGGCGTCCGACGCCTGGTAGTAGCGCAGGGGCGCGCCCGCCGGGCTCGCGGTCCAGAGCGCCTTCTCCTTGCGCGCGGCGTTGTGGCGGATGACGGCGCCGGCCGCGTCGAGGATGTTCTGGGTGGAGCGGTAGTTCTGCTCCAGCTTGATGCTGCGCGCCTCCTGATAGTGCTGCTCGAAGTTGAGGATGTTCGAGATGTCGGCGCCGCGCCACGCGTAGATGCTCTGGTCGGGGTCGCCGACGACGCAGACGTTCTGCTGCTTCTGCGTCAGGAAGTGGATGAGCGCGAACTGTAGCTGGTTCGTGTCCTGGTACTCGTCAACGAGGATGTAGCGGAAGCGCTCGTTGTAGTGGGCGCGCACGTCCTCGCGCTTGCGAAGCAGCCGGACGGTCTTAATGAGGAGGTCGTCGAAGTCGAGGGCGTTGTTGTTGACGAGGCGCTCCTCGTAGAGCTTGTAGACGCGGGCGACGGCCGCGCGGCGCTCGTCGTGCGACTCGACGCGGGCGGCGTAAGCCTCGGCGTCGACGCCGGAGTTCTTGGCGTGGCTGATGGCCGACTGGGTCTGGCGCGGCTGGAGGCGCTGGTCGTCGTAGCCGAGGTCTTTGATGCAGGTCTTGACGACGCGCGCCGAGTCGTCCTGGTCGTAGATGGTGAAGGAGCGCGTGTAGCCCTCTTCCAGCTTCTCGATGTCGCGCCGGAGGATGCGGACGCAGAGCGAGTGGAAGGTGGAGATGAGCGGCGCGCTCGTGCGGCCCCCGGCCGCGAGCAGGCGCCCGATGCGGTCGCGCATCTCCTGCGCCGCCTTGTTCGTGAAGGTCACGGCGAGGATGTTGTGCGGCGGCACGCCGCGCTCCTCTATCAGGTAAGCGATGCGGACTGTGATGACGCGCGTCTTGCCGGAGCCGGCGCCGGCGAGGATGAGCAGCGGGCCTTCGGTCGTCGTCACGGCCTCGCGCTGTCGTTCGTTGAGCGATGAAAGTAGGTCCATAAAAGAAGGGCGGGTGGCGCCTCGGTCGGATTCTACTTCCTCCGACCGAGGC
>DATHBF010000225.1:0-19680 GCA_035296285.1 Pyrinomonadaceae bacterium | reverse complement strand
CCCTCGTGCGGCGTCTCGCCCGACTCGTCCTCGCCCTCGTCGAAGCGGACGAAGTTGCGCTCACGCTCGAAGGCGCGCAGGACGTGGTTGCGGGTGATGCCGTAGAGGTAGGCGGCGACGGACCCGCGCGCGGGGTCGAAGTTCCGGCCGTCGCGCATCAGGACGAGGAAGACTTCCTGCACCACGTCTTCGGCCAGCGCCTCGGACCCGCTCATCTGGAGGGCGAAGCGGTAGACGCCGCCCTGCCGGCGCCTGTAGAGCGCCGTGAAAGCGTCCTCGTCCCCGGCGAGCATCAGCCCCAGGAGTTCCGCGTCCGACTGTTTGGGAGAAGCCGACATCCTCTAATCTTCGTCCGCCGGGCCTCGGGCCGACCCGCCTGACACACATATTTCGGGCGGGCGCGGTGGAAAGTTCCAAAAACAGTCTGGAGTCAAAGTCAGGCCGCTTTTTGACTTCAGACTCCAGACTGTTCTTACAGCCTTTCCGGCATGTCCGCGACGACGTAGGCCATGACGGCGAGGGCGGCGACGCAGGCGGCGAGTTCCTGCGGGTTGACCTTGTCGAAGGTGTCGGCGTGGGTGTGGTGGATGTCGAAGTAGTGCGTGCCTTCCACGTTGAGCGACATGCCGGGGACGCCTTCGCGCGTGATGGGTCCGATGTCGGCCCCGCCGCCGTCCGGGGCGATCTGGTCGGCGCCGATGAGTTTCAGGAGCCGCGCTATCTCGCGCACGTCGGCGCGGGCCTGCGGCGTGGCCTCCTTCGCGAGCCCGAAGCCGACGGGGCGGAAGACGCCCGAGTCGCTCTCGATGGCGAGGACGTGGTCTTTAAGCTCCGCCCTGTGAGCGTCGCGGTAGGCGTTGCCGCCGCGCAGGCCGTTCTCCTCGTTCGTCCAGAGCACGACGCGGATGGTCCGGCGCGGGCGCAAGCCCAACTGTTTGAGCAGCCGGACCGCCTCCCACGCGGCGACGCAGCCGCCGCCGTCGTCGTGCGCCCCCTGCCCCACGTCCCACGAGTCGAGGTGCCCGCCCAGGACCACGACCTCCTCGGGCCGCGCCGCTCCTTTAAGCTCGGCGACGACGTTGGCCGACTCGGCGTCGGGCAGGAAGCGCGCGCCCATGCGCAGGCGGACGACCGCACGGTCGCCGCGCTCCTGCATCCGCTGCAACAGCTCGGCCGCCTCGATGCTGACGGCCGCGGCCGGAATCCGCGGCTGGTCTTCGGCGTAGCGGAGCGCGCCCGTGTGCGGCGACTGGAGGCTGACGGGCGTGACGGAGCGGACGAGCGCGGCCACGGCCCCGTAGCGCGCGGCGCGGGAGGCGCCGGCGCCGCGGTACTGGACCGTCTCGCCGTAGGTCGTGAAGGGCACGTTGTAGACGACTATCTTGCCTCGAACCTTTTCGCCGAGCGCGTCCAGCTCGTCGAAGCTCCTGACGACGACCGTTTCGGCCGTGACGCCTCCGGCGGGCGTGCCCACGCTGTTGCCGAGGCCGAGCATCGGGAGCGTCCGCCCGACGGGCTCGACCAGCTCCAGACTCTCCTCGCCGCGGACCCAGTGCGGCACCATCACCTTCTCGGCGCGGACGTTCTCCAGCCCGTCCCGCTTCATCTCCGCGACCGCCCACTCGACGGCGCGGGTTAAAGATTCGGAACCGCTCAGCCGGTGCCCGATGCGGTCGGTGAGGAAGGAGAGGCGGCGGTAGGCCGCGTCGCTCGCCAGCGCCGCGCCGATGATGCGCCCCGCGCGCTCGCGGTACGCGTCGGCGTTCAGACGCGGGGCCGGCAGCACCCCCGCCCCGGGCGCGGGACCGGGCGCCGGCCGCAGCACGTTGGGCTGCTGTGCCGGAACCTGGGCGAAGATTAAAGAGAGCGAGAGAAGGAGAAAGGAGAAGCGGTGCAAGACGACGGAGCCTCCGTGAAGTGATTAAAGCGAAGAAGGGAGACTGTAAATCCGGGGCCGGAAATGTGCAATCAGAAATTGGAGGAGCTGCGCGTGCCGCCTTCGTCCGTGCCGTAGGCGGGCGCGTACTCGCCGGTCTCCTCGGCGGACTTGAGGCGGGCCTTGAGGTCGGCCAGCTCGCGCGCGACGGCGGCGAACTCTTCTGAGGTGAACTGCTCGGGCTCCTTCGTGACCTTCAGCGCCGCGTCCATCCGCCGCGCGGCGGCGTCGAGCGCGCGCACGCTCAAACGCCCTTCCTGGACGGCCTCCACCAGCCGGTCGCGCGCCGCCACGAAGTTCGTCTCCTGCTCGCAGATGAGCACCATGTCGGAGCCCGCCTCGATGGCGCGCAGGGAAGCCTCGGCCACCGAGAGCGTCTGCACGACCGCCCCCATCTCCATGTCGTCCGTGATGACGAGCCCGTCGAACTTGTGGACGTAGCGGAGCAGGCGCATGACGACGTTGCCGCTGATGGTGGCGGGGAACTCGTGCAGGCCGTCGATGGTCGGCAGGTCGCCCGTCTGGCGGAAGCAAGCCTGAAGGAACTCGGACACGTCGGGGAAGGCGGCGTGGCTGATCATGACGGCCTTGAGCAGCTCGCCGGGGCGGTGGAACATGAGGTCGAGGAAGGGCACGAGGTCGCGCTGGAAGATCTCCTGCCACGTGTGCGTGATGATGGGCAGGCGGCGGTGCGAGTCCACGCGCGAGCCGCCGAGGCCGGGGAAGTGCTTGCCGACGCCGACGACGTGGTTGCGCTGGAGGCCGTCGAGGTAAGAGCCCGCGAGCAGCGAGACCATCTCGGGGTTGAGGCCGAAGGTGCGTCCGCGCAGGCCGTTGTCGTAGTTGTCGCCCGAGAGGTCGAGGACGGGCGCGAAGTTCATGTTGAAGCCGAGCAGGCGGAGCGCCCGCGCCGTCAGGGCGCCGAACCTCTCGGAGAGGTCGGCCCGTCCGGCGTTGCGCACCGCCTTGGCCGAGGGCATCGGCTCGCAGATGTGGCGGAAGCGGTCAACGAGGCCGCCCTCCTGGTCGATGCCGACGAAGACCGCGGCGCCGGCCGCGTCGCGTATCTGCGAAGTGAGCAGCGCGACCTGCTCGGCCGACTCGATGTTGCGCCCGAAGAGGATGACGCCGCCCGGCCTGACCTCCGTCAGCAGCCGCCGCCAGTGGCGGTCGAGCTTCGTCGAAGGCAGCCCGATGAAGAGCAGCCTCCCGGCCTTCCGCTCCAGCGAAGCCCTGTCGTCAACCTGCCCGCCCAACTGCATCCGACACCGCCCCCTTGCCCCGTCCGCACCCGTTCGATTCTTTCTGTCGTGTGGGGCGATTGTAACACGCGCGGGCGGGCCGGGGCATCGAACTCCCTCTGTTATAATTTCAACGTTTCTATGGCGAGACTGAGGCGGGTGAGGCTTTGACGACTGAGGCGCCGGAAGCAGAGTTGACGCCGGCCCTCTTGACCGAGGGCTTGAAGAGGCGCGCGCTGGAGCTGGGCTTTCACAAGGTGGGCGTGGTGCGCGCCGAGGCCCTGACGGAAGAGGGGGCGCGGCTCGAAGAGTGGCTGCGGCGCGGCCACCACGGCGAGATGGCGTGGATGGCGCGCGAGGTCGAAAGGCGCACCGACCCCTCGCTCTTCGTGGCGGGCGCTCGCTCGGTCGTCGTCGTCGCCATGAACTACTACACGCCGCACGGGCACGCCGACGCGCCCGGCACCGGCAAGGTGTCGCGCTACGCCTGGGGCGACGACTACCACGACGTGCTCGGCGAGCGCCTGCGCGCGCTGCTCGAATGGGTCAAAGAACGCGCGCCGGGCGCCGGGGGGAAAGTCTGCGTTGACGCGCAGCCGACGATGGACAAGTCCTGGGCCGTGCGCGCCGGCTTAGGTTGGATAGGCAAGCACGCCAACCTCATCACGCGCGACTACGGCTCCTGGGTCTTCCTCGGCGAGATAATCTTAGACATCGAGCTGGAATACGACGCGGCGCGCGAGGAGGACCACTGCGGCACCTGCACGCTCTGCATCGAGTCGTGCCCGACCTCGGCCATCACCGAAGCATACGTCGTGGACTCGACCCGCTGCCTCTCCTACGCGACCATCGAGCTGCGCGCCGAAGAGTTGCCCGTCGAGATTAAACCCAACATGGACGGCTGGCTCTACGGCTGCGACGTGTGCCAGGACGTGTGCCCCTGGAACCGCTTCGAGCGCCCGACGGACGAGCCGCGCTTCGAGCCGCGCCCCGACAGCGTCACTCCCAAACTCCTCGACATCGTCGAGCTGACGCCCGAGGCTTTCGCCGCCCGCTTCCGCCGCAGCCCCGTCAAGCGCGCCAAGCTCGCCGGCCTTCGGCGCAACGCCCTCGCCCTGCTCGCCCCCGCCGAAAGGAAGAGCTGAACGGTCCTTAAACCGCCACGCCCGACTCTCCCATGCCCCCACTCGGCTACAAGACTCATCTCCTGCTCGCCGCGCTCGTGCTGGCGACGCTCGTCGTCGGCGCCCTCACGCTCTACGCGCGCCACGCCGCCTACCCGCCCCACTTCCGCGGCTTCGGCGAGGTCACGCCCCGCGGCGAGATAGCCGGCTGGGCCGTCAACACCGCCCGCCCCTCCGAGCGCGTCCGCGTCGAGCTATACATAGACGGCCGCTTCGTCGCGCACCAACCCGCCGCCCTCCCCCGCCCCGACGTGCTCGCCGCCGGCCGCTCCGCCGACGAATACTGCGGCTACGTCTTCCCCCTCCCCCCTCTCCCCCCCGGCGACCACGAGGCGCGCGTCTACGCCCTCCACGCCCCGCCCTCGGCCGACTACCGCACCCTCCAGCAACTCGGCCCCCCCCTCCGCTTCAAGACGCCTTAAACTTCTTCCTCTCGGCGCGGAGTGGGCCAGGAGAGTATACTTATAACGTTCACTGCTCAGATTTCGCGGCAGGAGAGGAACGAGATGATAAAGTCAGTCGAATTTAAGAACTTCAAAGCTCTAGTAGACGCGACCCTCCCGCTAAACAGATTCACCCTAATCGTCGGCCCGAACGGCAGCGGCAAGAGCACCGCTATGCAGGGGATCAAAATGGCACGGGACCCGGATGCGTCTCGTTCTGACACACTTATTACGGCCTCACTGAGGAACGCCAATGACATCACCATTGAGATTGTAATTGATTGGGAGGCCCATGATTTCACCATATTCACTAGATCAGGCTGGAGGTATGTGAATGGTAGGCTTAACGCCTTTGGACCTGAGGTTCATGGCGATACAGGCTCGGCGTCTAGCGAGATTACGCGCGAAATTAATAATGCCTTGAAAAGTTTTCAAATCTACTCTTTCGACCCAAAAAGTCTGGCCGCTCCCGTTCAACTTCCCAAGATGACTCTATGGCCCGACGGCTTATACTTAGCTGGCGTGCTTGATAATCTTAGAGACCAAGACCCTGAGCGGTTTGAAGCACTGAACGAAGAACTCAGCAGGTGGCTACCCGAGTTCAATCGCATACTGTTCAAAACATCACATGATGGCTTGCGGTCCATACTACTTCGCACTCGCTCCGGTCATTCAATCGAAGCGTCTGACCTGTCGCACGGCACTCTGTTCGCGCTGGGCTTCATCACCTTAGCTTACCTGCCCAATCCTCCTGCTATTGTGTGCTTTGAGGAGCCGGAGCGGGGCATTCACCCGCGGCTATTGCGGGACGTGAGGGATGCCATGTACCGGCTGTGTTACCCGGAGCAGTACAGCGACAAGCGGAGTCCTGTGCAGGTGATTGCTACGACGCATTCGCCTTACTTCCTCGACCTCTATAAGGATCATCCAGAGGAGGTGGTCATCGCCCATAAGGACGCCGAGGGAGTTCATTTCGAGCGTTTGTCCGAGAAGCCGAACTTGGACGAGTTTCTACAAGACGCGCCTTTGGGAGAGGTCTGGTACAGCGGCATCCTCGGCGGGGTTCCCAGCCAGCCATGAGAGTGGCTGTCTTGAGCGAGTCTTCGGCAGACGAGGCGGCCATTAGAATCCTCCTTGAGGGAATTTTGGGAAAGGCGACTCAGGAGATTTCAAGACACCCGTCACTACGCTCAAGAGGCTGGCCGACGGTAGTAAGGATTCTCCCCATGGTAATCAAGTGGCTTCACTACCAGACAGACGCCGAGGCGTTGGTGATTGTTGCCGATTCGGATGATTCTCCAGTTCATGAGAGCGCGCACGAAAGCGCGGGCGGTGAGAGCTCGAAATGTAGGCTATGCCAACTACGAGGTGTGGTTAATCTGGAGAGGTTGAGGCTCAGCTCAGTTCCGGGCCGAGCGCCATTAAAGACTGCTGTCGGCCTCGCAGTCCCTGCAATCGAAGCTTGGTACTTGTGCGGGGTAGACCCGCACGTCAACGAAGCAACCTGGGCACGAAGGCTCCAGTCTGAAAGGATATCCTTCACTAGGAATTCGCTGAAGACGCAGGTTTACGGGACTGACCGGCCGTCACTTCAAACGGAAACTCGCCACGCCGTTGAGGCGGCGCGCCGTGTGTCGAACGACCTGTCTGTTATCGAGCAACTATTCCCGAATGGGTTCGGCTCTTTCGCGCGAGACGTGCGTAGTTGGTAGAATACCTGCTTTCGAGCGGCGTGTGTTCTGAAGACTGAGTGATTTAAATGGTTGAAGCCCTCCTCAAAGATTCGTACGGTCGGGCGATACGCGATCTGCGCGTGTCGGTGACGGACAAGTGTAACTTCCGTTGCTTCTATTGCCTGCCGCACGGGTCGCCGCAGGAGACGGCGCCGAAGTCGGAGGTCTTGACTTACGAGGAGATAGAGTCGGCCGTCGAGGTCTTCGCCTCGCTCGGCGTCGATAAGGTGCGACTGACCGGCGGCGAGCCGATGCTCAGGCGCGACATCGAGACGCTGGTGGCGAAGCTGGCGCGCGTGCCCGGCGTCCGCGACCTGGCGCTCACGACGAACGCTTACAACCTCGCGGAGCGCGCCGCGGGGTTGAAGGCAGCAGGGCTAGACCGCGTCACCGTCAGCCTCGACAGTCTGCGCCGCGCGGCCTTCCAGGAGATGACGGGCGTGGACATGCTCGGGCGCGTGCTCGAAGGCATACGGGCCGCCGCGCGCGTGGGCCTGACGCCCGTCAAGATCAACGCCGTCATCGTGCGCGGCTTCAACGAGGAGGAGGTGGCCGACATGGCGGCGTTTGCGCGCGAGCACGCCGTCACGATGCGCTTCATCGAGTACATGCCGCTCGACTCGGGCCACGGCTGGGCGCGCGAGAAGGTGGTGTCAGGCGCGGAGATTCGCGCGGCCATCAACGAGCGCTTCCTGCTCGTCGCCAAAAATACCGAGCGCGGCTCGGAGACGGCCACGCGCTACCGCTTCGCCGACGGCGCGCCCGGCGAGATAGGCATCATCGCGCCCGTCACCGAGCCCTTCTGCGGCGCCTGCTCGCGCGTCCGCCTCACCGCCGACGGCCAGATACGCACCTGCCTCTTCTCGAAGGCCGAGCACTCCTTGCGGGACCGCCTGCGCGCGGGCGCGACGCGCGAGGAGCTGGCCGACTACGTCCGCGCCGTCGTCATGCAGAAGGAGCCGCGCCACTACATCAACGAGACCTACTTCGAGCAGCCCGCCCGCACGATGAGCCTCATCGGCGGCTAATCTTCCCACCCGTTCGCCCGAAGCCTTAAAGGGGGTTGTCAGTCATGAGCACGAAGACCGAAGCCACCATCGAAGACCTCTACAAAGTCAGGGGCAAGGCTGAGCTTGTCAACGGGGAGATTATCCACATGCCTCCGACAGGAGCCACGCCGGGCTATGCCGGCGACGAGATATTCGTGTCCCTGCGCGAGTACGCCAAGCGCACGGGCGAGGGCCGGGCCGTCGGCGACAACAAAGCCTTCCGCGTCAACCTCCCGCGCCGCAAGTCGTTCAGCCCCGACGCGGCTTTCTACACGGGCTCTGACCCCGGCATGAAGTTCTTCGAGGGGGCGCCCGCCTTCGCCGCCGAGGTCAGGAGCGAGGGCGACTACGGGCCGCGGGCCGAGAGGGAGCTGGCGAAGAAGCGCGCCGACTACTTCGCCGCCGGGACGCTCGTCGTGTGGGACGTTGACCTGCTGGGCGAAGGCGTGGTGAAGGTCTACCGCGCGTCCGACCCCGAGAACCCGACGGTGTATAGGCGCGGGGAGGTGGCCGAGGCGGAGCCGGCCGTGCCGGGGTGGAGGATGGCGGTTGACGACCTGTTCGCCTGAAGCCTGGACAAACAATCATTGCAAAACGGAGGGCACAGAGAAGATAGAATCTCTGTGCCCTCCGTTTTGAAAACCCCTTGTTCGTTAACTCACTTGCGCGGGATGCGGAGTTGCTGGCCCGGTAAAATCTTGTCCGGGTTGTCGCCTATCACGCCCTTGTTGGCCTCGTAGATTTCGCGCCAGGCGACGCCGTGATGCTGGCCGATTTTGCTCAGCGTGTCGCCGCTCTTGACGGTGTAGGTGTCCCCGCCGCCGCCAGCGCCGCCGCCACCGCCGCCGCCGGCCTCGACGTTCAGGACGAGGTCGCCCGAGCGCATGTCCGGGTCGAGCCGGTTGTACTCGTCCCAGAGCCTTTGCTTGACATCCTCGCTCGGCGCCGTGCCATCGACGTGCAGCACGCCGCCCTCCTCGCGGACCTGGAGGCCGCTGACCCCGCTCTGGTTCGCGATGTCGATCAACGATTGGTATTTGTCAGTCAGAGCCATTGCCGCCCTCCTCGCCTTACTGTAGGTTGAGTTGGTTGTTGACCTTCTTCGGGCCGGCATCGTTGGCGGCCTTCATCGCGTCCTGCAATTTCGCGCGCGGGATACTGCCCTTCAAAGTCACCTCGCCGCCCGAGACTTCGACCGTCACGCCCGTCACGCCTTGGCGCGTCAGGTTGGCCTCGATCGTGTTCTTCATCGCGGTGTCGGTCGTCGTCCCGGTCGCGTTCGAGACGGCGTTGGCCGTCGAGTTGGCGACGTTGCCGGCCCGGTTGGCCGTGTTCGCGGCCGAATTGGCGGCCGTGTTGGCGGCGTTGTCCCTGTTGCCGCACCCGGCCGCGCCGAGCGCCAAAGCGAGCGCCGCCGCCGCGGGCAGCACGCGGCCCGCCCATAAACTATTCCCCATTTAGACACACTCCTTTCCCGTCCAGATTTACACATAACTTATAGGGAAATACCTTGGCGATAGTGTTCGCTTCCGTTCAATTAAATGTTCGCTTCCGTCCGTTTGTCTAAGGGGGCGAGTGGGTTTAAACTCCTGATAGTTTGTCATTTAACGGGGGAGCCGCCCCTTCGCGCGGCTGAGAGTCACCCGGCGGGGTGAGACCCTTTGAACCTGATGCGGTTAGTACCGCCGAAGGGAGGCCAGGCCCGCGAGGCCGCTTCGCCCTTCGTGTGCGAAGCGGCCTCCGGCCTTTTGGTGAGAAAGCGAGACGAAGTTATGACGACTGCTAAAGGAAACGGCGACGGGCACTCGGGCGGCGCGCAGTTCCCGGGCTCGCGCAGGATTTACGTCGAGGGGCCGAAGGGCGCGCGCGTCCCCTTCCGCGAGGTCAGCCTGCACCCGACGCGCCTGCCGAACGGCCGCGTCGAGGAGAACGAGCCCGTGCGCGTTTACGACACCTCGGGTCCGTGGGGCGACCCCGACGCGCGCTGCGACGTGCGCGACGGGCTGCCGGCGCTGCGCCGCGAATGGATTCTCGCGCGCGGCGACGTTGAAGAGTACGAAGGCCGCGAGGTCTCGCCGCAGGACGACGGCTACCTGACGGCCGGCGCCGCCGAGTTCGCCAAACACAAGGACAAGGGCCGGCTCGAAAACTTCCCCGGCCTCAAGCGCGCGCCCCTTCGTGCTCGCGCCGGCGCCTGCGTCACGCAGATGCACTACGCGCGCCGCGGGATAGTCACGCCCGAGATGGAGTTCGTCGCGCTGCGCGAGAACATGGGGCGCGCGCAGGCGCTCGAAACGACCGCCGACCGCAGCTCGCTCCTCCACCAACACCGCGGCCAGAGTTTCGGCGCCTCCGTTCCGAAGTTCGTCACGCCCGAGTTCGTGCGCGAAGAGGTCGCGCGCGGCCGCGCCATCATCCCCGCCAACGTCAACCACCCCGAGGCCGAGCCGATGGCCATCGGCCGCAACTTCCTCGTCAAGGTCAACGCCAACATCGGCAACTCGGCCGTCGCCTCCTCGATTGAAGAAGAGGTCGAGAAGATGCGCTGGGCCGTCCGCTGGGGCTCCGACACCGTCATGGACCTCTCGACGGGCAAGAACATCCACACCACGCGCGAGTGGATTCTGCGCAACTCGCCCGTCCCCATCGGCACGGTCCCCATCTATCAAGCCCTTGAAAAAGTCGGGGGCCGCGCCGAAGAGCTTTCGTGGGAGGTCTTCCGCGACACGCTCGTCGAGCAGGCCGAGCAGGGCGTTGACTACTTCACCATCCACGCGGGCGTGCGCCTGCCTTACGTCCCCCTGACGGCGCGGCGCACGACCGGCATCGTCTCGCGCGGCGGCTCCATCATGGCGAAGTGGTGCCTCTCGCGCCACGAGGAGAGCTTCCTCTACACGCGCTTCCGCGAAATCTGCGAGATCATGCGCGCCTACGACGTGTCCTTCTCCCTCGGCGACGGCCTGCGGCCCGGCTCCATCGCCGACGCCAACGACGAGGCGCAGTTCGCCGAGTTAGAAACCCTCGGCGAGCTGACGAAGATAGCCTGGGAGATGGACTGTCAGGTGATGATAGAGGGGCCGGGCCACGTCCCGATGCATCTCGTTAAGGAGAACGTGGACCGCCAGTTGGAGGTCTGCGGCGAGGCGCCCTTCTACACGCTCGGGCCGCTCGTGACGGACGTGGCGCCCGGCTACGACCACATCACTTCGGCCATCGGCGCCGCGATGATCGGCTGGTTCGGCACGGCTATGCTCTGCTACGTCACGCCGAAGGAGCACCTGGGGCTCCCCGACAAGCAGGACGTGAAGGACGGCGTCATCGCCTACCGGCTGGCCGCGCACGCCGCCGACCTCGCCAAAGGCCACCCGGGCGCGCAGGCACGCGACAACGCGCTCTCCAAGGCCCGCTTCGAGTTCCGCTGGGAGGACCAGTTCAACCTCTCCCTGGACCCCGACGTGGCGCGCGAGTACCACGACGAGACGCTGCCGCAGGAGGGCGCCAAGCTCGCCCACTTCTGCTCGATGTGCGGCCCACACTTCTGCTCCATGAAGATCACGCAGGAGGTCCGCGACTACGCCGCCGAGAAGGGACTCGACGACACTTCCGCACTCGGCGCCGGCCTGCGCGACAAGGCCGCCGAGTTCGTCGCCTCCGGCGCGGAACTCTATCAGGGCGACCTGCCCGAAGGCGCGTCAAGGGAACACTGACCGCGCGACGCGCGTCGGAGGAGTGGTCAAAAAAAGAGGGGAGCGCGGATTTAATCTCCGCGCTCCCCTCTTCTTTGCGCCGTCCGGACGCTTACGGGTTCGACTTCTTCTCGGCCGAGGTGGACTCGGTGGCCTTCTTGTCCTTCTTGCGGAGGTACATCTGGCCGCGCTGAACGAGGCCGGCCTTCTGCGCGAGGGCGTGGGCCACGGAGTCTATGATGTCGCGGTTTTCGAGCTTGAACTGCGTGACGCCCTTCAGCTCCGTGTCGCGGTCCTCGAACTGGATGGTCAGGTACTGGAACTTCTTCTTGAAGAGCAGGCCGGGCAGCGCGAGCGGACCCATCGTGCCGAGCATCACGTCGCGCGTCCCGTTGCCCATCAGCTGGCGCGTCTCGGAGTCGGCGAAGGCCACGTCAATCGCCTCGTAGGCGATGGAGAGCACTTCGCGCTCGTCCTTGTCGAGGAAGATGAGGCGCTGGTTGCGGTCGTCGAAGGCCATCAGGCCCTCGCGCTTCTGGCGGATGCCGCCGTAGCCGCCCATGTACTTGGCCTTGACGACCTTGGGCGGGGCGGGCGGGGCGGGGCGGTTGGTGGCGACGACGGGCTCCTCCGCCGAGCTTTCGACGGCGCGCGGCCTCTGCGCGAGGGCCGCCGGGGAGGCCACGGCGAGGAGCAGGGCGGCGGTCAGCATTCTGTTTGAATTTCTCATGGGCTTTCTTTCCGTCGGTGATTAAATCGGGGTCGGCTCTGTTAAAGACGCATCCCGCCGAGCGTGCGTTGCCAGACGAGCGATTTTTTGAGGACGCAGAGGCGCTGCCGCTCCTGCGCCGTGCAGGCCGGCTCAAGCTGCGAGATGACGGCCTCGACGAGCGGGACGGCGAAGGGGCCGGCGTGCGCGAGCGTCTGCGAAAAGTAATGAAGTTGCAGACGGCCGCCCTCGCCCCGGTGGAACTCGAAGGCTTCGCCTTCGGGGAGGTTGTACACGTCCTGCCCGACGGGCGCGACGCGGCGCGGCACCCCCTGCCGGCACGCCCAAGCGTCGCCCTCGCGCACGCGCGAGCCGAGGAGGAGTATGCCGAGCAGCACGCCCTGCTCGTTCAGGTAGTCGGGGCTGAGGACGGCGAGGTCCGCCTGAGGGGAGAGGCGCGGGCCGAAGCTGCCGTACTCGGGGTTGGCGAGCTGCGTCGTGTAGACGACGCCGACCAGCTCCTCGCCCCCGTCGAAGGGGATGCGGACGAACTGCGCGAAGCCGTAGTCGTCGGCCGCGGGCGGCTCCGACGCGTCCAGGCTGTCAATCACCCGCCCGACGTAATCCACGTGCGAGTTCGATTTAACTATCTTGGCGATCTTCGTCATTGACGGAGCGTTTAGAACGGGACGCCGCGCGACCACTCCGGCACCTTGTAGAGAATCCACCAGAGGAGGAGTTGTGCGCAGAGGAGTACGAGGCCGAGCGCGAGCCCCATGGCCGAGGCGCGGACGCCGCCCAGGTCCGGGTCGCGGCGCGCGCGCAGCAGCCCGACGCCGCCCATCAGGAGCGCGCCGGGGCAGAACAGGATGCCGAGGTAGGGGACGAGCGCGTAGGTGGCGAAGGCCAGCGCCGTCGTCGAAGCCCCGTTGTTGTTCCTCGAAGGCATAAGCAAAATATCCCCGCGCGGCCTGACGACCACGACGGCCGGCCGCTCCTTCGCCGCGCGTCGTGCCCATCGCGCGGCGCGCGCCGGGGAGGGGCGCATCTTGAAGCTGTAGGAGGCCAGGAGGCCGCGGGCCGGGACGTACTCGTCGTCGAGGCTGCGCCCGCAGGCCGAGCAGAAGCGCGCCGAGGGTCGCCGCGCCCTCGCCCCGCAGGACGCGCACGACGCGGCGCCGCCGGCGTGGGAGCGGCCGCCGGCCTGTTCGTCTGCGCTGCTGCTCATGCGTCTACTCCGGGGGGAGACTCTCTGGTCGCGTGCGGCCTACGGGCATGATGACAGATTTCCGCCGCGCGCTCAAACGCCGCCTCAGCGCCGACGGCCCTTGCTGACGGCCTTGCGCGAGACGCGGAAGGAGAGGCTGTTCTCGGCGGCAAAGTCCTGCACGGCGCGCAAAAACTGCTCGCGGTCGCGCGCCGTCATCACCGCCGCCTCGTCGGCCGTCTCGATGGCGTAAGGGTAGCCGTTGCCGACGACGCACTCGGCCCGCACCGCGTCCGCGACCTCTTCAATCAGGCCCGCCTCGTGGACCCAAGCCGGGATGTCGAGACGGGCCGGGTGGCCGTCGGAAGTCGTCTGCAAGTAGACGAAGCCGACGAGCGGGGCGCCCAGCTCGTCGTAGAACGTCTCGGCCAGGTTCTCGCGCTGGCAGTGCCAGAAGATGGTGCGGTCGCCCCAGTTCTTCAGCAGCGGCTCGGCGCCGGGCGCGTGCGTGGTGCGGAGTATCTGCGCGTCGTAGGCGCTGGTGCGCGCCATGTCGGGGTGGAGGGCTTCGAGGAGGTTGCGCATGTCGGGCGCGTAGGAGTGGTCCACGTAGCCGACGACGGGAATCTCCGACTCGCGCGAGAGGTGGATGAGTTCGGCGAGGGCCGAGGCGTAACGCCTTGAGAAGTTGACCTCGGTGCCCTTGCGAAGTGAGGAGACGACGAGCGTGTTGTCGAAGAAGGCGACGGGAGGGCGCTCGCCGCGCGCCCGCCAGCCGCTTCGCTTCTTCAGGAAGTCGCCGACGGCTCTGGCCTCCAGCTCGAAGCGGCGCAGGCCGACTATCTGGTCGGGGCTCTCGAAGGCGCGGCCCGTGCCCATCAGCTCGCCGGGCGTGATGACCTCGAAGTGAACGTCCTTCGTGTAGCGCCCCTCGGGCGTGTGCGGGTTCTCGAAGGAAGCGACCTGGACGGCGGCGACGGGGACGGACGCCTCTCGCCCGGGGAAGATTTGGCTGCCGTCGGCGGCGAAGGTCGTGCGCCCTTTCAGCGCGGCGAGCGCCCACTCCCTCGCCTGCTCGTGCGAGCGCCAACGCTCCTCGAACGGGACGACGACGGCGCCCGCCCTCTCAAGCTCGTCCGAAGGGTAGGCGACGCGCGCGGCCACGGCGCCGGACTTGCGGCGGACGCCCTCGGCCGTCTCGCCCGCCAGGGCTCGCAGCCGCGCCGACAGCTCGCCGACCTCGCCGCGCAGCGCGCGCTCGAAGTCTATGAAATCAACGCGCCGCTCCCGGAGCGCGCCGATGAGGTGCGTTCTGTAAAGCATGAAAAGCCGTCAATCGTACATCGTGAATAGAAGAGTTGCCTTTGACGGTTCACGATTTACGATTCACGATTCACGTCACTTCATCTTCTGGATGTTGGAGAACTGCTCCCACGAGTAGGAGTAGCGCGTCGTCTTGAGGCGGCTCTCGACGAAGGTGTAGAAGAGGCCCGCCTTGGGGTCGCTGTAGACATCAACGCCCTTGTCCCGGCGGTGCTCGTAGGCGCCGTTCTTGACGAGGTTCATGGACTCGGGCGTGTCGGTGGCGCGCTCGTGCTGGAGGATGACCTGGAGGACCGTCCCTTCCAGCACGGGCGGGAGCTTCTTGGCGGCGATGAACTTCGGCGTCACGAAGAAGACCGTGACCTTGCCGCCCGACACGTCGAACTCCAGCGTCCCGTTGTCGGCGAAGCGGTCCGAGGTGGGCACGCCGAGCACGCGCTCCACGTCGGCGCGCTTCGAGACGAAGGGCTCCAAGCCCTTCCACGTCGCCGCCAGCGCGGGCTGCGACACAAGGACGAACGCCGCGAAGGCCGCGGCGAGACCCGCGAGCGCGCCCCGAGAGCGCGAGAATTTTGTGTTCTTCATGAGCCGAATGCTAACCCCTGGCGTGGGCTGTGACAAGAAGAAAAGTGACGGGCGACGAGAAAGAAGCCCGCCGCCCGTCGCCCGCCGTCGGTCACTGACTTTGATTACTTGGCGAACGGCCGCACGCGGTCGGCCGACTCCTTGAAGTAGGCGTCCGAGGGCGCGAGCTGGAGGCCCTTTTCGTAGGCGGCGAGCGCCTTGGCGTACTGCTTGGAGGCTTCGTGGGCGAAGCCCAGCTCGCGGTAGATGTCTACGTTGTCGGGGGCCTTGGCCGCGGCGCGCTCCAGGGCGGCGACGGCGCGCGGGTAGTTCTTGGCGCGGTTGTGCGAGAAGCCGAGGAGGTAGAGCGTTTCGGGCTTGGCCGCGTCGCCGGCCGCCGCCTTCTCAAGCACAGTCGCGGCGCGGACGAACTGGCCGGCGCGGACGAGCGCCTGGGCGTTGAGATTAAGCGCGGCCTCGTCGTTGGGCTTGAGCTTCAGGAGCGACTCACTGGCGCGGACGGCGGCGAGGTAGTCTGCGTCGGCCTTCGGTCCGGTCGCGGCGGCGCCGCGGTTGAGGTAGGAGTAGGCGAGGAGCGTCCAGGCTTGCGCGAGCGTGGCGTCGGCGAGCGTGGCGCGGTTGAGCCAGTTGATGGCGCCCGCGTAGTCCTTGCGCTCCCAGGCCATGCGGCCGAGGTAGAAGAGCGAGCCGGTGTTCTTCGGGTCGGCCTTGACGGCGGCGTTAAAGGAGCGCTCGGCGTCGGCCGCCTTCCCCGTGTTGACTTCGGCAAGGCCGCGGAAGTAGAGCAGGTTGGCGTCGGGCTCGCCCGCGGCGGTGGCCGAGACGAGCAGCGGCAGCGCCTCGGCGTACTTCTCGACGCGCGTGTAGGCTTGCGCGAGCGCCCTCACCGTGTTCGGGTCTTCCACTTTGGCGGCGCGCTGGAGGTCGAGAGCGCGCTGGAGGTCGGCGGCGCCCTCGGCGTATTTGCCGAGCGCGACTTCGGCGAAGCCGGCGACCTTCCAGCCGTCGAAGTTCTTCGGGTCGGCGTCGGTGACGGCCCGCGCCGCGCGGATGGCCGCGTCGTACTGCTTCTGCTCGTAGAGCGCGAAGGCTTGGGCGACGGTGCCGGTCCGGGCCGCGCCGGCAGGGGGCGCGGCCGTCGAGGCCGTGTCGGCCGGGGCCGGGGCCTGCGTCGTGGGCTGCGTGGGGGCGACGCGCCGGGGCCGGGTGGCGCCGGACTGCGCGAGAACGGGAGCGGCGGACAGGAGGAGTGCGGCGAGCGCGGCGGCGATGCTGTTTTTCTGTCTCGTCATGGCTCGGAGTTTTTCACAGGCCCGCGGGTGATTTCAACCCCGGGGCGGGCTGCAAGGGGGGGGGAGAGCGGCGACTTGTCCGATGCCCGCGCGCCGCCCGGGGTTCGCCGTAAACTCTTAGCCCGCCAATGACCGTCAGGATTCCTGCTTCAAAGGCTCAGGCAGCGCCTCTTCGGGGTGCTCGATTAAAGGCTCATTCTCGGCGCCGCCGCGCATCCAGCGGCCGAGTTTTTCCATGTCGGCCTTATAATTCGCCCCTTATGTTTCGCCTATCGCTTAAAATTTAGACGCCCCTCCTGAACGCCGCCCATTCTTTAGAGACGGGGAGGGGCATGTGAGGCCCGAAGAACATTATGCGCGGCGCGTTCGTAAGTCTTGCGTTGGCAGTTTCTTGAAGGGATTAAAGTTGATGAGACGACTCCTCGCGGTGGCCGCCTTGCTGGTGGCGGCTTCACTGTCGGCCGCCGCCCAGACAGAGAACAGGGCTCAGAAGCATCCCGTCGAAGAGTTTTTCATGGCCGGCATCGCGGCCTTCAACGCGCACGATCTCGAAGGCTTCATGAAGCAGTTTGCCGGCGACATCGAGATGTACACGCCGACGGGGTGGCTGCGCGGGCGCGAGGGCGTGCGCGAACGCTTCGCGCAGACCTTCCGGCAGTTCCCTTCCGTGAGGATGGAGATCGAAGAGTTGCGCGTCCGCGAAGTCGCGCGCGGGATGGCGGTCACGGATTTTAGGTGGCGCGTGTACCCGATGGGCAAGGGGCCGGCCTTCCACGGGGTCGGGTCGGGGGTCTACGTCCTGCGGGACGGACGTTGGGCTGAGGTCCTTGAGCACGAGACGGTCGTAAAAGTAGACGAGGGGCTGATCCCGGCCAAGAGGTAGCAGGCCGCTTTTTTCGGCGCGGGGAATTTGAAACGGAGGGCGTTATGTTTTGCGCGAAGTGCGGGAACCGGAACGACGGAGCCATCACTTTCTGCCGCACGTGCGGGACCGAGCTGGAGCGCGCGTCTCCCGTGCCCGTTAAGCGAAATCTTCCGGCCGAAGCGCAAGCGAAAGACCCTGACGAGCTGACCGCCGGCGGCATCGGCAGCGTCATCGTCGGCGACGGCTTCTTCATGGTGGCCGTCATCCTGAGCGCGAGTAACAGTTCCGTCGGCGGGCTGCTCTGGCTGTTCCTCTTAATCCCGGCGTTCTACTTTTTCGGCAGGGGCCTCGCCGACGTGCTGCACGCGCGTCAAATCCGCCGCCGGCAGAAGGGGCAGGGCGGGTTGAACGCCGCCCCGGAAATCGCCGAGTTGCCGCCGCAGCGCGTGACGGTCGGCGACATCTTCCGAAAAACGATCTCCGGCGAACTCTCACCCGTCACGAGCGTGGCCGAGAGGACGACGCGCGACCTTAAATAAGATTCACGCGCGCCGCCGGCTCGGCTTCCGGGAGTTCGACCGGACGGCGACGCACGTCCTGATGGAATGGGATGACGGGGCGCGTTGAACCGGCGATGATTATCATACGTGCTGAAGCACCCGAAGATTACGCGGCGGTCAGGCGCGTCAACGCCCTCGCTTTCGGGCGGGAGGGCGAGGCCGCTCTGGTTGATAAGCTACGCGCCGCGAGCCCGCACATCTCACTCGTCGCGGTCAAAGACTCCGAGGTCGTAGGCCACATCTTCTTCAGCCCCGCGACGGTCGAGTCTGACCCCGACGACTTCGCGGCCGTCGCACTCGGGCCGATGGCGGTCCTGCCCGGGCACCAGAATCAGGGCGTCGGGTCGCAACTCGTCGGGCGGGGCCTGGGGGAGTGTAAAAGTCAGGGCCACGACGTGGTCTTCGTTCTCGGGCACCCTGACTATTACCCGCGCTTCGGCTTCTCCCCGGCCGCCGCGAAAGGCATTCGTTGCGAGTACCCCGTGCCGGACGAGGTTTTCATGGTCGCGGAACTGCGGCCGGGCGCGCTGGGCGGGCGCAAGGGGTTGATGAGGTACAGGCCGGAATTCGCAGAGGTCGAATAGGGTGGCTCAAATGCTGAAGCTTTCAGGGCTCGAAAAGTATAAAGAGTACGGCGTCATCTTCATCCGGCTGGCCGTCGGCTTTCGCCTCGTCTACGGCACGCAGGACAACGTCTTCAGCTACGCGCGCATGGAGGAGTTCGCCGCCTTCCTGTCCGCGCACGGCGTGCCCTTCCCCTTGTTCTCCGCCTTCCTCTCGGCTTACGCGCAGTTCGTCTGCGGCCTCCTGTTCATCCTCGGCCTGGCGACGCGTCACGCGGCGGCGGTGATGATCATAAATTTCGTCGCCGCGCTCGTCATCGCGCACGTCGGCGACAAGTACCTGAACATGTTCCCCGCGCTGATGATGCTGGCCGCCGCCTGCTTCCTCCTGCTGCACGGCGCCGGCAAGCTCTCCGTTGACGGCGCGCTTGGGCGACGTGAATCCGACCGTTGACGCCCGCCCGGCCGCCTGCCTCAAGGAGAAAGTCATGGCGAAGATTACTCTTGGCCCCGTCATAGGTGAGGTGACGGACACGACGGCGAGGGTTCTGGTCGAAGTTGACGACAACGTTCAGGTCACCTGCGAGGCCACGGACCCTGACAAGAATGTCGTCACGCAAACGGTCAGCTTCACGAAGGACCGCCCTTCCGTGTTCAAGCTTCAAGGGCTGTCGCCGGAAACGGAATACGACCTCACCTTCAAAGGCGTCACCGCCGGCCACCCCAGGGGGCGCGTGAGAACGTTCAAGGCCGGCGCGGACCGCTTGAACGTGGCGGCGGTCAGTTGCAACTTTCTGGGCCGGCGCGGCGAGACCGACCTGTGGGCGGACCTGAGAGACCGTTACGTCATCCCCGGCGACGTTGACCTCCTGCTCCACCTCGGCGACCAGATATACGGCGACGCCACGTTCGCCAGGGCGCTGAAGATCATCCGCGGCAAAGAGCCCAGGAGTAAGACGGCGCAGGACGAACAGATTCTCGAAGCCTACCGCAGGCTGTACCGCGTCTGGTGGACAGAGCCGTCCACCCGCGACGTGCTCGCCAACGTCTCCAACCTGATGATCTGGGACGACCACGAGATACGCGACGACTGGGGCAGCCGCCGCGAAGACTCTGACCCCGACTCGGCACAGTACCGCGTCGGGACTCTGGCCCGGCAGGTCTACAGGGAGTACCAGAGACAGCTTTGGGAAGACCCCCCGCACTCGGACGCCGAAGAGCACTTCCACGTGTGGGGCTCGATAGGCGTGCTCTTCGTGGACCAGAGGGGCGGGAGGTCGTTCGGGAGGGACGCGGCCAGACCT
>DATHBF010000224.1:0-5389 GCA_035296285.1 Pyrinomonadaceae bacterium | reverse complement strand
GGATTTTCTCAGGAGAACGAGGGGAACTCGATGACCTGCGCGGATTTATTGTCGCGGCCGGCGTCAGCGTCGGCGCGCGCGAGGCGGTGGCGTGCGACCGTGACGGCGCGGTGGAGGTCTTCAAGCTGCTCGGTGTCAAGGCGGATAGTCTTCTGGCAGCACCAGCCGAGCCCTTCGGTCCAGGTGTAGGAGCGTAGCGCGAGGCGCTCGCCGTCCTCAAAGACCAATTCGACTTTCTGGCCGGGGCGCGCGGGTTGGAGGAGGTGCGCCGCTGTGGTGTTTGACTGCATGCTCTATAAAACCTCGGAAGCGAGTATGAATGAAATCCAATGTTGAAATTGGATTTCAATTTCGCATTATCCGGATGAGGAGCTTAGCTGTCAAGAAAAAATTGTTCGGCGGCGGTAATTAGTTAGTCGTCAGTATTTACGGCGGCCGGTTTTTGGCTTTCGAGGGCGGCGAGCCGCTGTTCGAGGGAGCGGACGGTGCGCTGCATCTCGCCGAGGCGGCGGAAGGCGGCGGTCGAGCGCAGCCAGTCGCGGTTGTCGAAGGCGGGGATGCCTGAGAGGATTTTGCCGTCGGGAACGTCGTGGCTGGTGGCGCTCTTGGCGGTGAGGACCACGTCGTCGCCTATGGAGAGGTGGCCGGCGACGCCGACCTGGCCGGCGAGGATGACGCGGCGGCCGATGTTCGAGCTGCCGGCCAGGCCCACCTGGGCGCAGAGCAGAGAGTCTTCGCCGACGGCGCAGGAGTGGCCGACCTGCACGAGGTTGTCAATCTTGACGCCGCGCGCGATGCGCGTCTCGCCGACCGAGGCGCAGTCAATCGTGGTCCCGGCGCCGATCTCCACGTCGTCCTCAATCACGACTCGGCCCGCCTGCGGAATCTTGAGCCAGCGCCCCTGCTCGTCCTTCGCGTAGCCGAAGCCGTCGGAGCCGACGACCGTGTTGTTGTGGATGCGGACGCGCGAGCCGACGCGCGTGCCCTCGCGCAGCGCGACGCCGGAGTGGAGGACGGTGTCGTCGCCGACGGTCACGTCTTCATAAATCGTCACGTTGGGGAAGAGGCGGGCGCGGTCGCCTATACGGGCGCGGGGGCCGACGACCGCGCAGGCGCCTATCCAGACGCCGTCGCCCAAGCTCGCCGTCGGGTCAACGACGGCCGAGGGGTGGACGAAGGCTTCAAAAGGGGGCTCGGGGTGGAAGAGGCGGAGGGCGCGGGTGTATGCGAGGTATGGGTCGCGGGTGCGGAGGACGGCGATGTCGGCGCGGCCGGCCTCGACCGTCTCGGCGAGGTAGATGGCCGAAGCGCGCGTCGTCTGCACGCGCGGCGTGTAGCGCGGGTTGGCGAGGAAGGTGACGTGCCCGGCTTCGGCCACGTCGAGCCCGGCGGCTCCCGTTATCTCGACCTCCGCGAAGTCGCCTTCGAGGCGCGCGCCCGTCTGTTCGGCCAGCTCGATTAATTTCATGATGAAAATTTATCGCACAAAGGAAGCGCGAAGTTCAAAGTCACATGAGGTTGATGGGGTCTATCTCGACGTTGACGGAGCCCACGTCGCAGCCGGGCGTGCGAGCGGCGTCGGAGAGTGCGATTTCGACGAGCGAGCGGAGGCGCGGGCGGTTGCGCGACTTAAGGAGGATTTGGAAGCGATGCTCGCCGCGTAGTCGGGCGATGGGCGCGGGCGCGGGGCCGAGGACGCGCACCACGCGGTCGGCGTTGGCATCGTCGAGGGCGCGCCGGACTTCGGCGGCCGTCGCCTGCACGCGCGTCAGCTCCTCGCCGTGGACGAGCAGCGAGGCGAGGGCGACGAAGGGCGGGTAGGCGAGGTTGCGGCGGTAGTTTATCTCCTCCTCGAAGAACGCTTCGTAGTCCTGCGCGCAGGCGTGGCGCAGCGAGTAGTGGTGCGGGTGGTAGGTCTGTATGAGGACGCGGCCGGGCAGCTCGCCGCGGCCGGCGCGTCCCGCCACCTGCGTGATGAGCTGGAAGGTGCGCTCGGCGGCGCGGAAGTCCGGGAGGGCGAGGCCGGCGTCAACGGAGACGACGCCGACGAGCGTGACGTTCGGGAAGTCGTGCCCCTTGGCGATCATCTGCGTGCCGACGAGCATGTCCAGCTCGCCGGCCGCGAAGCTCAGGATGGCCTGCTCGTAGGTGGAGCGGCGGGCGGTCGTGTCGCGGTCGAGGCGCGCAATGCGTAGGGCGGGGAAGCGAGCGCGCAGAATCTCTTCGAGCTGTTCGGTGCCCTCGCCGATGAAGTAGATGAACTGGCCGCGGCAGGAGGGGCAGGCGTCGGGGACGCGCTGGCGAAGGTTGCAGTAGTGGCAGATGAGTGCGCGCTCGCCGCGGTGGTAGGTGAGGGTCACGTCGCAGTTGTCGCAGTTGATGCGCTCGCCGCAGGTGCGGCACAGGACGAAGCTCGAATAGCCGCGCCTGTTAAGAAGGATGATGGACTGCTCGCCGCGCGCGTGCGTCTCCTCGACGGCGGCGAGCAGGTCGGGCGCGAAGACTTCCGTCTTGCCCCCCGCGCGGAAGACTTCGCGCATGTCTATGACTTCGGCGCGGGCCATCGCGCGCCCCGCCACGCGGCTCGGCAGGCGGAGGTGGCGGTACTTGCCGGCGCGGGCGTTCTGGTAAGACTCCATCGAGGGCGTCGCGGAGCCGAGGACGACGACGGCCTTCTCCTTGAGCGCGCGGACGACGGCCGTGTCGCGGCCGTTGTAGAAGGGTGACTCCTGTTGACGGTAGGAGCCTTCGTGCTCCTCGTCCACGACGATGACGCCGAGGTCCGAGACGGGCGCGAAGACGGCGGAGCGCGTGCCGATGACGACGCGGGCCTCGCCCTTCTTCAGCCGGCTCCACTCGTCGAAGCGCTCGCCGGTCGTGAGCGACGAGTGGAAGATGGCGACGGCGTCGCCGAAGTGCGCGCGCAGGCGGCGCGAGAAGACGGGCGTGAGGGAGATTTCGGGGACGAGCATCATGGCCGTGCGGCCACGGCGCAGCGCGTGGCGCATGGCGCGGATGTAGACCTCGGTCTTGCCGCTCCCCGTCACGCCGTGCAGGAGGAAGGCCGCGTAGCCGCCGCGCTCCTGCGCCGCGTTGATCTCTTCGAGCGCGCTCGATTGCTCTTCGGTCAGGGGGAACTCGTCGCGCTCGGGCAGGCGGGCGCCCGCGAGCGGGTCGCGGCGGACCTCGCGGACGAAGATTTCGAGGAGCCCTTTGCGTTCGAGCGACTGGACGGTGGAGACGGACGTGGCGGCCTCTTCCAGAAGCTCAGCGAAGAGTAGCTCGCCGCCCGCCGCGATGAGGGATTCGACGACCCTCTTCTGCGCGGCCGGGAGCGAGAGCGCGCCGTCAGACGTTTGGGAGTCGGGCTGAAGCAGGCGCACGGCCTTGCGCCGTTTCGCCTTGGCCTGCGCGCTGCGGGCGCGGTGGGCGATTGTGACCCAGCCGCTTTTGGCAAGCTCGCGGACGGCCTTGGCGGCGCGCGCCTGGCCGAGTTCGCGCGAGGCGTCGCGCAGCGTCGTCGAGCCTTCGAGGGCGGCGAGGCGAAGCACCTGCGCCTTCGGCGTCGCGGCGCGGTGGCGGGGGAGCCGCGCCAGCTCGTCGCGGCCGGCGGGCGTGATGGTGACGATCTGTTCGATTGAGGAGTTGAGGCCGGCGGGCAGCGCGGCCTTGAGGACTTCGCCCCAGGGCGCGGCGTAGTAGTCGCTTATCCAGCGCGTGATCTCAAGCACCTCGGGCGTCAAAAGCGGCTCGGCGTCGAGCAGTTCTTCGGCGTCTTTGATCTCGGAGTCTTCGAGCTCGGCGGCGGGGTCGAGCGAGTCGTGCAGGGCGACGAGGTAGCCGGTGGCGAGAGTCCGGCCGAAGGGGACGAGCAGGCGCGCGCCGACCTTCGCGTCCTCGCGCAGCGCGAGCGGCAGGCGGTAGGTGAAGGTCTGCATGAGCCGCAGGGGGAGCGCGACTTCGGCGTAGTTTGGCGAAGCGGTCTTCACTTGGCGGAGGAGGCGAGCAGGGCGCGGATTTTCTTCATGTCTTCCCAGACCTCGCGCTTCTTCGAGGGGTCGCGGAGAAGGTAGGCGGGGTTGAAGGTCGGCATGAGGGGCGTGCCGTCGTGGTCGTGGAACTCGCCGCGCAGTTGCGAGATGGGCTTCTTCGTCCTCAGGAGGGCGCGCGTCGGCGTGTTGCCGAAGGAGATGATGACGCGGGGGCGCGCGGCCGCAAGCTCGCGGTGGAGGTAAGGAGTGAAGAAGGAGAGCCACTCGGGCGTGATCTCGTCGCCCTGGCTGATGGCCTTGACGACGTTGGTGAGGTAGCAGTCGGAGCGGGCGAGGCCGACGCTTGAGAGGATGCGTTCGAGCATCTGGCCGGCCGGCCCCATGAAGGGGCGGCCCGAGTCTATGTCGGGCGGCCCGGGCGATTCGCCGACGACGGCCGCGCGGGCGCCGACCGGCCCCTCGCCGAAGATGAAGATGCGCTCCTTGAACTGCGGCAGGCTCTTGGCGCGGCGCAGAAGCTCGGCGTTTATCTCGTCGGGCGTCTCGCTCGATTCGGGCCGCGGCGCTTCGGCGAACAGGGAGTCTTGCATGGCCTTACTGCTCGCCCGTCGTCTTCCCTTGCGTCAGGTAGTCGCGGACCTTCTTCATGTCGTCCCAGACCTCGCGCTTCTTCGAGGGGTCGCGCAGGAGGTAGGCGGGGTGGAAGGTCGGCATGACCTTGATGCCGCGATAGTCCTGAAACTTGCCTCGCACCTGCGTGATGCCGACCTTGGTGTCGAGCAGGTTGTGCATCGCCGTGTTGCCGAGGACGACGATGACCTCGGGGCGGGCGATGTTGATTTCGCGCAGGAGGAAGGGCTTGCAGGTGCGCGCCTCTTCGGTCGTGGGCGTGCGGTTGCCGGGCGGGCGACAGCGGTTGACGTTGCCGATGAGCACGTCCTCGCGCTTGAGGCCGATGGCCTCGATGATCTTGTTGAGGAGCTGGCCGGCGCGGCCGACGAAGGGCCTGCCGCTCGCGTCCTCGTCGGCGCCGGGCGCCTCGCCTACGAACATGAGGCGGGCGGCCTGGTTGCCCTCGGTGTGGACGATCTTGGTGCGTCCCTGGTGGAGCGGGCAGCGGACGCACTCGCCGATGTCGTCGCGGATGTCCTCGAAGGTCTCGCCGGGGCGGCCGAGGCTCAGGTCGTCCTTCGGCGCGATGTCGCCGAAGAGCGTCTCGCGCGGCGCGGGCGGGTCGGGTGAAGGCGGTCGGACGGGTTTTTTAGGCATCGCTGATTGATAGAGAATCGTCGGCTCGCCCGCGGGCGGTGGGGGCGGCGCGGGCTTTGTTATTCTCGGGGGCGGCGGCAGTTTCGGCGCCGGGGGGGGCGGCCTGACGGCGGCGGCGTTGCGCGCGA
>DATHBF010000223.1:0-1646 GCA_035296285.1 Pyrinomonadaceae bacterium | reverse complement strand
CCACGAAAACACGCTCGACGCGAGGCAGGCGGCGCTCGTCGTCGTTGACATGCAGGAGTCTTTCCGGCAGGCCATCTCCGACTTCGCCGAGACGGCCGCGCGCGTCGCCCTCGTCGCGCACGCCTCGCGCCTGCTCGGCGTGCCCGTCGTCGTCACCGAGCAGTACCCGAAGGGCTTAGGCCGCACGGCCGGCGAGATTCACGCCGTCCTGCCCGAAGACTTCGAGCCCGTCGAGAAGACGGCCTTCAGCTCTTGCGGCGCCCAAAGCTTCGTCGCGCGACTCGAAGCGGCCGGCGCCCGACAGGTCATCCTCTGCGGCATCGAGGCGCACGTCTGCGTCAACCAGACAGCCCACGACCTGCTCGCCCGCGGCTACAAGGTCCACCTCCTCACCGACTGCATCACCGCCCGCGCCGCCCACAGCAAGCACGTCGGCCTCCAGAAGATGCAGCAGTCCGGCGCCCTCCCCTCCTCGACGGAGATGGCCCTCTTCGAGTTGATGCGCGACGCCCGGCACGAACAGTTCAAGGCGATTCAGAAGCTCATCAAGTGAGGTCGCGGCGGCGGGGGCGGGCGCGATTTTCCCTTGCAACGCCCGCCCGGATGAGCAACACTCTGGCGCTGACCGCGGGCGAAAGACTTACTCACGGAGACCTCTTCTCCCCGCCCGCAGCCCTCATCCTTTTGGCCCCGAAGGAGGTGCTCATGCCCGCCGTCAACATCTTCATCAGCTACCGACGCGACGACGCCTCGGCCCACGCCGGCCGCATCTTCGACAGGCTGGACGACCGCTTCCCCGGCGCCGTCTTCATGGACGTGGCCGGCCTCGGGCCGGGCGTCAACTTCGTCCGCGCCATCGAGCAGAAGCTCGCCTCCTGTCACCTCTTCGTCGTCGTCATCGGCACCTCCTGGCTCCGCATCCTGCGAGAGCGTGACGCCCAGGCGGACGAGCCCGACTACGTGCGCATCGAGCTGGCGGCCGCGCTGCGCAAAGGCATCCCCGTCATCCCACTGCTCGTGCAGGGCGCGCAGATGCCGCGGCGCTCCGACCTGCCCGACGACCTCAAAGCCCTCAGAGACCACAACGCGGTGGTGATTGACGACCACGAATTCAGGGACGACCTCGGGCGTCTCATCAAGGCCATCGAAGGCTTGCACCCGCAGCCGCCGCGGCCTGGGCCGTCTTCCGACTTCCGTCCGAAGCCCGCGGGCCTCCCCTTCTGGCTGACGCTGTGCCTGGGGCTCGGCGCCGCCGCCATTGTCGGCGTCGTGATTCTCGTGGCCGCCCTCAACATTTCACCGGGCCCGTCGAACACGGGCTTCGACGAGGAGCCCGTCGGGGGGGTCACCCCCCCGCCGCCGCCCTACGCGAACGACGAATCCTTCACCCCCGCGGGGACGTGGACCGTGACGCGGCGGGACGCCCAACAGTTCGTCTTCGACTTAACGCTCGGCGGCGACGGGGCCGTGGTGCAATTCCCGGCCGGGACACAGGCCGGCCGCTGGAATTATGACGAGGGCCGGCGGACCCTGATGGTCTACGCCCCGAACGGCGGCGTCATGGTTAACCTCCGCGTGACCAGTTGGCACGATGACCATTTCCACGGCCAGTTGCTCACGCCGGGAGGGGCGATAGAGGTGAGCAT
>DATHBF010000222.1:0-4786 GCA_035296285.1 Pyrinomonadaceae bacterium | reverse complement strand
AGCGCCTGAAGAAGACTGATGACGAGGCCGACGACGAGGCTCGCCAAAAGCGGCGGCAGCGAGAGCCAGAGGATGAGAAAGAGGGCTTCGCCCGCGAGCGAGACGTACGTGTTCATAATCCCAACTCCTTCACGTGTAGCCGAGCACGAGGTTGCGGATGAGAATCACCCAGCCGTCTATGAGCACGAAGAGCAGGAGCTTGAAGGGGAGCGAGATCATCGCGGGCGAGAGCATGAACATGCCCATCGCCTGGAGGATGTTCGAAACCACCATGTCGATGACGAGGAAGGGGATGAAGAGGAGGAAGCCGATCTGGAACGCCTCGGTCAGCTCGCTGGTGACGAAGGCCGGGATGACGACGCGGAACTCGCTCGGCAGAATCTCCGCGGGGTCGTTGCCGTTGCGCACGGCCATGCGCTGCGCGAGGTTGTAGAACATCTTGCGGTCGTCCTCGTCGGCGTGCCGTTCGAGGAACTGCCGCAGCGGCTCGCGCCCCTTGCGCGCGGCCTCGAAGATCTGCCTGACCGAGACCTCGGAGAAGATGGCCTCGGAGTCCCCGACCTGCCCCGCCTCGGCGTACATCTTCTCGACGACGGGGGCCATGATGAAGATGGTCAGGATGAGCGAGATGCCCGTGATGACCTGGTTGGGCGGCACCTGCTGCGTGCCGAGGGCGTTGCGCAGGATGGAGAGCACGACCGAGATTTTGACGAACGACGTGAGCATGATGAGCGCGAACGGCGCGAGGGCGAGTGCGCCGAGCACGATCACGAGCACCACGGGGTTCGCCGCCCCCGTCCCGCCGCCCCCGGCCGCGCGAGGCGGCGGCACCCCCTGCGCGAAGGCGTCCGGCGCCGCCGTGAGCAGCGCGAGCGCGACGAGCGCCAGCACGACCACGCACGCGCGCCGCAGCGGAGTGCGCCAAAGGGAGCGAAGCTTCATCTCATTCCCCCTTCTTGTTCATGAGCCGCGCGAGGCGGTCGGCGAAGGCCCGCCGCGCGGCCTCGACCGTCGGGCTCGGCGCCGCGCGCCGCCTCTCCAACTCTTCGGCCGCCTCCTCCGCGCTCCGCGCGTCCAACTCGCTGACGAGGTGGACGCCCGCCTCCGAGGCGCCGATGAGCAGCCAGCGCCCTGCGACCTCGACGACGTAGAGGCTCTTGCGCGGGTCGAGCCCGACGCGGTCAACGACCCTCACCATGCTGTTCGAGGAGCGCACCGTCGAGAGGCGCGGCAGCGCGAAGCGGAAGACGAGGAAGGCGAGCCCGCAGACGAGGCCGAGCGCCAGCATCGTCTCCAAAAGCATCGTGACAAAGTTCATGCCCGCCTCCCGCCCCCGGCCCGGTCAGCCCGCCAGCCGCGTGACGCGCACGCCGAGCCGGCCCTCGATGTCAACAAGCTCGCCCGTCGCCACGGGCCGGCCGTCGGCCACCAGCTCGACGGGGTCGGTGGCGCGGCAGTCGAGGTCCAGAATCTGGCCGGCGCGCAGGCGCGTCAGCTCCTCCAGACTGATGCGGCGCGCGGGCAGCTCAACGCGCACCGTCAGCAGGAGGTTGTCCAGCAGCCCCGATTCCGCGGCCGTCTCTTCGCCCAACTCGCTCTCGTCTTCCATGCGCAACCTCCCCGCTTCGTGCCCGCGCGCCTCCGACACCTCGACCTCTTCGACGAGCAGCCGCAAAGCGTCCGCCCGCCCCCCGCCCGGCGACTCCCACGCGGCGGCCGCGCCGCTCACGAGCACGTTGTCGCCCGCGCCCACGCGCGCGCGAAGCGTGCCGCCCGCCGCCGCGCCGCCGCCTGCCCACTCGCCCCAGCCACCAAAGCCGCGCTCGACGACGACCACGTCGCCCGGTTCGAGCCCCGCCAAGTCCGAGGGCGCGACCCCCGTCTCGCCGACGAGCACCGAGAGCCGCGCGCCCGCGCAGAACTTCTCGTAGCGCGCGAGCTTCGCCGCCAGGCCGTCGCCGCGCGCGAGCAGCGGCGAACGCATCTCGTCGAGCGCCGCCAGAGCTTCGGGGCCGTAGACGATGCGCACGACGCCCGCGGCCGTGCCGACGCGCGCGCGCGCTCGTCACGACGGCCCGCCCCGAGCCGCCCGCGCCCGCCTCGTCCGTCAACGCTTCGAGGCGGAACAGGGGCTCGCCCGCCTCTTCGTTCAGGGCGGCCAGCAGTTGCGCGCAGAGAAATTCGAGGACGGCGCGCTCGGCCGTCGAGAGGTCGCGCGGCGCGTCGGCGAGTCCAACGCCGTCGCCGCCCAGCATGAGGTCCACGACCGCCGAGGCGAAGGCGGCCTCCACGACGAGCACGGCTCGCGCCTCCCAGGGCTCGACGACGACGCGGACGAAGGCGCGCGGCGTTTCGGAGCGGGCGTCGGAGAGGTCTTCCTCGCGCGTCTCAAGGAGGTCGAAGGAGACTTGCGCGGGGTCCGTGTGCGTGAGCCGCCCGGCGACGCGCGCGAGCGCCGCCGACGCCGCGGCCGAGAGCGAGGCGGGCACGGCCGCCAGCATCGCCGAAAGACGCGCCTCTTCGCGCGTGACCTTCGGCAGCGCCGCGTCCCATGAGGGCGCTCGCGCGGGCTCGCCGGAGAGGGAGAGTTGGTCACCGGCCGCGTCGGCGCTCGCCCCGCCGGTGCTGCCGGCGAAGAGGTCTACGGCGAAGGGGTCCACGGCCGGCGCGGGCTCGGCCTCGTCCGCCCTGATGGTGTTCGCGTCTGTCTTCATCGGACGCCGCCGGCCGCCGCTGCCCGGCGCCTAAAGGTTTAAGCGCGGTAGGTGCTCGCCGCTTCGTCTCCGTCGTCTTCGGCGGGCGAGTCGTTTGACACGCGGACGGACGCCCTTCGCGCCCCTCCGACGTTTTGGGAAAGGTCTCCGCGCGGGCCGGAGTCGAAGCCTCCGGCCGTGTCCCCGCCCGCCCCGACGCTCGTGCGAAGGGCGGCGAGGTTGACGCCGCGGCCGCGCAGCAGTTCCGCCAGCTCTGAGGCGCGCGCGTCGAGCTGCGAGCGGACGCGCTCGCTGGCGGCGACGAACTCGGCCGTCACGCGCCCGGCGCCGTCCGACGTGAGCTGGACCTTCAAGCCTTCGAGCACGGAGCGGCGCAGCTCGATGGTGACGACGTGGCGGCCGCCGTCAACGAGCTGCGAGCGGACGGCCGAGACGATTCTTTCGAGGTCGGCGACGTGCAGGATGGAGCGCGCGGCCGTCGGCTCGACTGAGGCGGCCGTCTCGCGCAGCGCGGCGCGGTGTTCAAAGCCGCCGCCGCGCCCGTCGCCGCCCGCGTCGTTCGAGCCGCCCTCGCGCTCTTCTCGGCGCTCGGTCGAGCCTTTGTGTTCGGCGCGCTCGGACTCTCTTGAGACGCGGCGGTCGCCTTCGGCGGACTCTTCTTCGTGCGGCTCGGGGCGCGAGACCACCTCGTCGAAGACGCTGGCGAAGTCGCGCTCGGCGGCGGCGCTTTCGGTCGCGTCGGCCGGGTCGTCGGTCCGTGGCGCGTTCGTCGAGAGTTGGCCGCGCCTCGTGGCGGCGCGGCTGGTCTCGGGCGCCGGCCTCGGCGGCAGAGGGTTCGCGGGTGGAATCTTCATCGCCTTCCGCTCCTTTCGCGGCCGGGGCGCCGCCCTCAGTTCATCTTCTTGAGCTTGTTGGCCGCCTCGTCGGCCCTCTCGCGGGCGCGCTTGCGGTTGATGACAGTGCCCTGGAGGTCGAGGGCCAGCGCCCGCTCGAACGCCTCCAACGAGGCGGCCCACTCGCGCATCTCGTGCATCACCTCGCCGAACTTGTAGTGGGCGAGCGACGACTTGGAGTCGATCTCCGTGGCCTTGCGGTAAGCCTGCGAGGCGCTGAGGGGCTGTTCGAGCCCGACGTAGCAGTCGCCGATGTCAACGTAGACTTCCGAGGTCGGCCGCGTCGCGGCCACGTCCTGAAACTCCTTGAGCGCCTGCGCCCAGCGCTTCCGCTTCTTGAGGTCGCGCGCGGCGGCGAGCCCCGTGTCGGCGGGGAGCGGCTGGCCGAAGCTCTTGGCGCGGTTGTAGTACTGCGCGGCCTCCTTCGTCTTGTTCTGCTTGGCGAGCGCGTCGCCCATGCCGCGGTAGGCGAGCGCCAGCTCCGAGTTGACGTTGACGGCGCGGCTGTAAGCCTTGAACGCCTCGGCCGGCTGGTTGGTGGCGAGGTAGGCGTTGCCGAGCCCGTAGTGTGCGAGGGCGAGGTCGGGGGCGGCAATCGCCGCCTGCCTGAAGGCGACGAGCGCGGTGGCGAAGTCGCCGGCGAGGTAGGCTATCTGCCCGTCGGCGGCGAGGGCGCGGGCCTTGAGCTGGGGGTTGGCCGGGTCCTTTTCGAGCGCGACGTTCACGCGCTGGCGCATGGTCTTCCAGTCGTCGGCGCGGACGCCGTCGGCCTCCTTCACGTCGAGGGCGCGTTTGATGACGGCGTCGGCGTCGGCCATCGGGTCGGCGGGCGCCGACGCGGCGACCTCCTCGGGCGTGGGCGAAGGCGCGGGCTCGGCGGGCTTCTGCTCCTCCTCGCCCTTTTTGGCGACAACGGGCATGGCGATGTTGAAGGTCACGTCGTTGGGGCCGCCCGAGCGGACCTCGACGCGCTGGCGCTGCATGCGGTAGCCGGGGCGGCTGGCGAGCAGGCTGTAAGTGCCGCGCGGGAGCCGCCCGGTGAGTCTGCCCTCGGCGTCGGTCGTGCCGAGTCTCTGGCTCGGCACCGAATTGCCGTGACCGTACAGGATTACGGCCTCGGGGATGTCGGTCTTGATGTTGATCTCGTAGGACGGCGGCGGCTTGGGCGTCTTCGGCTGG
>DATHBF010000221.1:0-14723 GCA_035296285.1 Pyrinomonadaceae bacterium | reverse complement strand
CGGCGTGGTCGTCGAGGTCTATGTCGGCGAGGAAGTCGCCGGCCGCGTTGGTGGCGAAGGTGAACTGGATGTTGCCCGCGGCGTCGCCCGACTTGAAGCTGCCGTCCTGGGCGACGGCGCTGAAGCCGCCGTGGAACTTGTGAAGGGAGCCGTTGACGCCCCGGAACCTGCCGAGGGACTTGCGCAGCGCTGGGAGCAGGCCGGCCTCGGTGTTCGAGAAGATGCGGGCGCGGTTCTTCTTGTCGAGCAGGTTCTTGTCTATGTTCTGCACGCGGCCGATGAGGGTGCGGCCGTCCTTCGTCGTCTCGCGCAGCATCTTGGCCGAGAGGTTGAGAATGGTCGCGCGGTTGCGCTTGTCGAGGCCGTCCCAGGTGCCCTGGCCGATGCCCGAAGCCTTGAGGACGCGCAGCAGGTCGGCCCCGTAAGGCTTCCCCGCGAGGTCCTTGAAGTCCATCTGCGTGGGGCGCGCCTTTGAGGGGTCAACGAAGAAGATTTCGTTGACGGTGTTGGGCGAGCCGCCGAACACGTCCATGAAGAACATCTTGGTGCGGTACTTGTTCGGCTTGATGATGACCTGCTGCTGGCCGGTCGGGAAGGCGGGGACGCCGGGGATTGTGACATGCCCCTGCTGGCCGTTGAGCTTGAGCGTGGCGCTCATGCTGAGGCTGCCGAGCTGCCGGTTCTTGAAGATGACCTCGACCTCGTCCTTGATGGGCTGGCCGTACACGTCGCGGAGGCTGACGAGCACGTCGGCGCGGTTCACGTTGTTACTCATGGTTCGTTCCTTTCGGGTTGGGTGAGACGTTGGAACTGCTTCCGGGCCGGCTTAGGCGGAGGCGAGGGCCTGTGCGGGCGGGGCGCTGTCGGACGGCGGCACGATATGCCCGAAGGGCGGGAATGTCAACGTTTATCGCCGGGGCGGGAGGGGGTCGTTCAGGGATGATGGCAAGGGTGACTTTCGATCTGAAAGGAAAAGGCTATACCGCGGCGCCGATACAACGGCGAATCCGGCTCCCGTATCTAAATAACGGTTGTGATTGACGCCCGGAATCCACGACAAACGTTCCCCAGGTTGCCGCCGTTCGTCCGTCAGGCTGATTCTTCTTTCTCAGTAATCATGGAGGGTTTGAGATGAAGTCTGTTCGCCGTCCCCTTAACTCGCTCGCCGCCGCCTTCCTTCTAGTCCTTTCGCTCTCGACCGCCTCCGACGCGCAGCGCCGCGACCGCCCCGACGTTCGCATCAAGAACTTCGGGCAGATGGACGAGCGTTTCTACCGCGGGGCCGAGCCGAAGAAGCTCGAAGACTTCCGCGCGCTCAAGGAGCTGGGCATCAACACGGTCATTGACCTTCAGGCGGAGCCCGAGGCGGAAGAGCGCGCGTGGGTCGAGTCGCTCGGGATGCGCTACGTGAACATCCCGATGGTGGTGAAGACGTACCCGCGGCCCGAGTGGGTGGGGGCGTTCCTCAAGACGGTTGACGACCCCGCGACGGGCAAGTTCTTCGTCCACTGCGCGGGCGGGCGTCACCGCACCGGCTCGGTGGGCGCCGTCTACCGGATGGAGAAGTACGGCTGGGACTTCGATCAGGTCTACGCCGAGATGAAGAAGTACGACTTCTACACGAGCTGGGGCCACGGCGACTTCAAGACCTTCGTCCAGGACTACTGGCGCGGCTACCAGGCCCGTCGCGCCACGGCGACCGAGTCACACGCCGCGGCTAAATAGCCGGAGGCGGGATTTAACACAGAGGGCACAGAGAAAGACGAGTTCTTCTCTGTGCCCTCCGTGTCTAAAAACGCTCGCGCGTCTGGCTCGACGGCTTTACTGGTAGAAGTAAGAGCTGGTCTTCTGCTGGCTCCACTCGACCTTGTCCACGTTGTCGGGGTCGGCGACGAGGATTTCGTCGCTCAGGCGGTCGGTGCTGAAGTGTGGGCCGACGTTGACGTTGTAGACGACGCAGCCGAGCGCGTCCTCGCCGTCCGGGCGTTCGAGCGTGCGCAGCTCGGCGTCGAAGCCGTGCTTCTTGAAGATTTGGAGCAGCACGTCCTGCGTCCGGTCGGCGTCGCGCGTCGCCACCGACAGCTCCATGGAGCGGTGCACAAGCTCCGACTCGCGGTACTCCAGCCCCCACAGCAGCAGCAGCGAGAAGACGGCCAGGATGAGCGCCAGCTCCCACCGCCCGACGCCCGTCGCCAGCCCGATGGCGAGGCTCAGGAGGAGGACCGTAATCTCCTTCGGGTCTTTGATGTTCGTGCGGAAGCGCACCAGCGACGCGGCCGCGAAGATGCCGAAGGCGCGGGCGGCGCTGTCGCCCACCACCATCATCAGCGCGGACGCGACGACGGCCATCAGGATTTGCGTCTGCGACACGAACGGGTTGCGCTTCGAGAAGAGCGCGAAGCGCCGCGGCCGGAAGGCGAGCATCGCCGAGAGCAGCGCCGCCAGCGTCAGCCTGATGGTCACGCTCGCCAGCGTGTCCAGAAGGTCCCTGGGCTGGCCCGCGCTCTCCGTGGGGAACTGCTTGGAGTCTATGAGCTTTTCAAACTCGCTCCTGTCCTGCCTGACCCACGCGCCGCCCGGCCCCTCCGGCACCGCCGCCGCCGTCGCGGGCGACTGCTGGGGCGCGGCGGCCGGCGCCGGCGCCTGAGACGCGCCCGGCGGAGGAGCCTGCGCGGGCTGCGGCTGCGTCGCCTGATTCCAGCCGCCGCGCAGCAGCAAGGCCATTAGGGCGAACCCGATCACGGCCGCGCCGACCGCGATGGCAATGCCCCTCCAACTGTTCGACCTCTTCACTTCTGCCATCAGTAATCTGTTAACCCCTTGTCCCTGAATCAGCGCGCCCCCGCCGCCTGACGGCCGACCGAAGCCAGCTCGGCTATCCTCTCGCGCAACGCGGCCGAGAGAACGCTTACCTCCTCGGGCGTGTAGTTGGCGGCGCGGAAGGCATCCTCTATCTGACGCCGGCTGAGCTTCGAGAAGAGCGAGCCTATCCAGCGCGCCTCTTCGACGCGGATGTCGTCGAAGAGGTCCTGCCGCTTGCCCTTGTAGAAGAGGAAGACCTGGCCGCCCTTCACGTCTTCGAGGAAGGGGTCTTTGCGGAAGTCATCGGGGTCGTTGCGGCTGCGGGCGACGCGCCAGAAGCCGGGGATGTCCAGCTTGACGCGGCCGAAGGTGGCGCCGAGGTCGCTGACGACGTAGTGCAGCTCGCCGCGGCCCGCGGCGTCGCGGACGAAGAGGACTTTGTTGTTCGTGTCCTTGATGTCCCAGTTGTTCAGGAGCGCCATCGAGACGATGAGGCCCTGAAGATCCTTCGTGCCGACGAAAGGATTCTCCGTCCACTTCCACTCGTCGAGCCGTTCGACGCTCTCGGGCCGCGCTTCGAGGCGGGCGTTCTCGAACACGCCCCTGCCTTCGATGTTAAGGCGCGGGACGAGGTAGTTGACCTCTGTCGAGTAGCCGACGGCCCAGAGCAGGCGGACGGCGGCCGCCTCCGACTGGGCCTCCTTGCCGACCTTCGCCACCCACTCGCGCCCGCGCGCGTCGCGCACGCGGTACTTCGTCGAGTAGCCGCCCTTCTCTTCCTTGATGAAGGTCACGCGGCGCAGGTCCGGCCGCATCCCTTCGCCGCCCGGCCCCGCGAACAGGTCGCGCGCGGCGATGTCGTCCGGCGCGCGCCAGAGCACCGGCCGCGCGCGCGACGTGTCAACCTCTTTACCCTTCCCGTTGCCCTGCGCGTGGGCGGCCTGCGCCGCGAATGTCGCCGCGAGCAAGGCCGACATCAGTATGAAACCCTTACTTCTGTTAACTGCTTTCACTTCCGTCTTACTTTCTGGGAGAGGTCGGTGTCGGTGTCGGTGTTGCGGTCGGCTCAGGCGACGGCGTCTCGTCCGGAGTCGGGTCCGGGGCCGGTGTTGCGTCCGGAGTCGGGTCCGGGGCGGGTGTCGCGGTCGGCTCGGCCGGGGCCGGACCAGCCAGCTCGTTGAGCTGTCTAATTCTATCCTTCAAGGCCGTCGCCAGCAGGCTGACCTCTTCGGGCGAGTAGTTGGCGGCGCGGAAGGCGTCCTCTATCTGCTTGTCGGAGAGTTTGGCGAGCAAGCCCCCGATCCAGGCCGCGTTCTCGACCGTGATGTCGTCGAAGAGCGCCGAGTTCTTCGTGCTCAGGTCGAAGCGGACCTTGCCGCCCTCGACCTTCTCGACGAACTTGGTCTTGGCGAACTTCTCCGGCTCGTTGCGGCTGTGCGTGATGAAGTTGCCGGTCTTGCCGAAGGTGGCGCCGAGGTCGCTGACGATGTGGCGCAGCTCGCCCTGCGCGCCGTTCGCGCCGGGGACGTAGATGACTTTGTTGTTGTCGTCCTTGAGGTCCCAGTTGTTGAAGAGGCCCATCATGACGACGAGGCCGGCGAACTCTTTCGACCCCGAGAAGTGGTTGCTGCGCCAGCTCCAGGAGTCGAGCCGCTTCACGTCCTCGGACCGCGCCTCGAAGCGGACGTTGGCGAAGCCGTTATTCTCGCAGCGGTTCACGTCCTTCTTCGGCTTCGGCGCGCCCTTGATACGGACGCAGGGCGCGAGGTAGTTGACCTCGGTCGCGTAGCCGACGGCCCAGGTCAGGCGGACGGCGGCCGTCTCGGGCTGCGCCTCGTTGCCGAGCTTCGCCACCCACGTCTTGCCCTTCCCGTCGCGGACGCGGAACTTGACCGAGTAGCCGGTCGTGCTCTCGTCCTTCAGGAACGTCACGTCGCTCAGGTCGGGCCTCATCTCCTCGCCGCCGGGGCCGACCAGAAGGTCGCGCGACTCGATGTCGGCGGGCTCCTGCCAGAGCACGTGCGTGCCCTGCGGCATCTCCTCGACCTTCTTCTTCTGCCCGGCCGACACGTCCGACTCGAACGCCAGCGCGAGGACTAGAAAGAGCGCGTAACAGATCGCTTGAAGCCTGTTCATGGCTGCCGATTTCCCTCCAAAAGTTCTACCCGCCCGGCTCACTCCGGCTCGCGGGCGCTGACGAAATAAAGCTGGGCGTTGAAGTCCTCTTCGCCGTCGGCGCGGTGGGGGCGCGTGTAGCTGCCGTCGGGCCGAAGCTGGCGCGCCTTCACGTTGTCGCGCAGGTAGGCGGCCAGCAGCTCGTCCTTCAGATAACTCTTAAGCGCGGGGTCGCGGACGGGCGCGACCGTCTCGACGCGCCGGTTCAGGTTGCGGGGCATCCAGTCGGAGCTGCCCGTGTAAAGCTCCTCGTCGCCGCCGTTGTGGAAGTAGAAGACGCGGCTGTGTTCGAGGAAGCGGCCGACGACGCTGCGCACGCGGATGTTCTCGGAGAAGCCTTCGACGCCGGGCCGCAGCATGCAGATGCCGCGCACGATGAGGTCGATGGGGACGCCCGCGCGCGAAGCATCGTAGAGCTCGCCGATGACCTGCGTGTCGGCCAGCCGGTTGATCTTGGCGACGATGCGGGCGGGGCGGCCCTGCCGGGCGTGCTCGGCCTCGCGGCGGACGAGCGCCGTCATCTTCTCGCGCAGGTTCGAGGGCGCGACGAAGAGGCTGCGGTACTCCTTCTGGCGCGAGAAGCCGGTCAGGAAGTTGAAGAGGTCGGTGGCGTCGGCGCCGATCTCCTCGTCGGCCGTGAAGAGGCTCAGGTCGGTGTAGAAGTTGGCCGTGACGGGGTTGTAGTTGCCGGTGGCGACGTGGACGTAACGCCTGAGCGTCTCGCCCTCCTGGCGGACGACGAGCGCCACCTTGCAGTGCGTCTTCAGGCCCATCACGCCGTAGACGACGTGGACGCCCGACTCTTCGAGCCGCTTCGCCCACTCGATGTTGTTCTCCTCGTCGAAGCGCGCCTTCAGCTCGACGAGCGCCGTCACCTGCTTGCCGGCCTCGGCCGCGGTGATGAGCGACTGCGGGATGGGCGACTGCTGGCCCGTGCGGTAGAGGCAAATCTTGATGGCGGCCACGTCCGGGTCTTTGGCGGCGCGGTCGATGAAGTCGGTGACGAGCTTGTAGGTCGTGTAGGGGTGGTGGAGCAGCAGGTCGCGCTCGCTGATGACGGCGAAGAGGTCGTCCTCGCGGCCCGCGAGGCGCGGCGGCGTCTTCTGCTCGAAGGGCGCGTCCTTGAGGTCGGGCCGTTCGAGCTTGTAGAGGCGCATGAGGTCGGGGATGTTCAACGGCCCCTCGACCTTGTAAACGTCCTCGGCCTTGAGCCCCAGCGACTCGGACACGTAGGCGACCATCTCGTCGGGCATCGTCGCGGCGACTTCGAGCCGGACGGCGGTGCCGAAGCGGCGCTCGCGGAGCGTCTGCTCCATCTCGCCGAGGAGGTCGTTGGCCTCGTCCTCGCGGACCTCCACGTCGGCGTCGCGCGTCACGCGGAAGGCGTGGCACGCGCCGGCCTTCATGCGCGGGAAGAGCGTTTCGAGGTTGGCCGTGATCAACTCTTCGAGGAGGATGAACTTGTCGCCGCCGTCGCCGACGGGCACGACGCGCGGGACGAGCGGCGGCACCTTGACGCGGACGAAGCGCGGCTCGACCTTGCCCGTCAGGGAGCGCGTGATGCCGTGCTCGGGGATGGGCTCGACCATCAGGCCGAGGTTCAGGCTGCGGTTCGAGATGTACGGGAACGGGTGGCCGGGGTCCACGCCCTGCGGCGTCAAAATCGGGTGGACCTTCTTCCTGAAGAAGTCTCGCATCGCCTGCCGCTCGGGCAGCGACAGCGTGTGGTAGGAGACGAGTTTGACGCCCGCCTGCGCGAGCGCCGGCAGAATATCTTCGCGCAGGCAGCGCGACTGCTCGGCGAAGAGCGGCAGCAGCCTTTCGCGGATTTCGAGCAACTGGTCGGTCTGCCCCATGCCGTCGGGCGAGAGGTCCGCGACCTGCTCCTCGACGGCTTCCTGGAGGCCGGAGACGCGAATCATGAAGAACTCGTCCAGATTCTCCGTGAAGATGGAGAGGAACTTCAGGCGCTCAAGGAGCGGCTGCCGGGGGTCGAGCGCCTCTTCGAGCACGCGGCGGTAGAACTCGATCTGGCTGAACTCGCGGTTGAAGAGCGGCAGCGATTCGCCGCGCGCGGCTTTGGACGGCTGGCGCGAGCCCTCCCGCCCCTCTTCCTCCGGCAAAGGCTGTGTGTTGGTGTTGCCCGTCATTGGTCTCCAGGAGGCCGCAAATTTATGTATTTCGACAGGTTGGATGCCGCCCGAGGCGCCCCGCGTGGGCCGCAGCTTACCGGCCCGCAAAGCACCCGTCCCCTCATAGCAAGCACCGTTCCCACGGCCCCGTCTTTTTCGGATGAATCCTCGAAACTCATTCTACCTGCAATACTTAACAACGGCAAAGGGGGCCGCCCCCGGCGACCCCCTCCCCCCGCGCTGTACCGATTTCGGCCTCTCTATTTGTTTGACTGAACGGCTACGCCCGACGGCGTTCACTTCAACCTCAAAGCCCCGGCCGCCACGCCCGCGTCGAGCAGGCGGGCCACGTCTTCTAGCGTGACCGTGCCGTAATACCAGCTCCCGGCCGCGGCGGCCTCGGCGTAGACGGCCTTGTAGATGTCGAAGTAGGAGCGGCGGCCGTCAACGAAGTTGAAGACCTCGGCGCGCATCAGGCCGTGCAGGTTGCCGGAGGCGTCGCGCGGGACGCGTTCGCGCCTGCTGAAATACTCTTCGAGCCGGGCTGCGTTGACGGGAATCTTCTTCGAGGCCGCCTGCTCGGCCGCCGTCAGGGGCGCCGGCAGCAGCGGCCCCGAGCCGCGCAGGCGCCGGTAGAACTGCGCCAGCTCGCCCCGCGCCGCCTGGCCCTGCCGAATCGCGCGCTTCATGTCCTCGATGACGGCGGCCGACTCCGGACTCGCGGCGAAGACGCGTATCGAGTCGAGCGCCCTCTCCTCGCGCAGCAGGCCGGATTCGACGACGAAGGCCGCGCGCTTCCAGCCGCCGTCCGGCTCGCCCCTGCTTTCGAGAAGAATGCGGAAGGCGGCCTGAAGGTCGCCCGCGACGCGCCTCGACCCCTGCGCGTAGGTCTCGGAGACTAAGAGCGGCACGTCGCGCTCGTCGGCTTTGGACAGGAAGTAGGCCATCGCGCCGACGAGGAAGTTGTTGCGGCGCAGCGTCGTCTGGTCTATCTGGAAGAGGTCGTCGTCGGAAGAGTGTATGAAGGGGTCGTCCCAGTTGATGAGGCCGACGGCGGGGATGCCGATGGCGCCTTCGAGGAAGACGAGGTGGTCGGAGGAGCCGAAGTGTGGGACGAAGCGGGCGTTGTAGCCCTGGCGGGTGCCGCGCGTCGAGTAGAGCGGGCGCGTGTGCGGGCGCGGCAGGCCGCCCTGCCGGCTGGAGGCGAGGAAGGGGTTGTTGGTGTGGATGAGGAAGGTGCCGACGCTCTCGAAGAGCGCGTCGAGGTAGGAGGTGCGCGAGTGGGGCGCGTAGATGAGGTGCTGGACGCGGCTCCCCATCGCGAGGTTCGCGCCCGTCATGTCCTGGTGGACGTTGGCGAGAATCCTCTTAGCCTCTTCGGGGTGGTCGCGGAAGAGGCGGTACTCGGAATAGATTTCGTCGGTCCACCAGAAGCGCAGGTCGCGCGTCGGGCGCTTGATCTTGCCCTCGCGGATGAGCTTGTTGAAGACGCGCGCCAGCTCGATGAGGTTGGCGCAGCCCGAGCCGTCGTCGTTGGCCGAGCCCTGCTCCTCCTGCAAGTGGGCGGTCATGACTATCTGCTGCGCGCCGGGGCGCGTGCCGCGGATGACGGCCTCGACGAAGCCTGTGCGGCCGCGGTCGGCCGGGCCGAACTCCGTATCCACTTTCGCCTTCACGCGGACGCGGCCGCCGGGCGTGACCTTGCCCGTCGCGAAGTAGTCCTGCGGCGCGTCGGAGGCGAGGACGCGGCGCAGGGCGTCGCCCCTGCGCGGCGGGAGGACGAAGGCGAACGTGTCCCGGCCGCCCGCAGGGGTCTCCCAGTCGATGCGCGACCAGGCTATCTGGTCGGGGACATCGAAGGGGCTGCGGCCCTCGGAGGTCTGGTAGGTGACGACGCCGAGGGCGCCGCGCTTCCTGACCGCGTTATCGACGGCGCGCTGCGGCGGCCCCGTAGTCAGCACGATTTTGCCCGCCACGTCAACGCCCTTGAAGTCCGCCTCCGCGCCCTCGCCGACGAAGACGAGGTCGGCCGTCAGGTCGGCGTCGTGGCTCCCGTCGGCGAGGTAGACGGCGTGCTCGCCGATGTCTGCGAGCTTCACTTCGACGGGCTCGACCATCCAAAGCTCGGCCGAGCGGGGCGTGTAGTTCGGCCCCGCAAGCGGCTGCTCGACGAAGCGCACCTCGTCCACGCCCGCCTCCTTCAACGCCTGCACGACGTAGTCGCGGGCCTTGAAGAAGCCCTCCATGCCGGAGTCGCGGTGCCAGTGCGTGAGCCAGCGGATGTGCTCGAAGGCGCGGTCGCCGGAAATCTCGTTCGAGAGGGTGCGAATATCTTCGTCGGACAGGAAGGGCGTCGTCTGCGCGCGCGCGGCCGGGGCGCAGACGAGCCCGAAGAGGATGACGGGGAGCAGAAGGAATCTTTTCATCGCGGTCTCCAAAGGGCGTGGGCTAAACCTTTCTCTGGACGAGCACCTGAAAGCTTGAGGCCATCCCGCCGGGCAGGACCATCTCGCGGGCGCCGAGCCGGAGCCGTGCGACCTCGGCCTCGTCGGCGGCGAGCGCCGTCTCGCGCTCAAGCTGTTCGAGCAGCCCGGCGCGGAGCAGGAACGAGTCCTGGCGCTCAAGCAGAAGCGTGCGCAGGCCGGCGCGCTCGCCCGCGTTTCTGATTTGAGTCCAGTCAACGGTGGTGGTCAGGTCGTGCGCGCCGGGGTCCGCGAGAAGGTCTTCGACGAAGGCGTGGCGGCTGAAGCCGCGCAGCGTGCCCGACATCCTCTGCGGCGAGCCGTAAAGCTCGGCGGCCTCTTCGCCGTAGTCAACCGTCACGACGTAGCCGCCGGGGATGGCGGCGCGGGCGGCGCGCGCGACCCAGTCATCGGCGTCGAGGTTTACTTCGGCCTCCCGCCCTTCGTCGAGCACGACGCTCATGCGCGCGAAGTGTTCAGCGAGGCGCGGCGTCGAGGGCTCGGATTCGACCCAGGTGAACTTCTGTTCCGCGTCGAGGCCGACGAACAGCTCGCGCAAGACCCCCGCCGTCATCCTCACGCGGTGGACCGGCAGCGCGTCGAGCAGCTCGTTCGAGAAGACGACGGCCGCGCCCGAATCGTCCACGGGGCGGAACTCGACGCGGCCGGCGAAGTGCGCGAGCAGGGCGGCGGCGCGGGCGCGCGACTGTTCGCTCGCCTCGTCGAAGACGTAGAGAGTTTTGCCGAAGAGTTCGGGCCAGTCGCGTTCGAGCGTCGAGAGCAGGACGCGCGCGAAGTGGCCGGCGCCGCCGCCCGCCTCGACGAGAACAAAGCTGTCGGGGCGTCCCAGTTCTTCGTGGAGCGCGGCGAAGTAGCGCGCGAAGGTGGCGGCGAAGAGTGGGCTCCGTTCGGGGCTCGTGCGGTAGTCGCCCGCGCGCCCCCAGCGTTCGCCGTCGCGCCGGTAGTAGCCCTCGCGCTCGTCGTAGAGCGCCGCGCTCATCCAGTCGCGGAAGCTCAACGGGCCTTCGAGCCGGATGCGCTCTCGCAGGCGTTCGGCGAGCGGGCGGTGGACGGCGGCGCTCGGGGCTTCGCCCTCACTTCTCGGGCGACTCATTTGTCTGTCTGTCGAGCAGGCGCGTGGTGTGGTCAACGACGCTCGGCGGCGGCGCGACCAGCTCGCCCGTGTCGAACCTCCGGGGGCGCGAGCCCGCGGCCGGCTGCTGCGCGGGCGGGAGCGCCGAGCCCTGCAAGGGCGTGCCGAGGTAGTTGGGCGGGACGGCCGGCGGCATGTAAGCCGGCGGCGGCCCCTGCCCGGCCGGCAGCGTGTTCTCTTCGAAGAAGCGCGCGTAGAGCATTCGGAGGATGCCGCCGACGAAGCAGATGATGGCGGTCAGCGCGACCAGCTCGCCCGGCAGGTCGAAGAGCGCGACTAAGAGGATGGCCGTGATGGGGACGACGATGAAGGTGCTGGCGAACAGCATCGCGCCCTGCCGGACGCCTTTCTGCCGCGGCGTGAGCTGGGCGGGGCCGGGCGCGGGCGGGTGCCACGCGAGCTGCCCGTTGGTCGGCAGCAGTTGCGACACGGCTTCGAGCTGGAAGCCGCAGGACGAGCAGAAACGCACGCCGTCCGAGAGCTGTTTTTGGCCGCACCTTGGGCAGAACATCTATCTCTCCTGTCGGTCCGAGCGGGATGGCGCACAAACTTTACAGCCAGCGAAATTTTACGGCAACCGCCGCGCCGAGGTTCCCCGGCAATCGCCTAAACATCGGGCAGGCGGGCGTCGGAGAAGAGGCGGAAGGTGGCGTAGGCCCGGCCCTGGTGGTGTGAGGCGCGCGCTAGGGTCTCGGCGATGAGGGCGAAGAGGGTGCGGGGCGGCCCGGCGGGCGTGGCGATCTCTTTGGAGAGGTCGGCGTCGGAGCGGAAGAAGGAGAAGGCGCGGCGGCGCGTCGCCTCCGCCTCTTCGAGGTAGCCGAGCACGCTCTCGGGCGTGGGGAGCGTTTCGGGCAGCGTCCACTCGAAGGGGTCGTCCCAGAGGTTGACGGTGATGCCGCCGAAGGTCTGCTCGACGGCGGCGGCCGCGCGCAGGACGTGCTCGCCGCACGAGTAGACGGGGAAGAAACGCTCGCGCCCGCCCGGCGGCTGCCAGTAAAGCCTCTCCGGCGGCAGGGCATGGACGAGCGCGACCGAGCGCGCGTTGAGGCGCGCGAACTCTTCGCCGAGGCCGCGGACGAGTTGCATCGGAGAGATTATTTAACGCGGCGGTCGGACTCTCTTATCGCCACGCCGAAGGTGCGGCCGCGCAGAGCAGGCCCGGAGAAGACGCGGCCCTTGGCGCCGACCTTCGCGCCGCGCGAGGGCACGGTCCGCTCGCTGACGACCCAGATGCGGCCCGTGCCGTCGTCAAGCTCGTAGGCGCCGCCGACGAAGGGTACGCCGTAGCTGTCGGTCACGGTGCCGGCCACGCCGACCTCCTTGTCGAAGTAACGCTGCGGGTCGGCGTTAATTTTGTTGATGGTGGTGCGGCTCGGGCAGGCCGTCAGCACGAGGGCCGAGGCCAGCAGGAGCGGCAGCAGAAACAGCGTGCGGCGTGTGCGCATACGCGTCCCCTTCCTTCCCGTCGAAAGAGTTGTAAGGGAGAGCCCCAGCATCATAGCACGCGAAAAACTTCCGCCGGAAAACCTTCCGGGCCAGTGCGGCGCGGGCGCCGGTTGGTGTATAAAAGGCGGGCAACGCACCGCAGCCTCGGCGCGAGACGCGCCCCACTTCAAAGTTTTTCGCCTGCTGTTTCTTCAGACCGGGGAGAGGTTTCTATGCGACCCTTTGTAGCCGCCTCGTCGCGGCGAGTTGCCCGCGCGGCGACGCCGCTGCTGCTGCTCCTGCTTCTCTGCCTCCCCGCCGCCCACGCGCGCGACAACTACCCGAGGCTCGACGCGCTCGACGCCGTCCACTACCGCCTCCGCCTCGACCTCAAGGACGCCTCCGGCGAGATAGTCGGCGAGGCCGAGATAGTCTTCAACGTCAACGGCGACCTGCGCGAGATACCGCTCGACTTCGGCGCCCTCGCCGTTGACTCGGTGACGGTTGACGGCGCGCGGGCCGCGCACAGGCGCGTGGGCGAACGCCTCTTGGTCACGCCCGCCACGCCTTACGGGCGCGGCCGCCAGCTCTCCGTCGTCGTCAAGTACCACGGCCGCCCGTCCGACGGCCTCTTCATCAAGAAGAGCCGGCACGGCGACCCGACCGTCTTCGCCGACAACTGGCCCAACCGCGCGCACCACTGGTTCCCCTCCATCGACCACCCTTACGACAAGGCCACGGTCGAGTTTTTCGTCATCGCCCCCGCCCGTTTCGATGTCGTAGCCAACGGCGCGCTGGTGGAGACGACGAGCCGGCAGGACGGCACGCGCCTCACGCACTGGAGCGAGCGCGTGCCCATCCCCGTCTACTGCATGGTCATCGGCGCCACCGAGTTCGCGGTCATCAACGCCGGCTCGTGGGCCGGCACGCCGCTGCTGCACTACCTCTACCCGAAGGACCGCGACCTCGGCCTGCGCGACCACGGCCGCGCGCTCCGGATGCTCGAATACTACTCGAACCTCGTCGGCCCCTACCCCTTCGAGAAGCTCGCCCTCGTCCAGTCCTCGACGCAGTTCGGCGGGATGGAGAACTCCTCCGCCATCTTCTTCGACGAGAAGGCGTACAACGGCTCGGGCCGCCTCGAAGGCACGGTCGCGCACGAGATAGCGCACCAGTGGTTCGGCGACTCCGTGACCGAATCCGACTGGCACCACCTCTGGCTGAGCGAGGGCTTCGCCACCTACTTCGGCAACCTCTTCTTCGAGCACGCCGAGGGGCGCGAACGCTTCCTCCGCGAGATGATGGACGACCGCAGGCGATACCTCGAAGACAAGGAGTCGCCGACGCGCCCCGTCTACGACCCGGCCGTCACCGACCTCTTCAAGCTCCTCAACCGCAACAACTACCAGAAGGGCGGCTGGGTGCTGCACATGCTGCGCGGCCTGATGGGCGACGAGAAATTCTTCGCCGGCATCCGCGACTACTACCGCACCTACCGCGACCGCACGGCGCTCACCGAAGACTTCCGCCGCGTGATGGAGCTGCACGCCGGCCGCCCGCTCGACTGGTTCTTCCGCCAGTGGATTTACGAGCCCGGCCACCCCGTCTACGACGCCGCCTGGCGCTGGGACGCGCCGGCCAGAACGCTCCGCCTCCGCGTCACGCAGCAACAACCGTCCACCCTCTTTCGCATGCCGCTCACCGTGGAGTTCAAGACGGGCGGCGACGCCAGACGCGAGACGATAGAAGTCGGCCGCCGCGAGCAGACCTTCGACTTCAAGCTCGACGCCAAGCCGCAATCCGTCGCCCTCGACCCCGACGAGTGGGTCCTCAAAGTCCTCACGCTGCGGGAGGAGCAAAGATGAAACGCCGCCTGCTCTGCCTCCTTCTACTCTTAGTCGTCTCGTCGGCCGCGCGCGCGCAGGTGACGGCCATCCGCGCCGGCCGCCTCGTTGACCCCGAGGCGGGCACGGCCGCGCAGAACCAGGTCATCCTCGTCGAGCGCGACAAGATCAAGGCCGTCGGCTCCGAAGTGAAGATCCCTTCGGGCGCCGCCGTCATCGACCTCTCGCGCTCGACCGTCATGCCCGGCCTCTTCGACGCCCACACGCACCTCTGCATGTCGGTCAACATGAAGCGCGACCGCGGCAGCTACTACTACACGACGCTCAACGACCCCGACACCTTCCGCTCCGTGCAGGGCGTCGTCAACGCCCGCACGATGTTGGAGTCCGGCTTCACCACCGTCCGCGACGTGGGCAACGAGGGCAACTTTGCCTGCACGAGCGTCCGGCGCGCCATCGAGCGCGGCATGATTCAGGGTCCGACCTTCTTCAACGCCGGCCGGATCATCGCCCCCTACGGCGGGCAGTTCCACCTCCAGCCCGACAAGCCGGCGTTGGCCGAGCCGGAATACTTCTTCGCGGACACGCGCGATGAACTGCTGAAGGCCGTCCGCCAGAACGCCCACTACGGGGCGCGCGTCATCAAGCTCGTCGTCGACGACCAGCGCTACATCTACACGCCCGAAGACATCAAGTTCGTCATCCAAGAGGCGGGAAAGATGGGACTCAA
>DATHBF010000220.1:0-5679 GCA_035296285.1 Pyrinomonadaceae bacterium | reverse complement strand
GGAGAGGCTCGTCGGCCTCCGCGTCTCGCGGCTGTCGGCGGCGCGCTCGGTGAGGGCTTTGAAAAGTTTCTCGGCGATGAGGCGCGAGCGTTCGTCGGGCAGCTCCTCGTAAGCCTCGTCGGCGTGGCGCGAGAGCGCGTCCGACATCGTGCCGACGGCCTCGTAGTCGGGGAGGTCGAGCGGGCGCGAGTCGCGCGCGCCGGCCGCCCAGCGGTCCCAGGTGCGCATGAGCGCGTGCTGGAGGATGGGGAGCTGGTCGGGGTTGTCGCCCACGTCGTTCAGCAGCCGGTTGACGAGGGGCGGGCTGATTCGGCCTCCGCCGACGGCGACGGGGCCGGCGACGGCCTCGCGGCGCTCGTCGCGGGTCATGCGCGGGATGAGGTACTGGCCGTCGTTGATGGCTTCGGGCAGGCCCCAGAACTGCGAGCAGTCGCCGAGGAAGTCCGAGCGCATGGTGATGATGACGTAGACGGGCGCCTCGCGCTGGCGGGCGGCTTCGAGCAGGAGCTTGACGAAGCCGGCCGCGTCGTCGCCCGTGCCGCGCCCCTCGCGCACGGCGCGGTAGCGGAACAGCTCCTCGAACTGGTCGACGACGACGAGGACGTTCTCATACTCGGGCAGACGGGCCTGGCGCACGGCGTCCACGAGCCCGAGCGTGCTGCGCCGCAGCGTCGTCTCGATGATGGTCGTCATGACGTGCGGGTCTTGCCCGTCTTCGCCGAAGACTTCGACCGCGAGCGAGCGCGCGAGGTTGCCGACGGGGTCGTGGCCGGGGCGCATCAGCGCGACGCGCCAGCCGGAGCCGGCGCCCGCCATCAGCCCGCCGTAGAGCGAGGGGAGGAGTCCGGCGCGGACGAGCGAGGACTTGCCGCTGCCCGAGGTGCCGACGACGGCGAGGAAGCGCGTCCGCTGGAGGCGCGTCATCAGCTCGTCGCTCTGCCCCTCGCGGCCGAAGAAGAGGTTGTACTCGTCGGTCTCGAAGGGTCGGAGGCCCGGGAAGGGGTTGCCGTTGCCGTCGAAGTCCATCGTCATCGTCGGGCCTTAGGTTTCGCGGAGGGTTTGCAGGAAGGGCGAGAGGGTGTCGGGCGAGAACTGCCGGAAGTTCTGGATGACGACGGGCACCTCGCGCGTGCGGAAGCGCTGCTTCTCGGCCGACTCGGGGCCGCTCACGTAGACGGCCCGCGCGCGCAAAGGTTCGGGCCGGCCCCACCCTTGCGCCTTCTGCAAGTCCCAGAGCTTCGAGCGCAGCCACATCTGGTTGGCGTTGCCGTAGTAGACGAGCGCGGCGTCGCAGCTCAAGAGGCTCTCGCGGTGGAACTGCGCGACCTGCGCGCTGTCGCCGTCGAAGACGGAGGGGATGACCTCGAAGCCCTGGTCGTAGAGGTAGTCGTCTATGGGGCGCACCTCCTCCTGGTCGCGGTTGTCGCAGATGAGGTAGACGCGCTTCGGCCCGTCGGGGTTGAACTCGGGCGCGGCCTTCTGCCTGGGCGTGAGCTTCTCAAGGACCCTCAGCTTCAAGTCCTCGACCGAGGTCTGCAACAGCTCCGCGCCCGAGCCGAGCTTCGTGTGCAGCTCCTCGACGAAGCGGGCGTGGCGCGCGCCCTTCGGCTCAAGGCCCGGCGGCATCCAGATGAGGCGCGTGAAGGCGGAGTCCGACGTGCCGCGCTCGGCCGCCAGGCGCTCTTGCAGGTGGACGACCGACAGCTCCTCCTCGCCTTCGGGGATGAGGCCGTAGGAGGTGCCGACGAGGTGGATGGAGAGGGCGGAGCGCGCGAGCTGTTCTTTGACCGCCTCCTGAAACTCGGGCGCGCAGGGCGGGAGCTGTCGGTCGGGCAGGACGTGGTGGCCGCGCTGCTGTAGCTCGCGCCGCAGGCGGTCGCGCTCGTCGTTCACGTCCGAGGTGGAGGAGGCGAGGTAGACCGTCTTCACCGACTCGGGGTCTGAGACGAGGGCGGGCTCGATTGTGTCGGCGGTCGCGGTCAGGGCTTGCGGCGACGCGGCGCGGAGGCGTTCGAGCGTGAGCTTGATGTCCCAGGCGAGGTCGTCGAGCGCGGCCCAGTAGCGCGGGTCGCGCTGCGGCGCGACCTCGGGGCTGAACTCCTTGGCGCGGCCGCGCTCGGCGTCGTACTCGAAGAACTCGTAGCCGAGCAGGTCGCGCACGGCCGAGGGGTGCTCCGCGAGCGGGAGGTGCGTCTTGACGACCTTGAAGACGCGCGACTTGTCGCCGACCGTGAGGCCGCCCGAGCGGGCGGCCCCGCGGCTGAACTCGTCCAGCTCGCGCAGGCACCACTCGGACTTAACGTAGCGCGGCGACAGCACCGAGACGAGCACGGCCGCCTTCGAGACGTTCTCGACGAGGGTGTCGGCGAAGATGTCGTTGCCCTGGAGCTTGCGGTCGCGCCAGATGGAGACCTCCTCGCCGAGCAGTTGGCCGAGCAGGATTTTGAGGCGCTTGTGCAGCGTCTCGACCCACCCGTCCAAACCCTCCGCGAGCGGCAGGTTGTCGAGGTGCGCGTAGCTGATGAAGATGTCCTGGTCGAAGGGCATGGGGGAATGAAAGCCTAAGAAGTCAGAGGTTGCGACGGCGGTCCGCGTCGCGAGCGGCTGTCAGGTGTATACAGCGAGACGAGAAAGGCTGTCAATAACTTAGCGAAGCCGGGGCGCCGCGCCGGGCTTAATCGTCAGCGCGAGCAGGGCGGCGGTCAGCGCGCTCACGAGGGCGCTGACGGCGAAGGCGGTCGCGGGTCCGCGCCAGCTCCAGAGGGCGCCCATGAGGAGCGAGGCCGGCAGCACGGTGACGCTGAAGGCGAGGTTGTAGAGGCCGTAGGCCGTGCCGCGCTGCTCGGGGCGGACGAGGTCGGCGACGAGCGCCTTCTCCGAGCCCTCGACCAGGCCGAAGTAGATGCCGTAGACGAGGAAGAGCGCCCAGGCCGCGCCCGGCCCCTCGACGAAGGCGAAGCCGAGGTAGACGGCCGCGTAGAGCAGCCAGCCCGAGACGATGAGAGTCTTGCGGCCCAGGCGGTCCGAGAGGTCGCCGCCGACGAGGGAGCTTGCGACCTTCGAGACGTGCAGCGCCGCCCACAGCAGAGGGATCGTCGCCTTGCTCACGCCCGCCTCCGTCGCGCGCAGCAGCAGGAAGGCGTCCGAAGAGTTCGAGAGCGTGAAGAGCGCGAGGATGACGAGGAACCTTTTGAAGTTCGAGTCGAATCCGCGCAGCGAGAAGCGCACGGGCGCGGCGGTGGCGGCGTGGGCGCGGCCGTCGCCCGTCTCGCGCACGGCGAAGACCGCGACGAGGAAGGCCGCCGCCGCCGGCACCGCCGCCAGCAGGAAGAGCGTCCGGTAGTCGCCGGCCGTAGGCTGTGAGGGGTCGGCGGCGAGGAAGTAGAGGCCGGCGAAGCCGAGCAGCGGCCCGACGACCGCGCCCGCGTGGTCCATCGCGCGGTGGAAGCCGAAGGCGAGGCCGCGCTCGGCCGGTAAGGCGGCGTCGGCGATCATGGCGTCGCGCGGGGCGCTCCTCACGCCTTTGCCGACGCGGTCCGAGATGCGTATGAAGAGGGCCTGCGGCCACGAGGTGACGAAGGCCAGCATCGGCCGCATCAGCCCCGCCAGCCCGTAGCCGAAGACGACGAGCCCCTTGCGCCGGCCGCGCCGGTCGCTGAAGTAGCCCGAGAAGAGTTTCAGGAGCGACGAGACGGACTCGGCGCCGCCTTCGATGAGCCCGATGGCGAAGGGCGAGGCGCCGAGCGTCAGGGCGAGGAAGAGCGGCAGGATGGGGTAGACGATCTCGCTCGAAGCGTCGTTGAGGAGGCTGACGAGGCTGATGGCGAAGACGTTGCGGGGCAGGCGGCCGACGCGGCGCCAGAGGCCGGGCGCGCTCTCGTCCATGCGCACGTCGCTGACGCGGGCGTCGAACTGGTCCGAGGGGTCGGTGTCCGTCTCCCCCATGCGACCCTATCGCGCGGGCCGCGCCGGGCGCGACGAGTTGCGGTTCTGATTACTACCGCCCGAACCCAGCGGGTCGTACCACCACCACGCCACCGCGCCCGCCAGCAGCGCGAACAACAGGGCGCCGACGACCGCCAGCCTGATCGCCATCCTCAACAGGCGCTTGGCGACGAAGTAAAAGAGGGCGAAGCCGACGAGCGCGACGACGATGACCGAAGCCGTTAACATGATGGGTAAGCCGCCTACTGCTTTTTGTAGTCCGCGCTGACGAGCGTCTTGATGTTGCCGCGGACGTTGAAGTCGCCTTCGACGTGGACGCGGAGGGGGTCGCAGGCGCGGACGAAGTCTTCGAGGATGATGTTGACGACGTGCTCGTGGAAGACCTTCACGTCGCGGAAGGAGTTGATGTAGAGCTTGAGGCTCTTCAGCTCGACGCAGCGCTCGCCCGGCGTGTACTCGATGCGGAAGGTGGCGAAGTCGGGGAAGTCGGAGAAGGGGCAGACGCAGGTGAACTCGGGCAGCTCGAAGCGGATGCTGATCTCGCGCCCCGGGTACTCGTAGGGGAAGGTGTCGAGCGGGTAGAGGTTCATCTCCTCGCGCGGCGTGGGGCGGATGTCGAGGCCCTGCTGGTTGACGGGCGGCGGCGCAATCTGGGTCGTCATTACGGCTTATTAACTCCTTGAATCTTTAACCAGAATCTTAACCGAGCGGCGCGCGCGCCCGCAAACCGCTCGGCCGCGCCAAGTTCGAGGTGCCCGAGCGCGGGAAGAAGGGAGGGAGGGTAGACGGTAGGTAGTAGAAAAACGGATCGGGGGCGACGTTCTCTAACGTCCGCCCCCGATTCCTTCTACGGTCTACTGTCTACCGGCTACCCGTTCCGCCCTCAACGGCCGGTGTTCGTGTTGCCCGCGGGGTTGTTGCGGCGCATGAGCATCTTGTCGCTGATGCGCTGGGCCATGCGGAGGTGCTCCTGGATGACGGGCAGGGTGCGGGAGGCGAAGCCCTTGAGTTCGGGGTCGGCGCCGCGGGCGGCCTCGCGCTGGAAGAGCGCGACCGTCTTCTTGTGGTCGCTGACCATCATCTTGATGTACTCGCGGTCGAAGCGGTCGCCGGAGAGGCCGGAGAGCTTCGCCATGTGCGACTGGTGCTTCGGGTCGGGCGCCGTCGGGAGCGCGAGCCCCTTGCCGGAGGCGAGCTGCATCAGCTCGTCGTTGGCCTTGGTGTGGTCGTCAATCATCCGCTGGCCGAACTGCTTCACGTCCTCGCTCGCGCCCTTCTCCGTGGCGAGCCGCCCGGCCGCGATCTCCGCGAGGCTCCCCATGGCGGCCTCCATAGCGAACTTCGCGTCGGCCGTCTTGCCGGAGGAGTTGCCGTGGCCGGCGTGCGAGTTCATGTTGCCGGAGTTGGTGTTCGAGTTGGTGTTGGAGTTGGTGTTCTGGGTGACGCCGGCCGAGGTGGTGGCGGCGGCGAACAAAGCGAAGGCCGCCAAAAGTGCCAGCGGCCCGCCTGCGATTAACTTCTTCATGATGTTCCCCCTGTTCTACTGCGTGGAAAGATAAGTGAGGAGTCGGCCGGTGAGCGGTCCCCTCAACCGTTCGTTCAAGCGCCCGCGCCGCGCGCGCCGGCGAGCGAGCTGATGTGGTCATGCGCGTCCCTGACCTCCGCGAACTGGCGCTCGACGGTGGCGCGCACGCCCGCGGGCATGTCGGCGCCGAGCGCGGCGCGGTAGTTGGC
>DATHBF010000219.1:0-12197 GCA_035296285.1 Pyrinomonadaceae bacterium | reverse complement strand
GTCGCCGAGAACATCCTCGACCTCGTGGGCCGGACGCCGCTGCTCCGCCTGCGGCGCTTCGCCCCGCCGCCCGCGGCCTACCTCTTCGCCAAGCTCGAATACTTGAACCCCGGCGGCTCCGTCAAAGACCGCGCCGCGCTCGGCATGATCCTCGACGCCGAGCGGCGCGGGGTCTTGAAGCCCGGCTCGACCATCGTCGAGCCGACGGCCGGCAACACCGGCATCGGGCTCGCGCTCGTCGGCGTCGCCCGCGGCTACCGCGTCGTGCTCTGCGTCCCCGAGGGCTACTCGCGCGAGAAGATGAAGATCATGGAGGCGCTCGGCGGGCGCATCGAGTACGTCCCGGCCGAGCAAGGGATGGAGGGCGCCGTCAACCGCGCGAGGGAGCTTGCGGCCGAGACGCCCGACAGCTTCATCCCGCAGCAGTTCGAGAACCCGGCCAACCCCTGCTTCCACGAGGAGACGACCGCGCGCGAGATCATCGAGCAGATGGAGGGGCGCGTTGACGCAGTCGTCCTGGGGTGCGGCTCGGCCGGCTCGTTCACGGGCATAGCGCGCGCCCTCCGGCGCATCAACCCGCAGGTCTTCTGCGCGCTGGTCGAGCCCGTAGGGTCTATCCTCGGCGGGGGCCAGCCCGGCTTCTACCGCCTCGAAGGCATCGGCCAGCGGGAGTTCATCCCGCCCAACCTCGACGGCGAGATGGCCGACGAAATCATCTCGGTCCCCGACGACGAAGCCTTCGCGGCCGTCCGCGAGCTGGCGCGAACGGAGGGCGCGCTCGTCGGCGGCTCGGCCGGCGCCGCCGCCGCCGCCGCGCGCAAAGTCGCCGCCAGACTCGGCGAGGGCAAGCGCGTCGTCACCCTCTTCCCCGACGGCGCCGAGCGTTACATGAGCCAGGGGATATTCGACTAGGCTCCGCACTCATCTTAAATCTATGGGCTTCTCTACAACCGCCATTCACGCCGGCAACGACCCCGACCCGACGACGGGCTCGGTGACGGTGCCCATCTACCAGACCTCGACCTACGCGCAGGAGGCCCTGGGGCACCCGCGCGGCGGCTACGAGTACGCGCGCACGCAGAACCCGACGCGCTCCGCGCTTGAGCAGAACCTGGCGGCGCTCGAAGGCGCGCAGTTCGGATACGCCTTCGCGTCGGGGATGGCCGCGATAGACGCGGCGCTCCGGCTCGTCAAGTCGGGCGAGCACGTCATCGTCTCCGACAACACGTACGGCGGCACCTTCCGCCTCTTCAGCCGCGTGCTCGCGGACTACGGCATCGAGTTCTCTTACGTGGACACGACCGAAGTGTCGAACGTCGAGGAAGCCCTGCGCGAGAACACGCGGATGGTCTTCATCGAAACGCCGACCAACCCGGTCATGCTGGTCACGGACATGCGCGCCGTCTCCGAGGCGGCCCACCGCGTCGGCGCGCGCGTCGTGTGCGACAACACCTTCATGTCGCCCTACCTCCAGCGGCCCATCGAGCACGGCGTGGACATCGTCATCCACTCGACGACGAAGTACCTGAACGGCCACTCGGACTCGGTCGGCGGCTGTGTCCTCCTGAACGACGAGCGCGACGCCGAGAAGCTGGGCTTCCTCCAGAACGCCGTCGGCGCCATCCTCTCGCCCTTCGACTCGTGGCTGACCCTGCGCGGCACGAAGACGCTCGCCGTGCGCATGGAGCAGCACGACCGCTCGGGGCGCCGCGTCGCGGCCTTCCTCGAAGAGCACCCGAAGGTGGAGAAGATTTACTACCCCGGCTCGCTCTCGCACCGGCAGCACGAGCTGGCGAAGCGCCAGCAGCTCGGCTTCGGCGGGATGGTGGCCTTCGAGACCGGGTCGCTTGAAAACGCGCGCACTGTGCTAGAATCCGTTCGCCTTTGCACGCTGGCCGAGAGCCTCGGGGGGGTCGAGACGCTCATCTCGCATCCGGCGACGATGACCCACGCCTCCGTCCTGCCCGAGACGCGCGCGCGCCTCGGCATCACCGAAGGGCTCGTGCGCATCTCCGTCGGCCTCGAAGATGTCGAGGACATCATCGCCGACCTCGACCAGGCGCTAAGCAAAATACCGTAAATCGCAGATCGTGAATCGTAGATAGGATTGCCTTTAACGATTCACGTTTCACGCCCTTTATGCACGTAGACCTCTACGCGAAGACGCACGTCGGCCGCATCCGCGCGGGCAACGAGGACAACTTCCTCCTGCTCGACCTCACCACGTCGAAGGCATGGACGGGGACCGACGGCGACGAGCCGCCGGCCGAGATGTGCCGCTTCGAGGTCGGCGAGCGCGGCCTCGTCCTCATCGTCTCGGACGGGATGGGCGGGGCGCTCGCGGGCGACGTGGCGAGCCGGATGGCGGTCGAGACCGTGCGCGACATGCTCGTGGGCGACGAGGGCGAGGACGGCGAGGGCATCTGCGAGCCGGGGACGCCGCTCGTCGAGTGCCTGCGCAACGCCACCGACTACGCCAACTTCGCCATCCACCGCAAGAGCCACGACGACCCGCGCTGCTCCGGCATGGGCGCCACCCTCACTGCCGCCGCCGTCACGCGCGACGGCCTCAGCCTCCTCCAGGTCGGCGACAGCCGCGCTTACGTCATCCGCGGCGGCGGCATCAAGCTCGCCACCAAGGACCAGTCGCTCGTCCAGCAGCTCGTGGACGTGGGCCAGATCAGCGAGCAGGAGGCCGAGACGCACATGTTCAAGAACGTCATCCTCCAGGCGCTCGGCGCGCAGCCCGAGCTGGTGCCCGTCACCGGCTCGGTCCGCTTGTTCCGCGACGACGTGGTCCTGCTGTGCAGCGACGGCCTCTCCGGCAAGCTCCGCGCCGAGGACATCCAGCGCATCGTCTCCGACGCCGGCCACGACCTGCGGCTCGCCTGCGAGCACCTCGTCGAAGAGGCCAACCGGCGCGGCGGCGAGGACAACATCACGGTCGTCCTCGCGCGCGTCACCGGCCACGACCTGCCCGCCGCCGACTCCGACCAGATCACAATAGAGCTGCCGCCGCACGACGGCAGCGACGACACCCTCGGCCGCGAAGAAGACATCACCGAAAGGCTGCTCTGAGCCGCCACCGCACGCCCCTCGCACCAGACCCGCCCCCGCGAGAGGGGTCAGGCGTCCTTCTCATCCCCGCCGTCGGGCAGCTCGCGCGCGCGCCAGTCGGGGACCGAGCCGGCGCGGCGGACGTAGATGGAGGCTCCCTGCAGGCGCTCGACGACGACGCGCTCGCCGGCCACGAGCGGCGTCTCGCCCTCGGCCGGGTAGGCCGTCCAGACCGAGCCGAAGACCTTGACGGCCCCCTCGTTCAGGGCCCCGCTGCTCTCCGCCACCACCGTCCCGACCTGACCCGGCAGCGAATCGGCTCCCATCCTCAAAGAACCCGCCTCGTCCTTCCGCGTGAAGTAGTTGACGAAGATGGTGCGCGAGAGCGCGGTGAGCGCGGCCGAGACCGCGATGAAGACGAAGAACTGGAGCGGGAGGCCGAGCCCGAGCAGGCCGGCGAAGGCCGCGGCCAGCGCGCCGACGCCGAACCAGAGCAGCACGAAGCCGGGCGTGAAGACCTCGGCGATGATGAGCAACAGGCCGAGGACGATCCACATGACCCATGCGTAGTTGTCGCCCATAAGGGTCCTCTTCAGCCCTTGAACATGTTCTTGACGACGAACCAGACGTTGGCCGGGCGCTCGGCCAGGCGCCGCATGAAGTAAGGATACCAGGTCTTGCCGTAGGGGACGTAGACCCTCACCCGATAGCCCTCGCGCGCCAGCCGCTCCTGAAGGTCGCGCCTCACGCCGTAGAGCATCTGGAACTCGAAGGCGTCCCGACTGATGCCGGCCTCCTTCTCGAAAGCCTTCGTCGCCGCGATCATCTTCTCGTCGTGCGTGGCGATGCCGTGGTAGACGCCGCTCTTCAAAAGCAGCTTCATGCAGCGGACGTAGTTCTCGTCCACGTCGTTCTTATCGGGAAAGGCGACCTCGGCCGGCTCGTTGTAGGCGCCTTTGCAGAGGCGGATGCGCGCGGGGATTTTGAGCAGGTCCAGCACGTCGTCGTGCGTGCGGCGCAGGTAGGACTGGACGACGATGCCGACGGTGTCGCGGTCGAACTCGGAGCGCAGGCGCTTGAAGATGTCGAGCGTGGCCTGCGTGACGGCCGAGTCCTCCATGTCTACCCGGACGAAGTTGCCGCGGCTCGCGGCCTCCTCGACGACGGCGCGGGCGTTGCGGTAGGCGAGCTCGGGGTCGATGCTCAGGCCGAACTGTGTGAGCTTGATGGAGACGTTCGAGCGGATGCCGGTCTCCTCGATGCGCGCGAGGATGCGCTTGTACTCGCGGACCTCCGACTCGGTCTCGGCGGGGTTGGTGACCGACTCGTTCAGGTGGTCGAAGGTGGCGGTGCAGCCGATGCGGTTCAGCTCGCGGACGGCGCCGATGGTCGTCTCAAGGTCTTCGCCCGCGACGAAGCGCGAGGTCATCTGCTGGAACGGCCGGAACCGCGTGGCGAAGTCCTTCAGGCCCTCGTGGCGCGAAAGGAAAAGGAGTGTGCTTCTGGCAACCATCGTCTTTGTATAAAGTCCCGCCCGCGCGGCCTCTGTGGTATGCTTGGCCCGCTCTTACGAAACCTCGCCGGGCCACCTAAATTAAACCCTTTCGATGCGCTGGAAGCTGCTCTTCGTGGCACCGCTGCTGGCCGCCGCCGCCGCCGCCGGCGCGGTCTTCGCGCTCAGCCGGCTGGTCGTCTTCAACCACGGCTCGCCCCTCACGCTCGTCTACATCCTGATGCCGCCCTTCGTCACGGCCGTCGGCGCCGCCTTCTTCGTCTACCGCCACACGGCGCGACGCCGCGCCCTCCAGGCCGCCGGCTCGGGGCTGCTCTCGCTCGCCCTCTTCGGCGGTGCCCAGTTAGCCCTGGACTCCTTCGCCCGCTGAGCCGGCGCCCTTCAAACCTATCCTGTCCTGCACGGGCTTCAGCGCCTCGATGCAGAAGCGGACGTGCTCGTCCAACTCGACGCCCAGCTCTTCGACGCCCTGCCGGATGTCCTCGCGGTTGACCGAGCGGGCGAACGCCTTGTCCTTCAGCTTCTTCTTCACCGAGGAGACTTCGAGGTCGTCGAGGCTCTTCGACGGGCGCACCAGCGCGCAGGCGACGAGGAAGCCGCACAGCTCGTCCGTGGCGAAGAGGGCGCGGGCCATCGCCGTGTCGCGCGGCACGCCCGTGTAGGTCGCGTGGCCGAGGATGGCGCGGACGACCCGTTCCGGGTAGCCCCGGCCGCAGAGGATGTTGGCGCCCTTGAAGGGGTGCTCGTCGGCGGTCGGGAACATCTCGTAGTCGAAGTCGTGAAGGAGGCCCGTGACGCCCCACTCGTCCATGTCCGCCTCCGCCCCGCCGTAGCGCGGCGCGGCGGCGCGCATCGCCGCCTCGACGGCCAGCGCGTGCTGCCGTAGGCCCTGGCCCTTCGTGTACTCGCAGAGCAGTTCCCAGGCGTCGTCGCGCGTCGGCATCCGTCCGTACCCCCACCGCGAAAATGTCAGAGAAGCTTTCGCGGCTTTAGTTTCTCACGGCGCGCGCGCCCGTTTCAACAGGGGCCGGGCGCGGAAGCTCGAATTTGAGATTTCGACCCGACTGTGCCAACATGAGGCCGCGTCCCACACGCCTTTTGCCCGAGCGATGAAGCCTATACTTTACGCAGCCCTGACGGGGTACGTCGTCGCCGCCATCCACGCCGTCCTGACCTTCGTCAACAAGCGCCGAGCCGCCGAACGGATCACGGTCTACTCGCTGGGCTTCGGGTTCGCGGCGCACACCGGCGCGCTCGCGCTCGACTGGGCGCGCGACGGCCGCTACCCCCTCGCCGACACCTCCGAGGCCGTCTCGTTCCTCGCGTGGACGCTCGTCATCGCCTACTGGCTCGTCACCTGGCGCCACTCGGTCCAGGCGCTCGGCGCGCTGCTGCTGCCCGTCGTCTCCGTCCTCGTCTTCGCCTCGCAGCTCATCGGCGGCGACGCGGGGCTGATCGAGCGACAACACATCACCGGGGGCGGCGCCGCGTGGCTCTTCCCCGTCCACACGACGCTGCTGCTGTTCGCCTACGCCTCGTTCTTCGTCGCCTTCGCGGCGAGCATCATGTACCTGTGGCAGGAGCGCGAGCTGCGCCTGAAGAAGTTCAGCGCCGTCTTCCACCGGCTGCCCTCCTTGACGACCGTGGACGACATCGGCTCGACGGCCGCCAGCGTCGGATTCACGCTCCTGACGCTCGGCATCGTGACGGGCGTCATCTGGTCGCAGTCGCGCAGGGGCCGCGTCTGGCACAACGACCCCATCGAGTTCTTCGCGCTCCTGACCTGGGTGCTCTACCTGACCCTGCTCCACTACCGCGTCCAGTGGCGGGGCCGGAAGGCCGCGTGGCTCGGCGTCGCCGGCTTCACCCTCGTCGTCTGCACCTTCCTCGGCGCGGTGCTGCTCGGGGGCTTCCACGTCGTCGGTTAGCTCTCGCGCGTTATGTCCATCGTTCTCGTCGGACTCAACCACAAGACCGCGCCCGTCGAGGTGCGCGAGCGACTCGCCTTCACGGACGAGGCGTGCGCCGACTCCCTGCGCGCTCTGGTGGACGGCGAGGTCGTGAGGGAGGGTTTGATAGTCTCGACCTGCAACCGCGTCGAGATACTGGCCGAGGCGCCGGGGCAGAAGGGGGCCGACGCCGCCGAGCGCCTCGGCCGCTTCCTCTCCGAGACGCGCTCGGTGCCGCCCGACATCTTCAGCGCGCACCTCTACTCGCACGCCGACGACGCCGCCGTCCGCCACCTCTTCCGCGTCGCCTCCTCGCTCGACTCGATGGTCGTCGGCGAGCCGCAGGTCCTGGGGCAAGTCCGCCACGCCTATTCGCTCGCCGTCGAGGCCGGCACCGCGGGCCGCGTCCTCCACCGCCTGGTTCACCACGCCCTGCGCGTCGCCAAGCGCGTCCGCACGGAGACCGGGATAGCCGCCTCGGCCGTCTCCATCAGCTACACGGCCGTCGAGCTGGGCAAGAAGATCTTCGGCTCGCTCAAGGGCGCGGCCGTGCTGCTCGTCGGCGCGGGCGAGATGGCCGAGCTCGCCGCGCAGCACCTCGCGGGGGCCGGCGCCACGCGCGTCCTCGTCGCCAACCGCACCTACGAGACGGCCCGACAGCTCGCCCTCCGCTTCGGCGGCGAGGCCGTCGAGTTCGGCTCGCTCGCCGAACATCTGGCCGATGCCGACGTGGTCATCTGCTCGACGGCCGCGCCGACTTACGTCATCACGCCCGAGATGGCCGCCCGCGCCCGCGAGGCCCGGCGCAACCGCCCCGCCTTCTTCATCGACATCAGCGTCCCCCGCAACGTGGACCCCGAGGTCGGCAAGATTGGCAACCTCTTCGTCTTCGACGTGGACGACCTCGAAGCCGTCATCGCCTCCAACATCCGCGAGCGCGAGCGCGAGGCCGAGCGCGCCGAGCTGATAGTCGAGTCCGAGGTGATGCAGTTCCAGCAGACCCTCCGCGGCCTCGACATCGGCCCGACGGTCGGAGCCCTCAAGGAGAAGATGCGCTCCATCGCGCAGGAAGAGTTCCGCCGCCAGCGCGCGCGCCTCGGCGACCTGACCCCCGAGCAGGAGCGCGCCATCGAGGCCATGCTGCTCGCGGCCGTCAACAAAATCTCGCACCCCGTCATCAACCGCCTGCGCCAGTCGCACGACACCGGCGACGAGGAGAACGTCAAGGTCTGGCGCGACATTTTCGGACTCGAAGAATAATGGAACTCGTCATCGGCTCGCGCGGCTCGAAGCTCGCGCTCTGGCAATCGAACTGGGTCAAGTCGCGGCTCGAAGCCCTCGACCCGCGGCTCTCCGTCCGCATCGAGGTCGTCAAGACGCAGGGCGACGTGATGCGCGACGTGCCTCTGTCCGTCATCGGCGGGCAGGGCGCCTTCACGAAGGAGCTGGAGACGGCGCTGCTCGAACGCCGCGTGGACATCGCCGTCCACTCGCTCAAAGACCTCCCCACCGTCGTCCCCGAGGGCCTGAGCATCACGGCCGTCCCCGAGCGCGAAGACCCGCGCGACGCGCTCGTGCTCAAGGCCGGGACGGACGCCGGGGGGGCCTCGCTCTCAAGTTTGCCCGAGGGCTCGACGGTCGGCACGTCCAGCCTGCGGCGCATGGCGCAGCTCCGCCACCTGCGGCCCGACGTTCAAATAAAAGACCTGCGCGGGAACGTGGACACGCGCCTGCGCAAGCTCGACGAGGGCGACTACGACGCGCTGATACTCGCCTCGGCCGGGCTGCGGCGCCTCGGGCTGGACGCACGCATCAGCGCGCCCGTCGAGCCGGGCGAGATGCTGCCGGCCGTCGGCCAGGGCGCGCTCGGCGTCGAGACGCGCGCCGACAACGAGGCGGCCGTCGCGCTCGTCTCGCGCCTCGACCACGCGCCGACGCGCGCGGCCGTCGTCGCCGAGCGCGCCCTGCTGCGCCACCTCGGCGGCGGCTGCCAGGTGCCCATCGCCGCGCACGCCCTGGTCGAAGGCGACCGCCTCATCCTCGACGGCCTCGTCGCCGCGCTCGACGGCGGCCGACTCATCCGCGACCGCCTCGAATCCGCGACCGCCGACGCCGCCTCCGCGGGCGAACGACTCGCCGCCCGCCTCAACGAGCGCGGCGCCTCTTCCCTTCTGGCCGGAGCCGAGCGCCGTTAGATGTCGATGACTGAAGACGTGAAAGACGTTTCGCGCGTGCCGCCGCTCGAAGGGCGGACGGTGATGATCACGCGGGCGCGGGAGCAGGCCGGGGAGTTCACCGCCGAGCTTGAGCGTTACGGCGCGCGCGTCGTCGCCTGCCCGACCATCGAGGTCGTCCCGCCCGAATCTTACAAACGTCTGGACGAAGCCATCGCCGACCTCTTCGGCTACGACTGGCTCATCTTCACCAGCACGAACGGCGTCGAGCACTTCCTGCGCCGGCTCGCGGAGGCCGGCAAGGGCGTCGAGGAGCTTGACGCACTGCGCGTCTGCGCCATCGGCGGCGCGACGGCCGAACGGCTCGCCGAGTCGCACATCCACGTTGACGTGGTCCCCGACAAGTTCCAGGCCGAGGGGGTCTTCGACGCGCTGGCCGCCTACGTCGGCGGCGTCGGGGGGCTGCAACACCTGAACATCCTCCTGCCCCGCGCGGCCGTCGCGCGAGACTTTTTGCCGCGCGCGCTCGAAGACGCGGGCGCGCGCGTGGACGTGGTCGAAGCCTACCGCACCGTCCGGCCCGAGACGACCGACCGCGCGCGCGTCGAGGCCCTTCTGCTCGGCGGCGGGGTTGACTGCGTCACCTTCACCAGCTCCTCCACCGTCCACAACTTCGCCCAGCTCTTCGACACGCGCGACCTCGGCCCGCTCCTCCGCGGGGTCCGTGTGGCCTGCATCGGCGACATCACCGCGCGCACCGCCGCCGACTACGGCCTCAGCGCCGACATCACGCCCCGCGAGTTCACCGCCCCCGCCCTCGCCCGCGCCGTCGCCGAATACTACAAGCTGGCGTCGGGTGACGGGTGACGGGCGGCGGTTAAAAGCCTCTTTTGCCCCGTCACCCGACACCCGACACCCCGCCTATGCTAAAGTCTTAATCATGTCGAAGGGACGCGTCCTCATCGTTGACGACGAGCAGAGCATCTCGGATGCCCTCAGCGACATGCTCGAAGGCTGGGACTACGAGACGGCCGTCGCGTCGGACGGGATGGCCGGCCTCGCCCTCGTTGACGAGTTCCACCCGCTGGTCGTCATCTCGGACGTTTACATGCCGCGCCTCGACGGCTTCGGCCTCCTGCGCGAGATGCGCAGCAACCACCCCGAGACGGCCGTCATCCTCCTCACCGGGCTCGGCACGGTCGAGATGGCTATCCGCGCCATCCGCGAGGAGGGCGCCTTCCACTACTTCGAGAAGCCGATTGACTTCGAGAAGCTGCGCCTCGTCGTCGAGCGCGCCGTCGAGTACGCCGAAGCGCGGCGCGAGAACGACGCCCTGCGGCGGCAGTTGCGCGACCGCGGAGCCTTCGGCGAGCTGGTCGGCTCCTCCGAGCCGATGCGGCAGATATACGCCCTCGTCGAGCAGGTCGCGCCCTCGTCCGCCTCCGTCCTCATCACGGGCGAGAGCGGCACGGGTAAGGAGCTCATCGCGCGCACCATCCACTCCCTGAGCCCGCGGCGCAACACCTCCTTCGTCGCCATCAACTGCTCGGCCATCCCCGACACGTTGATGGAGTCGGAGCTGTTCGGCCACGAGCGCGGCGCCTTCACGGGCGCGGCCTCGCGCCGCTTCGGCTGCTTCGAGCTGGCGAACGGCGGCACGCTGCTCCTGGACGAAATCTCCGAGATGCCCTTCTCGCTACAGGCGAAGCTGCTTCGGGTTTTGGAGGAGAGGAAGATTCGCAGGCTCGGCGGCGCGCAGGAGCTGCCGGTTGACGTGAGGGTCCTGGCGGCCACGAACCGCGACCCGCAGGAGGCGGTGCGCCGCGGCACGTTCCGCGAAGACCTGCTCTACCGGCTCAACGTCATCACCATCGAGCTGCCGCCCCTCAGGCGCCGCGAGGATGACATCCCCCTGCTCGCGCAGCACCTCACGGCGCAGCTCGCCGAGCGCCACAGCCGCCCGGCCCGCTTCCTGAGCCCCGCGGCGGTCGAGGCCCTGCGCTCGCACACCTGGCCCGGCAACGTCCGCGAGCTGCGCAACGTCATCGAGCGCGCCGTCATCATCTGCTCGGGCGAGACCATCGAGCGCCACCACCTCGCGCCCTACCCGCTCGACCAGCGCGCCTCCAGCCGCAGCGAGGACACCATCACGCTCCCCGTCGGCACGCCCATCGAAGAGGTCGAGCGCCGCATGATCCTGCGCACCCTCCAGAAGACCGACAACAACAAGACGCGCGCCGCCGAGCTTCTACAGATAAGTTTAAAGACGCTCCACAACAAGCTCCGCCTCTACCGCGAGAACGGCCGCCTCCGCGACACCGACGAGCAGCCCGCCCACTCCGCTTCCCCCGGCTCCGACCAGTAGCGTCGGGCGCCTTCGACCGTTACTGCCCGGCTTTACTCATCTTCGCGCCTAACAACTCGCGGACGGCGGCGTCGAGCTGCGTGTCGCGGCCCGTGTAGCTCTCGCCGAGGGGGCGCCGGACGGTCACGTCCACGGGGCGCGGGTTGCGCTCCATGTTGACGCCCTCGCTCGTCTCGACCCTCATGTGCGGCAGCCGGAAGACCGTCCCGTCGAGCAGCGACACGTTCCAGGTGTAGATGATCCACCCGGCCGTCGGCTCGCCCACCACCTTGCCGAGCCGCAGCGAGCGGTAGCCTTCCGCGAAATCCTCCGCGTCGGAGAGCGAGAACTGGTCCGTGACGAGCACGGTCGGCAGCTCCAGCGCCCTCTGCCCGAGGACCGTCCGCGCCGGGGAGGCCGCGAAGCCGCGCGGCGTCATCCGCAGGTAGCTGCGCCGCGCCAGCACGTCTATCGCGTAGACGTTGACGAAGCCGCCGCCGTTGTGGCGCACGTCCACGACGACGCCCTCGCGCGCCTGATTCTCCGCGTCGAGGTCCACGTAGAGCTGCGCCAGCGACGCCGACGACATGTCGAACATGTGGACGTAGCCCAACCGCCCCCCGCTCGCTCGGTCAACGTACGCCCGCCTCTCCTCGACCCACTTGCGGTACCTCAAGCCCCTCTCGGTCGCCGCGTTCACCGGCCGCACGTCCAGCTCGCGCCGGCCCGCGCCGTCCGCCGACGCCGCGATTGTCAGCGTCACGCGCCGCCCGACCTTGTAGTTCAGAAGCTCGTCCAGGTTCGTCCGCGCGTCAACGCTCCGGCCGTCAACCGCGAGCAGGTACTCGCCTACCTTTATCTCCCGCGTGCGCTCCGGCGCCGACACGTCTCTCGCCAGCGCCGCAGGCCCGAGCGGCAACACCTCCGTCACGCGCAGGCGCTTCGCGCTCTCGTACTCGGCGCGGTCGAAGCTTAACCCGAGCCGCCCGGTCGTCGCCGGCGCCGAGCCCTGCGGGTCCTGCACGCCGAGGTGCGAGGCGTTCAGCTCCCCGACCATCAGGCGCATCAGCCGGCGCAGCTCGTCGGGCGACTTCGCGCCCGCGACGAGCGGCCGGTACTCGCCGCGCAGGCCCTTCCAGTCGGCGCCGTGGAACTCGGGG
>DATHBF010000218.1:0-1859 GCA_035296285.1 Pyrinomonadaceae bacterium | reverse complement strand
GCGAGCAGGTCGAAGGTGAGCCAGCGCCGCTCGTTCTCGAAGTCTGCCTGGTAGCGGAGCCTCGCGGTGCTGTAGGTCTTGCCCAAGTCTTCGGTCTGGACGAGGCGGGCGGCCGGGTTGACCTCGCGGACGGCGCGCATCGAGAGGGCGACGCCGCGGAGCTGGTTGAGGAGGGCGCGGGCGAACGTCAGGGCGTCGTGCCCGTGCGGATACCAGTGGCCGTAGAGGCCGCTGAAGCGCGCGGTCGTCAGGGGCTCGTTGACCGGCGTCCAGTCTTCGACCCAGGGGTAACGCTCGGCCGTCGCACGCGCGTACGCGGCGAGCTTCGCGGGCATCTCCGGGTCAACGAGGCTCGTGTGGCGAGGGCCGCTGCCGTGGTGCAGCAGGCCGACGACGGGGCGCAGCCCCAACTCCCTCAAGCGCGAGAGCCTCTCGTCCGGCCACGACCAGTCGGCCTCACGCAAATCGCCCGGCGCGGTCCGCTCCCAGAGGACCGGGTAGCGGACGACGCTGACGCCGAGCGCGGCGATCAGCTCAAGGTCTTCGAGGCGGCGCGCGTGGCCCGTCCGTTCGAGCTGGTCGTGGTAGGCGTCGCCGACGCGGTTGACCGTGCACTCGACGCCCGCCCAAAGCTCGGGCAGTTCTTTGTGAGGTCCGAAGCTCAAACCGTACTTCCCTCCGCCGGCCGCCCCGGTCTCAAGACCGCTCGCCCACAATCTTCTTGTAGGTCGTGAGGGCCTGCGCGACCACCTGGTCCATGTTGTAGTACTTGTAGGTCGCCAGCCGCCCGACGAAGTGGACGCCCTTGGTCGAGTCGGCGAGCGCCTTATACTTCTGGTAAAGCTCCGCGTTCTCGGGCCGCGGCACGGGGTAGTAGGGGTCGCCCTCGGCGCGCGGGTACTCGTAGACGAGGGCCGTCTTCGCGTGCTCCTGGCCCGTCAGGTACTTGAACTCCGTGACGCGCGTGTAGAGGAAGTCGTTCGGGTAGTTGACGACCGGCGCCTGCTGGTGCAAGGGCTTGTCCAGCGTCTCGTGCTCGAAGTGGAGCGAGCGGTAAGGCAGCTTGCCGAAGCGGTAGTCGAAGAACTCGTCCACCGGCCCCGTGAAGACCAGCTCGCGGTGCGGGATCAGGCGCTCGATCTCGCGGTAGTCCACGTTGAGCATCACCTTGATGTTCGGGTGGTCGAGCATGTTCTCGAACATCCTGGTGTAGCCGTGCTTCGGCATGGCCTGGTAGGTGTCGGTGAAGTAGCGGTCGTCGCGGTTCGTGCGCGTCGGCACGCGCGCCGTCACCGAGGCGTCCAGCTCCGACGGGTCCAGTCCCCACTGCTTGCGCGTGTAGTTGCGGAAGAACTTCTCGTAAAGGTCGCGGCCGACCTTGGAGACGACCACGTCCTCGCTCGTGCGCACGCGCTCGACCTTCTCGGCCTTCGACTCGAAGAAGGCTTCGACCTCGAAGGAGTTGAGTTTGAGGCCGTAGAGGCCGTTGATGGTGTCGAGGTTGATGGGGATGGGCAGGAGCTGACCGTCCACGCAGGCCAGCACGCGGTGCTGGTACTGCCGCCACTGCGTGAACTGCGAGAGGTGCTCGAAGACCTCGCGCGAGTTGGTGTGGAAGATGTGCGGGCCGTAGCGGTGGACGAGCAGCCCGTCGTCGTTGTAGTGGTCGTAGGCGTTGCCGCCGATGTGGTTGCGCCTGTCAATCAGGAGCACCTTCTTATCGGCGACCCTCGCCAGCCGCTCCGCGATGACGCTGCCGGCGAAGCCGGCCCCCACAATCAAATAGTCGAACATCTTAACTCCCCACTCCCTTGTGCCCAGGGCTCGTTCCTGATTCAGTCGCCCGCGGCGGCGACGGC
>DATHBF010000217.1:0-1947 GCA_035296285.1 Pyrinomonadaceae bacterium | reverse complement strand
CTCTTCCGCGAGGGCCAGCTCGTCTACGAAGGCGCGCCGCAGTCGCCCAACCTCTCGAACCAGACGGACATGAGGCGGCTCGTCTACGCCAGCCGGCTCAGGCTCGGCGCGCCGCTCGTGCCCGGCGACTACGTCCTCCAGGTCGTCGTCACCGACCCGCTCGCCAAAGAGAAGCAGCGCGTGGCGACGCAGTGGATAGACTTCGAGGTGGTCAAGTAGGTAGCGCGTGGCGGCCCCCCCTCTACCCGACCCGCAACGGCCTCCCGCCACAGGCGCGCGGGACGTGCTCTTTTCCGTGACCCTCTTCCTGAGCGCGGGGCTGCTCTTCTGGGTGCAGCCGCTCGTCGGCAAGATGCTGCTGCCGCTTTTGGGCGGGACGCCTTCGGTCTGGAACACCTGCCTGCTCTTCTTCCAGGCGGCGCTGCTCGGCGGCTACGCCTACGCGCTCGCCTCGACGCGCTGGCTCGCGTGGCGCCGGCAGGTGGCCTTGCACGCGACGCTCTTCGCGGCGGCGGCGCTGGCGTTGCCGCTGGCGGTCGCGGGCGGGGCGGAGGGGCCGGGCGAAGCGAGCCCGGTCGCGTGGCTCTTGAAGACTCTGCTCGTGACGGTGGGGCCGCCCTTCTTCGTGCTCTCGGCCTCGGCGCCGCTGCTGCAAAAGTGGTTCACGCGCACGCGCGGCCCGTCGGCCTCGGACCCCTACTTCCTCTACGCGGCGAGCAACGCCGGCAGCCTCGCCGCGCTCCTCGGCTTCCCGCTCCTGCTCGAACCCTCCTGGACGCTCGGCGAGCAGGGCCGCGCGTGGTCGCTCGCCTACGGCGCGCTCGCCCTGCTGCTCGTCGCCTGCGCCTACGCCGCGCGGCGGCCTCGCGCGAAGGAGGATGAGAGGGAGGTGTCGGGAGTCGTCGGTGAGGAAGAAGCGGCGCCGTTGAGTTTGAAGAGGCGTTTGCGGTGGGCGCTGCTGGCGTTCGTGCCTTCGAGCCTCGTGCTGGGCGTGACGACTTACATCACGACGGACGTGGCGGCGGTGCCGCTGCTGTGGGTCGTCCCGCTCGCGCTCTACCTGCTGAGCTTCGTCGTCGTCTTCGCGCGCCGCAGGCTCCTCTCGACGGCGCTGGCGACGCGCCTGCTTCCGCCCGCGGCCGTCCTGCTCGGCATCGTCTACCTCTCGGGCGCGACGCAGCCCGCCTGGTTCCTCATCCTCTTCCACCTCCTCTTCCTCTTCGTCGTCGGCGTCGTCTGCCACGGCCAGCTCGCCGACGACCGGCCGCCGCCGCGCCACCTCGCCGAGTTCTACCTGTGGCTCTCGGCGGGCGGCGCTCTCGGCGGGCTCTTCAACGCGCTGCTGGCGCCGCTCGTCTTCGACTCGGTCGTCGAGTACCCGCTCGTCGTCGTCCTCGCCTGCTACCTGAGGCCGGCGTTCAGCGCGAACTGGCTGAACGTGCTGAAGCTGAAGACGGGCGCGCGGCCCGACGGCGCGGACGACGGAGAGGGAGCGCGCTCGCCGAAGCGGGCGGCCTTGTACGAGGCGGCGGCCGTGCTCGTCTTCTTCGTGCTGGCGGCGGTGCTGGCGGACGTGGCGCCGCGTCTCGATTTGAAGGCGGCCGAGCGGGCGGCGCTCGCGCTCGGGCTCCCGCTCTTCCTTTTGAACCACTTCGCCGGGGGGCGGCCCGCGCGCTTCGCGCTCGGGTTCGCCGCCGTCATGATTGCCAGCACCTTCTTCGGCCCGCAGCCCGGAAGGACGCTCTACGCCGAGCGAAACTTCTTCGGCGCCCTGCGCGTGAGGGACGACTCCTCCGGCTCGCACTCCTTCCTGCACGGGAGCACGCTGCACGGCCGTCAGTTCACAGACCCCGAGCGCGCCTGCGAGCCGCTCACCTACTACCACCGCCGGGGGCCGCTCGGCGCGGTCTTCGATGAGTTCGCGCGGCGCGAAGCGACGGCGCGCGC
>DATHBF010000216.1:0-3579 GCA_035296285.1 Pyrinomonadaceae bacterium | reverse complement strand
CGAGCGCGGGCGCTGGGACGCGCGCTTCGTGGAGATTCTCGACGACCCCGACTACATCTTCGTCCGCTTCGAGCCGGAGACGGTTGTCGTGCGCGACCAGTCGTACGAAGTGGGCGGGCGCGAGGGTGGTTAACACCGCCTCGGCCCGCCCACGTCCTGGTTGTCATACTTCGATGGGGCTACTGCTCGCAGAAGTTCCTGAAGCAGATGACGACGCCCTCGTTGAACTGGTCGTAGCAACGCATCTCGTTCTCACCGTGGACGGCGAGGCATTGATTAAACCGCTCAATGTTCCTGATGCTGCACTCGTCGCACTTCTCTTGAAGTGTCTGGCCGGCGGCGCGCGCGCCGTTGAAGGCGGCCGGGGCCGAGAGCACGAGCGCCAGCAGGCAGAAGGCCAGCGCCGCGGTAAAGGGGGACAAGAATCTTCTCATGGTGGCTCCTCGAAAGGGGTTTGAATGCCGCGAGGCCGTAAAGCGGAGACTGTTTTCTATAGCACCGTTCGCCGGAAGTCAAACATTATCTACGGGGCCGAGACATGAACAGTTGGCAGGCACGTCTCTTTAACTCGGGCGTCCGGCTGCTCCTGCGCCGCGCGCGCTGGGGCGGCGACGAGCGGGCGGTCGCGCGGCGCGCGCGACGCCTCTTCGGCTCGCCCCTCATCATCCGGAGGGCTCGGACGTTCGGCCTGAGGGTCGAGCCGGTGCGCGGCGAGGGCGGGGTCCGCGGCGAGTGGCTTACGCCGGCCGAGGCCGGGCCGGGTGTGGTCTTGTACATACACGGCGGCGGCTACGTCTCGTGCTCCCCTTCGACGCACAGGCCGATTGCGGCGGCACTCGCGCGCGGGGCCGCCCGCCGCGTCTTCAGCCTCGACTACCGACTCGCGCCCGAACACCGCTACCCGGCCGCGCTCGACGACGCGGTCGGCGCTTACCGATGGCTGCTCGGACAGGGCGTGCCGGCCGCGACCATTTCGCTCGCCGGCGATTCGGCGGGCGGCGGGCTCGTGCTCGGCACGCTCCTGCGTTTGAGGGACGCGGGCCGGGCGCTTCCGGCATGCGCCGTCTGCTTCTCGCCGTGGACGGATTTGGCGGGGACGGGCGAGTCGGTCGCGGGCAACGACGGGCGTTGCCAGATGTTTCGCCCCGCGAACATCGGCGAGTTCGCGTCCGCATACCTCGGCGCCGCCTCGCCGTTAGACGCTTACGCGTCGCCCGTCTACGCGGACCTCGGGGGGCTCCCGCCCGTGCTCTTGCAGGTCGGCTCGACCGAGCTTCTGCTCGACGATTCGCGCCGCGTCCACTCGAAGATTCTTGAAGCCGGCGGCCGGAGCGAACTGGAGGTCTACGAAGACATCTTCCACTGCTGGCAGATGCTCGACGGCATCGTGCCCGAGGCGGGCGAGGCTCTGCGGCGCGCTTCACACTTCATCCGCACGCACTCTCGTTAATCGGTCTTAATGTCGGCGAGCAGGGGGAAGTGGTCGGAAGCCTCTCTGGCGGCGTCGTGCTCTTTGAAGATGCGGCAGTCCGTGAGTTTGTCGGCGAAGGGCTCGGGCAGGAAGAAGTAGTCGAGGCGGACGTGCGGGTCCCAGACGGGGAAGGTGAAGCCTTTGTCGTCAGGGTGGAGGCGGCGGAAGGCGTCCGTATAGCCGGCGTCGAGCGTGAGCTGGATGACCTCCCAGCGGATGCGGCCGGCGCTCAGCCAGACGAGCGGATGGTAGCGCGTCGGCAGGCGGCGCATGTTGAGCGGCTCGCCCGGCGCCAGCGTGTTGAAGTCGCCCGCGAGGACGTGGAAGCCGGTGCCCACGCCGTGCTGCGCGACGTAGTTCAAGAGCGCGCGCATCTCGCGCACGCGCCGCCGCTCGGTCCAGTAGGAGTGGACCGCGCTCAGGTGCAGGCCGTAGACACGCAGCGCGCCGTCGCCGACGTAGAGTTCGAGGAACGAGCGCTTGGCGCCGCGCGGCCAGTGCCAGTCGTGGCGCGTCACTTCGGCGCGGCCCATGAAGGCGAGCGAGTGGCCGCGCTGCGCGCCCCACGCCTTGAAGCCGGCGAGCCCTGCGACGCGCTCGACGACTTCGGGCCTCGTCGCCTCCTGAAGCACCACCAGGTCGGGGTCGCACCCGCGTATCACCGCCGCAATCTGCTCCTCACGCCCCGCCCCGCCGAAGCGTATGTTGTAGCTCAGCAGCTTCAAGACTCGGACCCTTCGGCCTTCCCGCACAGCGTCAGGTAGGGCTGGCCCATCAGGCTCTCGCGGACGTACATCAGCCAGTCGCGCGTGGCCTGGATGTTGACGGGCCGGTCCACCATCCGCATCAGCCTCTCGCGCAAGGGCACGAGGTCGGGCGCGATGTCGGGGTCTTTGTCGCTGAGGGGCTTGGTGTGGACGCCCGGGATGTAGAAGCCGTCGAGGATGTAGAAACTTAAGACTTCGCCGCCGACGAGCGTCAGGTCGAGGTCGCTGGTGCCGGGGCCGTCGGCGTCGAACGGCGCCCCGTCCTCCCAACGCTGGCCCGTCACGGAGCTTCCGCGCAGGACGGCGCTCGTCCCCTCGGGCAGCGCCCCGCGGACGATCTCGCAGAACTCCTCGAAGCGCCCCCGGTCGCCCCCGAAGGCGAGGCCGATGACGCGCTCGCGCATCTCCTCTTCGGTCAGCCCGCCCACCTCGCCGCGCCCAACGCTCTCTTCTTCGGCCATAACCTTGTGCTCCAACATCGGACAGTCATAGAACCAAATATACGCTACAGGCAAGCACCGTTCCCGCGCCGGGAATTGCCCGCGCCGCGACGTGCACTATAATCACCCTTCGACTCGGTCTTCACCAAAGAGGGAGGGCATAGTTTATGGACCGGACGTTTTTCATCATCGGCGCCGTCTCGGCCTTCGTCGGCGTGGCGGCCGGCGCCTTCGGCGCGCACGGCCTGAAGGCGCGGCTCTCGACCGACATGCTGAACGCCTTCGAGGTCGGCGCGCGCTACCAGATGTACCACGCCTTCGCCCTCTTCGTCGCCGCTTGGGCGCAAGGGCGCTGGCCGGGCGCGACGGCGAACGCCGCCGGCTGGCTCTTCGTCGCCGGCACGCTCCTCTTCTCGGGCAGCCTCTACGCCCTGAGCCTCACGGGCGTGCGCTGGCTCGGCGCCGTCACGCCGCTCGGCGGGCTCGCCTTCCTCCTCGGGTGGGCGTGCCTCGCGTTCGCGGCCTGGAAGGCTTAGTCGCCGCCGCCGGGCGCAAGCAAGAATTAGCTTGCGCCCTCAGAAATCTCTGATATATTCGGCGCCTCACCAGGCAGACGCGGGCACCCGACACTCCCGGCGCTGCTTCCTGTCCCTTGCCCTTCATTTAGATAACGAGCAGGCTTCCCCCGCCCGCGGCGCGGTGCGCCCGGCGTGAGACCATTCCTCACTCACTGGAAACCGAACGGCAAAGCACATTAGGAGGGACAATGCGAAAACTCTTCACTCTCTACAGCATTTTCGCGCTCTGCGCGGCCGCGCTCATCGCGGGCCCGGCCGGCGCGCAGCGGCCCGAAGACCCCGGCGCCTCACACAACCCCAAATTCATCGAGCACGGCGCGCGC
>DATHBF010000215.1:0-1714 GCA_035296285.1 Pyrinomonadaceae bacterium | reverse complement strand
CCGCTGCCGCGCAGCGTACCGTACTCCTGCTTGGCGCGCGCGCCGGTGAAGGTCGGGTTCGACGTGCCGAAGCCCTGAAGCAGCCCCTTGCGCGTCCAGATCGTCCCAATGCCGAGCACGTGACCCATCTCGTGCGTTATGACGTCGCCGAGCGTCCCCCCCTGCTCCATCTCGTCGAGGTCGGCCGTGTCGAAGGACATGATGCCCTTGGCGGGGATAAAGGCGAAGTTGCCCGCGCTCTGCGGGCGCAGGTGCGTCGGGCCGGCCTGGCCGAGGATGCGGCCGGGGCCATCAATCGCCTCGCCCTGGGCGAGGATGAGGAGGTCGTCGATGACCTCGCCGTCGACCATCACGCTGGGCAGGTCGCCCGTGATGACCCGGCTCCAGCGGTTGGCGGCGGCCTTGAACGCATCCTTCTGCGTCTGCGTCAGCCCGCCGAGGAAGCGCACCTCGATGGTGAACGGCGACACCACGCCGGCGGCCCCGGCTCCCAGGTCGAGCCCGACCTCCGCACCACCCTGTGCCCTGTAGATTTCAATCTGGCTCATTGCTCTGTTTCTCCTTTCTAGACCGTCGGACTGCCATCGACCCGTCAGGCGTCGGCCGCCTGCTCGCCCTCTTTCACACCAGGGGCGCGGCCGGAGGCGCCGCAAAAAGGACGGGCAGGCGCGTACTGGCGACGTGCTCCCCGCCCCTGTAACCACGCAGCTCCAGTTGAGCCGCGGTAACACCAGCAGGCAAATCGAACCTGTTGTCGCCGTCGGCGGCGTCGAGCGTCAGCCGCGGACGCCCGTCGACGTAAACGTCGAGGCGGTCGACGTTCTTCGTCGTCGCCGTGACCGCCGGACCGCCGCCGTTGGCCGGCGCGGCGATGGCGGCCGTGAGGGTGTATGAGGGCATCTCTTTGAGGATAGCGGTGGCGCGTTCGATGAGGTCAACGTTGCCGTTGAGCACGTCGTCTTTCGTCATCCGGTGGAGCTCGTCCGGGACGACGCCAAGGTCTTCGAGGAGCACGCCGGCGCGCTTACCCACCCTGGTCGAGCGGCGCACGGCGACGCGGAACGACGCCCCACGCGGCGGGAGTTGGAAGGGGGAGTTCGGCGCGGGCAGGAGGTTGACCAAAATCTCGTGCGTCCAGACGTTGGCGCCGCCCGCCCCCGTGCTGGCCGCCACGCCCAAAATCTTTCCGACGCCATGATCCTGGAAGCCGGCCGCGAACATGTCGGTCGTGCTGTAGCACGAGGCGTCGGTCACGAGGACGACGGGGCCGTGATACTTCTGCCCGATCGCGTTGCAGCTCTCAGCCGGTGTGAGGGGTAGCCCCTGAGAGAAGCCCGCCGCCGTCTCTATCGACTGCGTGATCGACTCCTTCCACGGCGCGAGCTGCGGGACGCTCTCGCAGAGGCGCTGGGTGAGTGGGGAACTGATGAAGGAGAAAAGCGCCGGCTCGATCTTCTTGGGCGTCAGCGTCTGGAGCAGCGTCTCCCCCGCCGAGATGATGCCGCCGCCGTTGCCGCGCACGTCCAGGATCAGCCCCTCCTGCGGGAGCTGGGAGAGGAGCCTGACGAACTCGCGGACGAACGGAGCGGGGCTCACGTTGAAGGTGCGGATGCGGATGTAGCCGTAGGTTCCGTGCGCCGTCTGGACGGAGCCGAAGCGGTCAAAGACGTCCGGCAGGATGCTGCTGGTGCTCAGGTCAACACCGACGGCGGGC
>DATHBF010000214.1:0-23689 GCA_035296285.1 Pyrinomonadaceae bacterium | reverse complement strand
CCGAGCATGAAGGGCCGCCCCGCGCCCTGTCAAGTGCTTGCCCTGCCCGCCCGTACAACGAGTGCGCCCGAGCGGACATCAAAAACTTGCCCACAAAGCTGAAACCAGACGCCCCGGCTGCCGGGCACGGGCCTGAAAAGTTGTCAGGGAATCATATCGGGCGTATCGTTCGACCTGGGAAACTCCACCGATGAGAAAACTCTTTAACTACACGCTCCTGGCGCTGGCGCTCGCCTCTTTCGCCGCGCCCGCCTCGGCACAGCCCGGCGGCCGCCGCCCCGCGCCGCGCCGGCAGACGACGCCCGCCGCGAGGCCCACGCCTACCCCCGCGCCGACGCCGACCCCCGCGCCCAGGCCGCAAATTGCCGAGACGCCCTTGCAGCCCGGCCAGCGCGCCCGCTTCGACGTTAACAACTACCGCATCGAGGCCGAGCTGGTCCCCGCGCAGCACCAGTTGACGGCCGCGGGCGACGTGACCTTCACGCCGCTCGACAACACGCGCACGGTCGTCTTCGAGCTGAACGGCTCGCTCAAGATCGAGTCCGTCGAGCGCAACGGCCGCCAGCTCACCAACTTCGTGCAGGACCAGGCGGGCCTCGACACCATCGGGCCGCACGTCCGCATCGACCTCGGCGAAGTCGTCCCCGCGGGCCAGCCCCAGACGCTCCGCTTCCGCTGGGCGGGCGCGCTCGTCACGCCCGAGGGCGGGCCGCTCGCCACCCGGCGCCTCGCCTACGTCGGCCCCGAGCTCTCTTACCTGATGTACGCGGGCCGCTGGTTCCCCTTCCACGAGTACGCCGCCGACCGCGCCACGTCCGACATCACGCTGACGCTCCCCTCGGGCTACGAGGTGGCCGGGGCGTCGGACGAGGCGGTCGCGCCGCAGGCGAAGGGCGGCAAAGTCTCCTACCGCTTCGTCACGCGCCAGCCAGCCCTGGTCGGCAACTTCGCCGCCGGGCGCTTCATCTCGCGCCTGCTGCGGATGAACGGCTTCGAGCTGGCCTTCCACGTCCAGCCCGGCAACGAGCGCTACATCGAGCCCTACGCGCAGCTCGTCGGCGAGGCCCTCCAGTTCTACACGCAGAAGTACGGCCAGCCCGCCTTCGGCACGCGCTACACGGTCGTGCAGATCGACGACGCGAGCCTCGACGCCTACGCCGCGCCCGGCGTCCAGTTCCTCTCGCCCCGCTTCTTCTCGGGCGCCCGGCAGATGGCGCTCGACGAGCGGCTGCTGCGCGAGGTCGCATACCAGTGGTGGGGCCTGACGGTCGGCCTCAAGTCCTTCGACGACGCGTGGCTCTCCCAAGGGCTGGCCGAGTGGAGCTCCTTCGCCTTCCGCGAGAACCGCTTGCAGGGCGCGGCCCTCGACACGGCGCAGCGCGACATGCTGGAGCGCGCCCTGATGTTCGAGCAGTCGGCCTCCATCGTCCGCGCGCCCTCGACGCTCGACGACCAGTCGGCCGCCTACCAGGCCGTCGTCTTCTACAAGGGCGCGATGGTCTTCAGGATGCTGCGCGAGGCGATGGGGCCGGACAAGTTCGACCAGTTGATGCGCCGCTACTTCACGGAGTTCCGCGGCAAGAACGCCTCGGTCGATGACTTCGAGCGGCTGGCCTCGGCCGTCAACGGCGACAACATGCGCTACTTCTTCGCCCGCTGGGTCGAGGGCACGGGCGTCCCGGAGTTTTCGTCCGACTACCAGATCATCAGGACGAAGGCCGGCAAGTTCCGCGCGCGCGGCACCGTCAGGCAGAACATGGAGAATTTGAAGCTGCCCGTCGAGGTGCAGCTCCGCGCCGAGGGCGACGACGTGCTGACGACCGTCTACGTCGCCGACAAGAGCGAGGACTTCGACTTCGAGTCGGCCGGCAAGCCCCTTGAGGTCATCGTCGACCCGAACAACAAGGTGCTGCGCACGTCGGACGAGCTGAGGGTCTCGGTCGTGGCGCGGCGCGGCCTTGAGCTGTTCCGCGAGGGGCAGTACATCGAGGCGCAGCGCCAGCTCGAAGAGGCCCTGAAGCTCGACCGCTCGAACTCCTGGGTCTACTACAACCTCGGCCTCATCTACCTCGAACAGCGGAACTACGACCCGGCCATCGAGAACTTCAAGGCCGCGCTCGACGGCAACCTCCGCCCGACCTGGATCGAGGCGTGGGCGAACATCAAGATGGGCAACGCCTACGACGCCAAGGGCGACCGCGCCCGCGCCGTCAACGCCTACAACAAGGCGCTGGAGTCCGGCATCGAGTTCGACAACGCCCAGAGCGTGGCGAAGGAGTACCTGAAGACCCCTTACGACCCGAAGGCGCTGACGCAGCAGGCGAAGACCGGCGCCAGCGACTGAGGCGCGCCGCCGGACACTCGGACGCGAAAGGGCCGCCCCGGCAAATTCTTGCGCCGGGGCGGCCGCTTTTGTGCTAACCTCACGCGCCGTATAACACAATTCGATTCGCGATTGGAGGACAGAGATGTTCGAGTCAATCCTTCACCTGCCGGTGAGCCTCGGGATGTTCCAGGACGACATCTTCCACGCGCCGAGCGCGGGCGAGCTGGCGCGCATCATCGTGCGCTGGACGCACTTCGTCGCCGGCATCGCGTGGATCGGCATGCTCTACTTCTTCAACCTCGTCAACGTCAACTTCATGAAGGGGCTCGACGCGCCGACGAAGAAGACGGTCGTGCCCGCCCTGATGCCGCCCGCGCTCTGGTACTTCCGCTGGGGCGCCGTCGTGACGGTCGTGGCGGGGCTCATGTACTACGCCATGTACATCCTCAACGGCGACGCCCGCAACGCCCGCGATAACGTCTGGCTCATCCTCCTCGTCTGGCTGCTCATCAGCGTCGCCTTCTGGGCCGTCTTCTACGTCCTGCTGCCGAAGCTGACGAAGGACGGGAAGATTCTGGCGGCGGTCGTCGCGCTGCTCGTCATCGTGATGTCGGTCGTCATCGTCTGGTGGCTCAGCTCGCGCCTCGGCGAGTACGGCAGCAACAAGACCTACTCCATCGGCATCGGCGGCGCTTTGGGCATCTTCATGTTCCTCAACGTCTGGGGCATCATCTGGCGCGCGCAGAAGCGCATCATCGCCGGCACGGTCTCGGGGCAGGCCGCCCCGCCCGAGCTCGCGCGGCAAGCCTTCCTCGCCTCGCGCACCAACGCCTGGCTCTCGCTCCCGATGCTCTTCTTCATGGGCACGTCGCACGGCGACTACGTGATGTTCGGGAAGTAAAGGGTCCGCGTCACTCGGCGAGCGGGGCCGCGCCTGCGGTATGCGGGCGCGGCCCCTTTGCGTTTATAATCCGGCCACAGACAAAAAACCTCGCAGAGGTTTCGCAATCATCAAGGAGGAGCGGTATGACGAACGTTAAGGTTTACAAGCCCAGGCAGTTCGATCTGAGCGGCCTGAACGGCATCTCCGACCGGACGCTGGAGATGCACTTCAAGCTCTACGAGGGCTACGTCACGAACACCAACACGCTGACGCAGAAGATCACGGAGTTCCTGCGCGACGGCCGAGTGGACCAGGAGGAGATGCCCGCCTACTCGGAGCTGACGCGCCGGATGGGCTTCGAGTACAACGGCATGGTCCTGCACGAGTACTACTTCGGCAACATGAAGAAGGGCTCGACGACGACCGACCCCGAGAGCAGGTCGGAGTTCCGCCGCCTCGCCGAGCAGTCCTTCGGCAGCTACGACGTGTGGAAGGCCGACTTCGTCTCCGTCGGCAAGATGCGCGGCGTCGGCTGGGCCGTCTGCTACCAGGACCCCGTCAACGAGACGCTCTCGAACCACTGGATCACGCTCCACGAGGTCGGCAACGTCGCCGGCTTCGCCCCCGTCCTCGTGATGGACGTGTGGGAGCACGCCTTCCTGCTCGACTACAAGCCGGCCGAGCGGCCCAAGTACATCGAGGCGTTCTTCTCGAACATCGACTGGGCGGCCGTCGAGGGCCGGCTCAAGCAGGGCGTCAACGCGCGCCCGGCCGCGGCGGCCGAAACGCGTTAAGCGGGGCGGAGATTCACGAGGACGCGGGCGAGGCGCGGGGCCGTGCGGCTCCGGCGTCTCGCCCGCGCCCGCGTCCGAGGGTTATAATTGCCCCGAAACTTTCACACGTTTATACCGGAGGAACTGATGAGACTCTCTCGAATCGCACTCGTCTGCTGCGCGCTCGCGGCCCTGACTTCGGGCTGCTCCTCGGACATGAACGCCAACCGCGGCGCCAACTCCAACTCCAACGCCTCGGCCGCGGCCTCGCCCGCCTCGACGCCCGCCGCCCAGCAGGCGCTCTCCGAGGTCGAGCGCCCGCAGAAGATCAAGGACCAGTCGGCGCAGCGCGGCGAGCAGGACGCGGCCGCGCCCGCCGTGCGCATCGTCGAGCCGCGCGAGGGCTCGACCGTCAACGGCTCGACCGTCCCCGTCAAGCTCCAAATCTCCGGCGACCTCAAGGGCTACATGCCGCACAAGGACCCGGCCACCGGAATGGGCAACCACATCCACGTCATCCTCGACAACCAGCCCTACGAGGCTTACTACAACCTCGACCAGCCGTTCGAGCTGCGCAACGTCTCCGAGGGCAAACACACCCTGCGCGTCTTCGCCTCGCGCCCCTGGCACGAGAGCTACAAGAACGACGGCTCCTTCCAGATGGTGACGTTCGAGGTGAAGGGCGGCGGCGACGCGACCAAGCCGACGACCACCGCCACCGGCGAGAGGATGGCCTCGCCCTCGGCCTCGCCCGCCGCGAGCCCCGAGGGCAAGGAGGTGGCTTCGAGCACGGGCGGCGCGGTTGACAGGTCGAAGCCGCTCCTGACCTACAGCCGCCCGAAGGGCGAGTACAAGGGGCCGGACGCCGACGCCATCATGATCGACTTCTGGCTCTCGAACGCGAAGCTCCGGGGCGACGGAGGCGACTACCGCGTCCGCTACTCCGTGGACGGCGGCGAGGCCAAATACATAGACAAGTGGGCGCCCATCTGGCTCGCGGGCTGGGCGGCCGGCAAGCACACCGTCAAGGTCGAGCTGGTTGACAAGGCCGGCAGCCTCGTCGAGAACGGCGGCTACAACTCGACCGCGCGCGACATCACGGTCGTCAAGTAGTCCGCCCGCGCTCGGGTTCGCGTCGGGGTGGCGAAGTGAGAGTCGGGGTTAAGGCAGAGGAGGCGGCGCCGCGTGCGGCCGAGTTCGCGGCGCTCGTCACGGAGGCGGCCGCGTGCCGCAGGTGCCCGGCGATGTGCGGCCGCTCGGCCGTGCTGAGCGAGAGCAACGGGCGGCCCGGCGCGCGCGTCATGTTCGTCGGCGAGGCGCCCGGCCGCCAGGGCGGCGACCGCACGCGCGTGCCCTTCTCGGGCGACCAGTCGGGCCGCAACTTCTCGCGCTTCATCGCCTCGGTCGGGCTCTCGCGCGAGGAACTCTTCATCACGAACGCCGCCCTCTGTAACCCGCGCACGGCGTCGGGCGCCAACCGCAAGCCGGCGCGCGAGGAGGTCACGAACTGCTCGGAGTTTTTGCGCCGCCAGATAGAGGTGATTGACCCTTCGGTCGTCGTCACGCTCGGGGCGGTGTCGCTTGCCGCCCTCCGGGCCATCCATTATCATCCGCTCACGCTCAAGGAGAACGCCGGAGAGGTCCACGGCTGGCACGGACGCCTGCTCGTGCCTCTCTACCACCCGAGCCCGCAGGTGCTCGCCTCGCACCGCCGCGAGGCCGCGCAGCTCGAAGATTACAAGTCGGTCGCGCGGGCGCTCCGCCTCGCCGGCCGCAGCCCTTAAAAGGTAATGAAAGCCATGCTGAAAAGAATCCTAAACGCTCGCCTGTCAATCGCCGCCGCGCTCGTCCTCCTGGCCGCCGCCGCGGCCGCCGCGCAGACGGCGCAAACGGGCAAGCCGGCCGACGCCGGTCACGCGAACCACGCCGCCGCTTCCGGTTCGGCGGCCGCCCCGAAGGTCGGCTCGCCCGCGCCCGACTTCAAGCTCCCTTACGCCACGCAGGAGGGCATCTTCATGAAGCCCGCCGAGCAGATGTCGCTCTCCTCTTTGCGCGGCAAGAACGTCATCCTCGCCTTCTACCCGGCCGACTGGTCGGGCGGCTGCACGAAGGAGGTCTGCACCTTCCGCGACACCTTCGCCGAACTCTCCAAGCTCAACGCGACCGTGCTCGGCATCAGCGGCGACTACGTCTTCTCGCACCAGGAGTGGGCCAAGCACCACAACCTCCAGTTCCCGCTGCTCTCGGACCACGACCACCGCGTCGCCAAGATGTACGACAGCTACATGGAGCAGTACGGCTTCAACAAGCGCACCATCTACATCATCGACAAGGACGGCGTCGTGCGCTACGTCAACCTCGCCTTCAAGGCCGGCGACAAGGCCGACTACGACGCCCTGCGCGCGGAACTCGAAAAGCTGAACAAGTAGCATTCCTCCCATGAACGAAGCAGTTAAGAGTCAGCCCGACTCGTCCGGCGACTGGCGCGCGGAGTACGAGGCCGTGCGCGGCGGCGCGGCGGGGCTGTTCGACTTGTCGGCGCGCGGCCGCGTCGAGGTGTGGGGCGGCGAGGCCGTCAAGTTTTTGAACGGGATGGTGACGAACGACGTGGCCGCGCTCGCCGAAGGCGCCTGGATGCACGCCGCCTTCCCGAACCCGCAGGGGCGCCTCGTCGCGCTCGTGCGCGTCTTCCGCCGCGGCGACCGCTTCCTCTTCGACACCGAGGCCGAGACCTACGCCCGTCTGCTCCGCGACCTCGAACGCTTCACGCTGGCCGGCGACTTCTTCGTCCGCGACCTGACGCCGGAGACCGCGTGCCTGACCGTACAGGGCGCGGGCGCGCTCGAAGTGATGACCCGAACGCTCGGCCCGGCGGCGGCCGCGACGGGGCGCGGCGTCGTCGCGGCCGCGACGTTCGACAACTCGACGGTCGAAGTCGCGCGCGCGACGCACACGGCCGAGGACGGCTTCGACCTCTTCGTGGCGCGCGAGCGGAAGGAAGCTCTCCGGGACATGCTCGCCGCGTCGGGCGCGAGGCCGGCGGGCGCTCGGGCGCTCGAAGTCCTGCGCGTCGAGGCCGGCGTCCCGCGCTACGGCGTTGACGCCTCGGACGCGAACGTCGTGCTCGAAGTCGCGGACGAAGCGGAGGCGGTCAGCTACACCAAAGGCTGCTACACGGGGCAGGAGATCATCGCGCGCATCCACTGGCGCGGCCACGTGGCGAAGAAGCTGACGGGCGTCATCTTCGACCGCGGGCTCGACGCGCCGGCCGACCCGCGGCTGCGCGACTGCGCCGACGGACGCGAGGTCGGGCGCATCACCTCGACCGTCTTCTCGCCGCGCCTCAACCGCGAAGTCGCGCTCGCGCTCGTCAAGTACGACCGCCTCGCGCCGGGCACGGAACTCAAGCTTTTCGACGGCGACGCGGAGCTGTGCGGTGCGCACGTCGCGGGCCTGCCGCTCGTGCGCGGCAGTTGGTACGAAGGGGGCGAGTGATGTCGGAGGCGGAAGGCGGGGAGCGGGCGCGCGCGCCGCAGGGCCTGGCGTTCGAGCAGGCGCGGCTGGCCTACAACATCATCCAGGCGCTCCTCGAACACACGCGCGTCACGCAGGACCTCGTCGCCCTCATGGCGCAGGCGCTCGGCGAGGACACGCAGGAGGCGCTGACGAACACGCCGCACTGGGCCGCCTACATGGACAGCCGCCGCGTCCTTGAGCGCACGCGCCCCGACCTTGAGAAGTTCACCGAAGTCTGGACCCGCCTCGCGGACGAAGTCGAGTAGCCCGCCCGTTCTTATCCCTGAAGAAGAGACTGCGCGCCGTCTATCCAGATTTCCGTGCCGGAGATGTGCGAGGACGCGTCGGAGGCGAGGAAGAGGACGAGCTGCGCGACCTGCTCGGAGGTGCCGGGCTCGCCGTGCGTCAGGGGCACCTTGCCCTCGGGGAACTCGACGGGCGGCGAGATTTTTTCGAGGTCGCGCTTCTCCGTGTTCGCGTCGATGTCGGTCTCGATGGCGCCGGGGCAGATGACGTTGACGCGGACCTTGGCCGGCGCAAGCTCAAGGGCGACCATCTTGGTGAAGGCCACCTGCGCCGCCTTCGAGCAGGCGTAGGCCGTCGCGCCCGTGTTGCTGAACATCCGCGTGCCGTTGACCGAGGAGGTGATGACGACCGAGCCGCCGCGCCGCTTCAGATAAGGCACGGCGTACTTGACCGAGAGGAACGTGCCCTTGAGGTTGACGGAGAGCGTCTTGTCCCACTCCTCCGGCTCAAGCTCTTCAATCGGCGCCCAGACGCCGTTGACGCCCGCGTTGGCGAAGACGATGTCGATGCGGCCCCACTCTTCGGCGGCGCGCTCGGTGGCCCGGCGCATCTGCTCCGGGTCCGACACGTCGGCGACGAGCGCGATGTCCTCGCCGCCCTCGCGCTTTATCTGTTCGACCGTCTCCTGTAGCTCCTCTTCCGTGTGCCCGAGAGCGCCGACGCGCGCGCCCTCGCGGGCGAGCAGGAGCGCCGCGGCCTTGCCGATGCCGGAGCCGGCGCCCGTGACGACGGCCACCCTGTCTTTAAGAAGCATAAAGTCCCTTCACTTCTCCGTCCGCTCGGCCGGGCTCTCGGAGTCGCGGTGCTGCGTGTCGCGGTCTGTGCGCTCCTCCGGCGTGTCGCGGACGGCCGTGGCGCCGGCCACGTCGCGCGAGTCGGGGTCGCCCTGCGATTCGTCGCCGCGCAGGATGCGGCTCTGCATCTCGGTCTCGCCCTCGTAGATTGATTGCTCGCCGATCTCTTCGGCCGTCAGCTCGTCGCTTTTCGAGTCCTCTTCGGGCATGGTCGGTTGAAACCTCCGTCAAGGGTTTTTAAATCGTCGGAGACATAGCGCGGGCGATTCGGTAGTATTGGCGAAGCAAGTTGCGCGGGCGTTTCGGGTGTGCGGCGAAAATGTTAAGGCTTCGGGGGAAGGGGACGATGGAATCTTTCGACGCGGTCGTGGTGGGGTCGGGGCCGAACGGGCTGAGCGCGGCGGTGGAGCTTGCGCGTGCGGGGCTCAAGGTGTGCGTCCTTGAGGCGAAGGAGACCATCGGCGGCGGCGCGCGCTCGGCCGAGCTGACCGAGCCGGGCTTTGTCAGTGACATCTGCTCGGCGATTCACCCGATGGGCGTCGTCTCCCCCTATTTTAAAACGCTCGGCCTTGAGAAGTGGGGCGTCGAGTGGGTTGATTCCGAGGCCGCGCTCGCGCACCCGTTCGATGACGGCACGGCCGCGTTGATGCAGAGGTCTCTGGAGGCGACGGGCGAGACGCTGGGCGAGGACAGGGAGGCTTACGCGAGTTTGATGCGGCCGTTCCTGCGCGACCCCGAGGCGTTCTTCGAGGAAATCCTCAAGCCCGTCAGGTTCCCGCGCCACCCGTTCCTCATGTTGAGATTCGGGCTGTTGGGACTCCGCTCGTGCGAGTCGGTGGCGAAGGCGCGCTTTCGCGGCCCGCGCGCGCGGGCCATCTTCGCCGGCTGCGCCGCCCACTCGGTCGTTCCCTTAGACAAGTGGGGCACGGCCTCGTTCGGGCTGGTGCTGGCGCTCGTGGCGCACGCGGTCGCGTGGCCGTGCGCGCGCGGCGGCTCGCAGAAGATTGTTGACGGGCTCGCCGCGCTCCTTAAGAGTTTGGGCGGCGAGATAAGGACGGGCCACCCGGTGAGTTCGCTGGCCGACATCCCTCAGTCGCGCTGCGTGCTCTTCGATTTGTCGCCGAGGCAGATAGTGCAGATAGCGGGCGAGCAGTTGCCTTCGGGGTTCAGGAAGAAGTATTCGGAGTACAGTTACGGGCCGGGCGTCTTCAAGATTGACTGGTCGCTCGACGGGCCGATCCCGTGGAGGGCGCCGGAGTGTCGCAGGGCGGCGACGGTCCACGTCGCGGGGACGTTCGAGGAGATAGCGGCGGGCGAGCGCGAGGCGTGGGAGGGGAAGCACCCCGAGCGGCCCTTCGTCCTCGTCGCGCAGCAGAGCCTGTTCGACCGGACGCGCGCGCCCGAGGGCAAGCAGACGGGCTGGGCCTACTGCCACGTCCCGCACGGCTCGGACGCGGACATGACGGAGCGCATCGAGCGGCAGATAGAACGCTTCGCGCCCGGCTTCCGCGACCTCGTTCGCGCGCGCCACACGATGACGGCCGTCGCCGTCGAGCGGCACAACTGGAACATGATCGGCGGCGACATCGGCGGCGGCGCCAACACCATCTGGCAATTCCTCGCGCGCCCCATCCCCCGCCTCGACCCCTACTCGACGCCGAACGAACGACTCTTCATCTGCTCAAGCTCGGCCCCGCCCGGCGGCGGCGTCCACGGCATGTGCGGCTACTGGGCGGCGCGGTCGGCTTTAAAGAGAGTCTTCAAATAGATCATTCGTCGTCCTTCTTCACCGCCTTGCCGACGGACGAGATGAGGTTCGCGGCGACGGCCGTGGCGGAGCGCGCGGCGTTGCCGAGAGTTTCGACCGCGCCTCCTTCATCTTCCTCCCTGTTCGGCGCGGGCGGCCTCTGGCGGACGCCGGCGCGGGGGCCGGCCTCGACCTTCCGCGTGTTCTCGGCGCGGCGGTTGCCGGTGACGAGCTTCTGGATGCGCTTCTCGGCCTGCGCGGCCTCCTGCTCGTCTAAAACTTCCGACTCGCTCTGCACGCCCGCGGGCGCTTCGCCTCCGCTCGCGCCCACCACGCGCTCAACGACCTGCACCCAGTTCGCGTCCTGCATCGGCGCCCCCACGGTGCTCATCGCCAGCCAGTCGATGGCGTTGGCGGCGCGCGCGTGAATCTCGACGAGGAAGCGGACGGCCCCGCCCTCGCGCGAGGCGCTGAACTGCACGACGCCCGCGAGCGGGTGGCCCTCGACGGTCGCCAGGGTGACGCGACGCTCGTTGGCCTCGACCACCTTCATCTGGATGTGGCCGCGCGCGGGCAAAGAGGCCGTCAGCGTCAGGCCGCGCTTGATGGTGCGCGGCGCGCCGGGCTCGGCCGCGAACTCCATCGGCATGATCTCCTGCACGCGCTCGCGGAAGAGTTTCAGAAGGCTTTGCGGCGTGTGCGCCGTGCCCGAGATGTCGGCCCAGAAACGCTTCCTCTCAAGCCCGCCCGTCCCCTCGTCCGGCAACTGCTCGGGCACGGAGTCGGCGAGCAGGCGCAGGCCCTCGTCCAGGCCGGTCGGCTCGACGTGGAAGACCTCGGTCAAGGCGTTCGGCCGGCCCTCGCGTATCAGGTTCTCTTCGAGGAGCATCGTCAGCTTCGCCTCGTTGAGCGGGAGGCCGACGCCGAGCAGCGACGCCAGCGTCGAGCCGACCGAGCCCATGCCGGCGAGGCTGACGCCGAGCGAGGCGAGGAACGAGGGCACGGGGATGCGCGCGGGGCTACGGTCCGTCAGCTTCGACATGCGGTCGATGAGGTCGTTGGTGCTCGTCACCTCGCGCCCCGCGACTTCGAGCACGCGGCCCGACAAGCCCTCCATGTTGCACGCGCGCGCGACCGCCTCGCCGAAGTCCTCGTACCAGACGGGCTGGAAACGCTGGCCGCCTTCGCCCACCACGGGCACGGCCGGCAGCGCCCTCACCATCTTGAGCAGCGTCGTGATGACCTCGTCGCCGGGGCCGTAGACGTTGCCGGGCCGGAGGACGACCCACTCGCCTCCGAAACTCCGGGCGGCCTGCTCGCCCGCGAGCTTCGAGCGGTGGTACGCGGACTCGCCCGCGTCGGCGCCGAGCGATGAGACGTAGACGAAGCGGCGGACGCCCGCCTCCCGTGCCGCGTCGAGCATGTTGCGCGTCCCTTGCACGTTGACGCGCTCGTAGGTCACTTCGGGCGGCGACTCCTCGACGATGCCGGTGATGTGTACGACAACCTCACAGCCTTCGGCCGCGCCGCGCAAGCCGGCCGGGTCGGTCACGTCGGCCTCGAAGGGCTCGATTCGGTCGCGCGGCCACTCCCTGGCGTCCGCCTCGGCGTGGCGCGAGAGCAGCCTCACTTCGTGGCCCGATTTCAGGAGCGCCGGGATGACGCCCCGGCCGATGACGCCCGTCCCGCCCGTCACAAGAATTTTCATAACCGTACACCTTCTGACGTTTTAACCCCCGGTCACACAATTACGATGCCAGACGCCTTCAAGGGGTGTAGGTGTAATGCCATGGCTCGCGGGGCGATGCGAGGGGGCCGGTCATGCGTGCGCCGGACTGGGCGACCGCCTCCTTCAAACGTTCGGTCCAGCCGGGCTCGTCCCAGCGCGAGGCGACCGAGCCGGAGGAGGTGTCGGCGAGGATTCGGCCGCCCTGCATCACCTGGAAGTCGAAGGCGCGGCCCTGCCCGTGCGGCGAGAGGCCGGGCAGGGCAATCGTCGGCGTCCGGCCGACTCGCTGTTCTTTTAGAAAACGCCTGAAGCGCGCGGCGCCCTCGTCGTCCGGCGGCTCTTTGTAGGCGGGGGCTTCAAGCTCGCGCCGGCTGGCGGCGAGCAGTTCCTCGCCGGCCGCGCCGACCGATTCCGCGCGGTTCCAGCCCTTGAGCTGTTCGTCGAGGCTGCGGACCTCCGTGTTGACGTGCAGGGCGTAGCCGGGATAAAGCAACGCGAAAGCCGTCTTCACCTTCTCCACTTCGGCCAGGGCGGCGCGGTACTCGGCCGTCGTCTTGTAGCGGGCGACCTCCTCGTCGGTCCAGGACCACCTGGCGCCGGGGTCGCCCGCGCGCAAGTAGCCGCGGAGGGCGAGCAGGCGGCGCGGGGTTTCGGGGATTTTGGCGAGCGCCGCCTGCTGCCTCGGGTCGAGAGTGCGCGCGGCGGCGTCGAGGTAAGCATCAAGTTTGCCGGCCGGTTCGGGGGAGGGGAAGGCGGCAGTGCCGTCGGGCGTCGGGGCCGGCTCGGGCGTCGGAGTTGTTATAAGTGTCGGCGCGGCGGAGGCTTGCGGCGAGGGCGGAGGTTGTGCGGCGGGGGGCTGTTCGGCGACGCAAGCCGAAAGGCAGCAGGCGGACGCGGCGGCGAGCAGAAGCGCGAGGAGTTTTCCAGACATCGAACAAATCGCGAAAAAAAGAGGGCGGACCTGCGTGGGGTCCGCCCTCTACTTTGTTGATACCTTCGATGGAGCCGAGCGGGATCGAACCGCTGACCTCTTGAATGCCATTCAAGCGCTCTCCCAGCTGAGCTACGGCCCCTCGCTTTTCAAATCCGCCCCTATGCGGGCGGACCTCAAAATAACATAGCGGCCGAATAATCCGCAAACGAGAGGGGCGACGCCAAAAAGTCAAAAACCTTGTCCCGGCGCTTCCCCCTTACGCCTTGGGACAAGGTTTGTGACTATCGTAACTGTAGCACCGGCGTTCCCCCGAAACCGGAACCACAGTGTTCCCCCTTGACGAGTGCAAGGTACCGTCTAATGTTCGCGCAGTATTCCGCGAACTGTCACTTTTTCGTGTTAGCGTCCCTTAAATTCCGGCTTCCGCTTTTCGAGGAAGGCGCGGACGCCCTCGTCCTTGTCCTCGCTCGAAAAACAGAGGGCGAAGAGATCGACTTCGCGCCGCAGGCCCTCGTCCAGATTCGAGCGCGAGGCGGCCTTGACCGCCTCCTTCGCCATGCGGAGCGCGACGGGGCTCATCTCGGCGATGCGGTTGGCGAGCTCCAGCGTCTTCGCCTCCAGGTCCGCGGCCGGGACGACCGTGTTGACGAGGCCGAGGCGCAGCGCCGTCTGGGCGTCGATCATGTCGCCCGTCAGGATCATCTCCATCGCCTTGCCCTCGCCGACGAGGCGCGTGAGGCGTTGGGTGCCGCCGCCGCCGGGGATGATGCCGAGCTTGATCTCGGGCTGGCCGAAGCGCGCCGCCTCGCTCGCCACCCGCAGGTCGCACGAGAGCGCCAGCTCGCAGCCGCCGCCGAGGCAGTAGCCGTTAATCATGGCGATGACCGGCTTCGGGAAGGTGTCGATGGCGGTGAAGAGCGAGCGGGCCGTCATCACGTCGCGCTGGGTGACGGCCGTGCGGCCCTCGAACTCGGCGATGTCGGCGCCCGCGACGAACGCCTTCTCGCCCGCGCCCGTGATGACGACGACGCGCACCGACTCGTCCTCCCTCAACTCCTCGAAGGCGGCGGCGCCCTCCGCCCGCGTCTTGATGTTCAGCGCGTTCAGCTTGTCGGGCCGGTTGATGGTGATGAGGCCGACGCGCCCGCGCCGCTCGACCAGTAGAGTCTCGTAAGATGCCATTATCTCCTCCAAAAGAGATGACGGGTGACGAGAAAGAAGTCCCTTGCCCGTCACCCGTCAACTATCAGTCGTCACTTGTATTTACTGTTTGTCGCCCTCGGGCGAGGAAGTCTGCTGTTCGTCGGCGACCCAGGAGACGAAGAGGCGGAGCCAGTTGTCTGAGGGCTCCACGATCTGGACGCCGACGCGGGCCGTGCCGTAGATGGCCGGGGCGATGCGGACGACGCGGGCCGTGGCCTCGATGGGCGAGCCGTCGGGACGGTGGGCGCGCAGGTAGAGCTGGTCGCCGCGCGCCACCTTCTGGTTGAGGTGGAAGAGCGCGCCCAGCGTCGAGATGTCGTCCGTCTCGGTCGGCTCGCTCCAGGCCGAGCCGTCCTCGGCGCGCCCCGACACGACGACCGGCAGCCTGAGCGCCATCCTCAGCGCGAATCGTCTCTCTTCGTTCGTCGGCCGACTCATAAAAGGAGTGTGGCTACTCCGCCTCCCACTTATAGAATCCCTCGCCGGTCTTCTTGCCGAGCTTGCCCTCCGAGACCATGCGCCGCAGGATGTCGGGCGGGCGGAAGCGTTCGGCGCCGAGCCTTTCGTGTAGATATTCCGCGATGTGGAGCCGCACGTCGAGGCCGACGAGATCAGTCAGGCGGAGCGGGCCCATGGGGTGATTGTAACCGAGTTCCATCGCCGTATCTATATCTTTCGCGCTCGCCACGCCCTCCTCGACCATCCGCATCGCTTCGAGCCCGAGCGTGACGCCGAGGCGCGAGGAGGCGAAGCCGGGCACGTCGCGGACGACGATGGGCTCCTTCCCCATCCTCCGCGCCACCGCGGCGACCGCCTCGACCGTCTCTTGCGTGGTCTCGCGCCCGACGACTATCTCGACGAGGCGCATCAGGTGGACGGGGTTGAAGAAGTGCATGCCGGCGACGCTTCCGGGCTCGCGGGCGCCCTCGGCGATTTCGGTGATGGAGAGGGAGGACGTGTTGGTGGCGAAGACGAAGGGGCCGGCGCTCACGGCCTCGACGGCGCGCAGCGTCTCGCGCTTGAGGTCCAGCCGCTCGGGCACGGCCTCGACGAAGAGTTGGGCTCCGGCCGTCTCCTCCATGCGCGTCGTCGTGCGGATGCGGGAGAGCGCCCGGGCGCGCTCGTCTTCCGTCATCTTGCCGCGCGCGACCGATTTCGAGAGGTTGGATTCGATGCGGCCGAGGGCGCGCGAGAGCAAATCTTCGCCGAGGTCGCGCAGCACGACGCGGAAGCCGCTTGAGGCCGCGACCTGCGCGATGCCGAGGCCCATCGTCCCCGCGCCGAGCACGGCGACGGCCTCGAAGGGCGCGCCTTCAGTCTCTTCCTGCTCAGTGTGTTCGTGCGACGCGCTCAAGCGGTGTAAGCGAGGCGGGAAGGGCTCAAATTCGACTCCGTCTTCGCGAAAAGTTATACTACACGCACGAACGAAAACGCTACCTTCAAGCCGGCCCCGGCTGTAAGCGCGGTTACAGACCTGAACCCCCGAGGAGGGTTAAAATCGTCCACATGTCGAAGAATACACTGCACAGAGAGGTCGTCATCATCGGCTCCGGCCCGGCCGGACTGACCGCCGCCATCTACGCGGCCCGCGCCGACCTGAAGCCCCTCGTCGTCCACGGCCCGCAGCCCGGCGGCCAGCTCACCATCACGACCGAGGTCGAGAACTACCCCGGCTTCGCCGAAGGCATCCAGGGGCCGGAGCTGATGCAGCAGTTCGAGGAGCAGGCCAAGCGCTTCGGCACGGAGTTTCTGACCGCCTTCATCGAGAAGGTTGACCTGAGCGAGCGGCCCTTCACGCTCTGGACCGAGGAGCACGAGATCAAGGCCGAGACGCTGATAGTCGCCTCGGGCGCGTCGGCGAAGTGGCTCGGGATTCCGGGCGAGGCGCCGGCCCCGCAGGGCCTCGGGGGCATGGGCGTCTCGGCGTGCGCCACCTGCGACGGCTTCTTCTTCCGCGGCAAGCCCATCGTCGTCGTCGGCGGCGGAGACACGGCGATGGAGGAGGCCAACTTCCTGACGCGCTACGCCTCGCGCGTCACGCTCGTCCACCGCCGCGACCACCTGCGCGCCTCGAAGATCATGCAGGATAAGGCGTTCAAGAACCCGAAGATCGACTTCGTCTGGAACACGGAGCTGACGGAGATTCTCGGCTCGCCCGAGACGGGCGTGACGGGCGTGCGCCTGCGGGACACGCAGACGGGCGCGGAGTCGGAGTTCCCTTGCGAGGGCGTCTTCGTCGCCATCGGCCACAAGCCGAACACGGACATCTTCAAGGGCTGGCTGGAGATGGACGACGTGGGCTACATCAGGACGGCCGGCCGCTCGATGGCGACCAACATCCCCGGCGTCTTCGCCTGCGGCGACGCGCAGGACTCGTTCTACCGACAGGCCGTCACCGCCGCCGGGACGGGCTGCATGGCCGCCATAGACGCCGAACGCTTCCTCGACTCCCTGCCCGTCCCGACGCCGACCGGCGAGGAAGTCACCATCCAGGGCGAGGTCGTCACGGCCGACCACGCGAGCATCATCATGCCCTCGGGCGAGGTCGTCTCCAACAAGCCGGACGAGTTCGAGCCCGACGGGCAGACCGCGCAGAAGGTCGGCGTCGTCTACACGCGCCCCTCGACCGAGCTTCAGTCGTAGCCGCTAGCGGCCCGCCTGCCACGCGCGGAGTGTTTCCGAAGGGTAGATAAGCAGAAGGATGTTGAGAAGGAGGCTGTCCCTGATCCAGAGGAGCAGGGCGGCCTCCGTCAGTATGAAGAGCAGGGCGGTGCGGAGGAGGCCGAGGCGGCGGGCGAGGAGGAAGCCGAGGGCGCAGGCGGCGATGTCGCCGAGCGAGTTGAGGATGGTGTCGCCGTTGTAGCCGAGGGCGGCCGTCGTCTCGCGGTAGCGGTTGATGACGTAGGCGGTGTTCTCAAGAACCTCCCACGCCGCCTCGGCCGCGACGGCGAGTACGAAGCGCAAGCGCCAGCCCGCGCGCGGCGTGACGAGCGCGAGCAGGCCGCAGAAGGCGAAGCCGTGCAGGACGTGCGTGAGGGAGTAGGGGTCGAAGAGGTGCTGCGAGGTGTCGGGGCTCCAGGCGTCGCCGACCCACGGCCTTAAGCTGCCGCAGGCGCAGAGCCAGAGCCGCCCCTGCCACCGCAGCGCGGCGGCCGACGCCGCCAGGACCGCACCGGCCGCCAGCCACGGCCCCCACCCTCCGCGCACGCCGCGGGGCGAAGCTTCACTCAAGTTACCTCACCCCCGTCTTCAAGATTCAAGGCTTGACGGCGCGCGTCGCGATGTAGGTCGGCGTGTAGCGCGAGAGGGGCAAGCCCCGGTGGCGGTCCTCGTAGAGTCCTGTGATGCGGAAGCCCGCGTCGAGCTGGCCGCCGAGCTGGTCCGTGAGCGAGTGGCCGAACTCCAGCGGGACGCTCTCGGCCGTGCGCCGCTCAAGCTCCTCTGGCGTGAGGTCGGACGTGTCCGCGTATGGCAGGGCGTATTTGACGCGCGGCCCGTCGTCGCCCTCGCCGCCCTCTGTGCCGAAGAGGAAGAAGGACGGGTTCAGGAAGCCGGCGAGCAGGGCGCCGCCGCGCCGGAGCACGCGGAACGCCTCGCGCCAGACGGGCCGCACGTCGGGCGCGAAGAGGTTCGAGGCGGGGTTGAAGACGAGGTCGAAGCTGTCGCCCTCGAAAGCCGAGAGGTCGGCCATGTCGCCCTCGACGGTCCTTAGCTCAAGCCCCTCGCGCCCGGCCACGGCGCGGTCCTGCGCGAGCTGCGCGGGCGAGTTGTCGAAGACGGTGACGCGCGCGCCCGCCGCCGCCAGCACCGGCCCCTGCTGCCCGCCGCCCGAGGCGAGGCAGAGCACTTCGACGCCCGTCATCTCGGCGGGGAACCACTCGCGCGGCGTCGGCTTCGTCTCCGTCAGCAGGACCGACCACTCACCGCGCCTCGCGGCCTCTATCACTTCGGGGCCGACGGGCCGCGTCCACTCGTTCCCGCCCTCGACCTGACGGTCCCACGCCCCCCGGTTGTAGTTACGCACGTCCATATTTAAAAGGGTCGCCTTACGGCTTCGCCTCAAGCTTCTTGAGCATCTCCGTGGCGTTCCTGTTCGCGGGGTTGAGTTCGAGCGAGCGGCGGTAGTTCTTAATCGCAAGCTCCTTCTCGCCGCTCTCCCTGTAAGCATCGCCGAGGCTGTCGTAGACGTTGAAGGACTGCGGGTAGAGCTCGGCGTTGAGCGAGAAGACGGCGACCGACTCGCGCAGCTTCTTCTGGCGCAGCAGTTCGTAGCCGAGGGTGTTCAGGCGCGACTCGAAGACGACCGTGTGGGCCGGCTGCTCCTGCTTGAGCTTGCGGTAGGCGGCCAGCGCCTCCTCGGTCTTGCCCGCCAGCAGCAGCTCAAGCGGGATGAGCGGCGCGTCCCCGGCGCGCGGCGCGTTGGAGGTCTGGCCGCCCTGTAGGACGGCGAGGCGAGGCGACTTGCCGTCGGCGCTCGCGTCGAAGGTGTAGCGCACGTCGGCGTCGGTGCGGGCGAAGGAGTTTTCGGAGACGGCTATCAGCTCGAACTTCGGCGACTGCGTCGGCTGCGCGTAGAGGCGGCCCTCTTCGAGCGTGACGGTGAGGACGCGGTCGGGGTTGACGAGGTAGCGGCCGGCGAAGGCCGACAGCTTTTCGGCCGGGAGGCTGACGGGGTCGAGGGCCGGCGGGAGGTATTCGTCCCAGCCGTACTCGGCGGCGACCGCGCGCATGACCTCGCCGATGATCTGGCCGCTGTCGGAGTTGACCATGACGGCGACGCCGTAGCCCTTGTCGCGGTGCATGAGGAGCATGGCGCGGAAGCCTTCGTCGGCGCCGTTGTGGCCGAAGTAGAGGCTCTGGCCGTGCTTCTCGGGGAAGAAGCCGAGGCCCGGCCCGCCCTCGACGAAGGGCGTCACCATCCGCTCGGCCATCGCCTTCGAGAGCACCTTGTTCGACTTGCCCCGGAGCGAGAGCTGGACTTCGATGCCGAACGCGGCGAGGTCGGTCGGCGTCGTCCAGAGGCCGGCGGCGGCCATCTCGGGGTAGACGTGGAGCTTGCCCTCGACGGGGAAGCCGCCCGCGCGGTGGCCGGCGGCGGCCCGCTTCAGCCAGTCGGGCGGGAGCGGCTGCTCGTAGGTGCTGTCCTTCATGCCGAGGGGCGCGAGCACGGTCTCCCTGGCGATTTCGGGGAAGGGCTTGCGCAGGGTTTCGGTCAGCGCGAGCTGCATGACGGTGGTGCCGCCGCCCGAGTAGCGGTACTTGGTGCCGGGCTCAAGGTCAACGCGGACGGGCGCGGTGTTGGCGGGCGCGGCGCCGTCGAGAATCTGCTGGACGGTGGGAATCTTCTCGCCGGGGGCGTAGCCGGGGAAGCCGTGGACGGTCAGGCCGGCGGTGTGGCTGAGGAGGTTGGCGAGCGTGACCTTCTTTTTGGCCGTGAAGTCGTTGGCGGGAATCTTCCACGAGGCGAGCCGGTCGTTGATGTCGGCGTCGAGTGAGAGCTTGCCCAGCTCGACCTGCTTGAGCGCGGCCATCGCGGCGACGGGCTTGCTGATGGAGCCGGCCTGGAAGAGCGTCTTCTCCGTCGCGGGCTCACCCGTCTCCGCGTCCTTCACGCCGTAGGCGCGCGCCCACTCGACTTTAAAGTCCCTGACGACGGCGACGGAGACGGCGGGCACCTTGTAATGCCTCATGCGCTCCTCTATCGTCCACGCCGGCCGGCCCTTGACGAGCACGGGCGGCAGCAGCCCGCCCTCGACGCGCCGGACGCGGGAGGCGGCGTCGGTCTGCGCGGGGGCGGCCGGGGCGAGTGAGGTGAAGAGGAGACAGACGAGCAGGGCGAAGCGTCGGAATCTCATCGGCGGAAGACCTCTTAAAAAGAATTTGCCGTGTGTCGGGTGCCTGAAGGCTACGGGGGCGGCGGTTCGCCTTCAAGTACGGCAGGGGCTGTAGAAAGGTTCTTAACTTGTGGCGGCGCGCCGCCTCAGAGCAGCACGATGGAGTCGTCCGTGTGTCGGGTCGAGGCGCGCGACGCGTGGGCTCGTCCCGTCGAAGGGCAGGCGTCGCAGTAGGCGCCGTGGCGCTCGCGGCGCTCCTCACAGCCGTTGCAGCCGAGCGCATGGCCGGCCGCGCGCAGGGCGTCGAGGAGCGGCGTGAGGAGTCGGCCGCGCTCGGTCAGCGCGTACTCGACGTGCGGCGGGCTGCCGCGGAAGTCTCGGCGCTCGATGAGCGAGTCGGCCTCCATGTCGCGCAGGCGGTCCATCAGCGTGCGGCTGCTGATGGGCTGCAAGCCCGCCAGAAGCTCGGACGTGCGCCGCGGGGCGCGCGCCAGGTCGCGCACGATCAGCAGCGTCCACTTGTCGCCCACCACCTGCAACGCGCCCCACACGGGGCACCCGTCGCCTTCTCGTCTGCGCATAGGCGGCCCTCCGGACCCGCGGAAGGCCGAAGCTTAACACAAAGCCGTAAATCGTAAATCGTTAAAAGCGATTCTTTCTATTTACGATTCACGATTTACCATTTACGATTCCCGCATGGCTTACGGCTGGGAAGGCGAGAAGGTGAGGCTGGTGCCGCTCGACAAGGCGCGGCACGCCGAGAACGTCGTGCTCTGGCTGAACGACCCCGACGTGACCGAGATGACGCTCATAGGCGACCTGCCCCTGACGCGCCTCGCCGAGGAGGGGTTCTTAGACAAGCTGTGCGCGGAGATGGTGCCGCACCCGACCGACATCATCCTCGCCGTCGAGACGCACGGCGGCGAGCACATCGGCATGGCCGGCCTGCACCGCATCGAGTGGCGCCACGGCGTCGCCGCGACCGGCACCGTCATCGGCCCCCGGGCCTTCCGCGGCCAGGGCTACGGCTCGGACGTGGCCCGCACGCGCACGCGCTACGCCTTCGAGGTCCTGGGCCTGCGCCTGCTCCTCTCCGAAGTCTTCGCCGAGAACGCGGCCTCGCTCCGCATGCTCCTGCGCGCCGGCTACCGCGAGGTCGGCCGCATCCCCCGCCGCCACTGGAAGCGCGGCGCCTACCGCGACGTAATCCTCCTCGCCGCCGAGCGCGAATAGAGCGGGAACGCCCCCTACCCTTCCGCGCCCAGGATGCCGCAGGCGCGCAGCTCTTCGTGGCCGGGGATGTCGGCGGCCTCGACGGTGGAGAGCACGTCCTTGTCAACTTTTGGGAGCGAGACGAGGCGGTTGGCCTGCTTGCTCAAGGCCGCCTCGAAGAGGTTGCGGGCCGTGCGCGCGTTGCCGAAGGTCTCGTCGCGCGCCGCCGTGAGGATGTTGAAGATGGAGCCCAGCTCTTGCTCGGCCGCCTCGGTCACGCGGAAGTCCGCGCGCCGGCAGAAGCTCTTGAAGATTTCGACGAGCTGCTTCTGGTCGTAGTCGTCGAAATGGATGTGGCGGTTGAAGCGCGACCGGAGGCCGGGGTTCGAGTCGAGGAACTCGCGCATCCGCCGCGTGTAGCCCGCGACGACGACGACGAGGTCGTCGCGGCGGTCCTCCATCAGCTTCAGCAGCGTCTCTATCGCCTCCTGCCCGAAGTCGTTCTCGCCGCCCGAGGCCAGCGTGTACGCCTCGTCTATGAAGAGCACGCCGCCCAGAGCCTTCTCCACCACGCCCGTCACCTTCGGCGCCGTCTGCCCGACGTAGCCGGCGACGAGCGCCGCGCGGTCGGCCTCGACCAGGTGGCCGCGCCTGAGCACGCCGAGCGTGCGGTAGACTTCGGCGAGCAGGCGCGCGACGGTCGTCTTGCCCGTGCCGGGGTTGCCGTAGAAGACGATGTGGCGCGAGACGGGCAGGGGCTTCAAGCCCTGCTCCTCGCGCATCTTCTGCACCTTCAGAAAATTTATCAGGTCGCGCACGTCGCGCTTCACACGCTCCAGCCCGACCAGCCCGTCCAGCTCCGCCATCAACTCTTCGAGCGGCCGAGGCGGCTTCAACTCCACCTCCGCCTCGCCCGCCGCCTTCTCGCCCGCCGCCTTCTCTTTGGCCCCGGCCGCCGCCGGCAGCCCCGCCGGGTAGAGCGCCTGCTTGAACTCCGAGAGCGCCTCCTCCTCGGCGGGCGTGACGCGGCCGTCCGACTTGATGACGAGGTTGGCGAACTGGAAGAGGAGGCTGCGCGCGCGGTCGGCGTAGTTCGTGCCGTGGCGCGAGTCGTAGGTCTCAAGGTATGAGACGGCGACGGGCGTGCGGTCCAGTCTCTTCAGGAGGTGCGGCGGCAGGTCCGTGCGGCCGACGAGCGGGAAGACGCCCGGCGAGGGCGCGAGGCCGAAGGCGCGGCAGACCGCCTCGTAGTAAGCCTGCTTGCCCTCGTCGGTCGCCTCGCGCAAGTCCACGAACCTCTGCGCCGTCAAAAGCAACTGGTTGTCGAGCACCGACCGGGCCGAAGGCGCCCCCTCGCCCCTCCACACCGCCCTGATGCTCCACTCCAGCGGCGACAAAAGCCCCACGGCCGCGCGCCTCAACGCCTCCACCAGCTTCCTGTTACCCTCGTCGAGCAGCACTTTCTGAGATTCCTCAACCGCAGGTGATTCGGGCCGCGATTATACATCCGTGGCCGTCCCGCAACAGGCGTGAATAAAAGAAACGGCCACCAGAATGGTGACCGTTTCGCCAAGACAGATAGCCCGTACGAGACTCGAACTCGTGATCTCCGCCTTGAGAGGGCGGCGTGTTAGCCGACTACACCAACGGGCCAAAAGCAGGGAGATTATAAAGTTGGAAGGCGGTATTGGCAAGCGGAGGGGGCGGGAAGGGGAGCCTTTGCGGGGGGGCGCGGGGCGGGTGTTATACTCGCCGGTGCGGGCGCCGTAAACCCTCCTCAGAATCTATAAGGCGCCGCGCGGGGAAGCCGAGGGCCGTAGACTCGAATGGCACAGAATCTCGTCGAAGCGAACGCCGACAACACTCCCGACAACGCAAGCCACGCCGAGCCGCCGGCCGACTTCCCGCTCGGCGTCGAGGGCTTTACCTACGCGGACCTCTACAGGCCGCGGTGCCTGCGCGACCTGGCGGAGACTTTCTACGCGGAGGTCCGCGGGGCCGACCCGGCGCTCGGCGCTTCGCTCGACGAATACGTCAGGACGCGCGGCGCGGAGTTGAAGGGGACGAAGGCCGAGTCGGAGCTTCTGATCGCGGCCGCGCCGCACCTGTCGCGCTTCGTGGCGCGGCTGTTCGGGGTAGAGCGCGAGCGCGAGGGGCTTGCCGAGTCTTTGCGCGCGCAGGACCCCGTCTTCCAGTTCAAGAACTTCGTGCAGCGGCGCGCGACGAAGAGTTTCCCTGCCGAGAAGGCGGCGGCGGTAGACGTTGAGGCGGCGGACCGTGCGCTCGAAAGCCTCAGGCGCGCGGCGAGAATCTGAAGGGGACGAAGGCCGAGTCGGAGCTTCTGATCGCGGCCGCGCCGCACCTGTCGCGGTTCGTCGCCCGGCTGTTCCGCGTGGAGGAGGAGAGGGGGCGGCTGGCCGCCGGGATCCGGG
>DATHBF010000213.1:0-9292 GCA_035296285.1 Pyrinomonadaceae bacterium | reverse complement strand
CCCCCTTCTCATCCCCCTCCTTCGCCCTTCCGCCCGCCCCCTCATGCAGACCAACGCCACAGAGCCGCGCGGACGCCCGACGCTCGTCGGCCGCCTCGAACTCGGCGACGCGCTCGTCTTCCTCTACGCGCTCGTCTTCGCGCGCCAGTACCTCTGGGTCGTCCCTGACAACGCGCTCGCGTGGGGCCTGTCCTTCCCCGTAGCGGCCGCGGCCTGGTACTTCTACGTCAGGACGAAGCCGTCCGCCCCGGAGCGCGCGGGGCGCGAGTTCTGGCTCCTCGTCGCGCTGCCGCTCCTCTTCGTCTACGCGCTCAGGGCTCCTTTCCCCGACGTGTCATTCGACGTGCTCAACTACCGGCTGCTGCACGCCGAGCGGAGTTTGAGGGGGATGCTGTTCGCGCCCGGCGACTTCTTCCCGACGCCCGCGCCCTACAACCCCGCGCCCGACACGCTGACCGGCCTCTTCCGCTACGCGCTCGGCTACAGGCTCGGCACCGTCGTCAACCTCCTGTCGCTCGTCTGGGCCGCGCAGATAGTTGACCGTAGCTTGCGCCCGCTCGTCGAGCGCCCGTGGGTGAGGGCCGCCTGCGTCCTGCTCGTGAGCCTGGCCGAGCACGCCCTGTTCGAGGTCAACACGTACATGATCGACGTGCTGGCCGTGCCGCTGCTGCTGGAGGCGACGCGGCTCGCACTCGCGGCGGGCGAGGGCGAGCGGCGCGTCTCGACTTACGCGCACGTCGCGCTGCTCGTCGGCTTAAGCGCGGGCGTCAAGCTGACGAACCTGTTGGCGGCGTTGCCGCTGGCGGTCCTTTGCGCGTGGCGGGCGCTCGGGGGGCCGGGGCGGCTGACGGCGCGCGAGCTGCCGAGGGCCGTGCCCGTCTGCCTCGCGCTCTTCGCGGCGCCGCTCGTGCCCTTCTGCGTCTACATGTACACGGAGACGGGCAACCCCGTCCTGCCGCTCCTCAACGGCTTCTTCAAGTCGCTCTACTGGCCGACGAGCGGCGGGTGGGACGCGCGCTGGGGGCCTTTGAATTTCTGGCAGACGCTCGTCTGGCCCGTCCTCGTCCTCTTCGACCCGGCCCGCCACTCCGAGCTCGCGGTCTACTCGGGCCGCCTCTCGCTCGGCTTCGTCGTCGCGCTCGCCGGCCTGCTTCTCAAACGCGCGCGCACGCTCTCGCTCGTCTTCCTCGGCGGCGCCCTGCTCTGGAGCGCGGGCGGCATGGGCTACAGCCGCTACGGGCTCTACCTCGAACTGCTCGCGGGCCTCGTCGTCGTCGCAATCGCCGCGGCGCTCTGGAAGGGGCGCGCGTCCGCGTCGTGGAAGCTGGCCGCCGCTTGTGTCCTCTTCGTCGCGCTCGCGGCGCAGGCGGCGGCGGCGTGCTACTACCTGAAGGGCCGCGAGTGGAGCATGAGGCCGACGGCGCTCTCCGACTGGGGCTCTTACAGGCACGAGGCACGCTTCATCCTGCGCGACCGGCGGCTCGCGCCCTTCCTCGGCGCGGCGGAGCGCGAGTCGCTCGGGCGCGTGCGCCTGTGGGCCGAGGCGTGCCCGAAGTCGGCCGGCTTCCAGGCCATGCTCGACCCGCGCGCGCCGATGCTCGGCGTCCGCCATCACGAATATTTCTCCACGCGCGAGTCGGTCCGCCGCTTCGTGCGCGAGGCGGCGCGTGCGCCCGGAGCCTTCTCGCTCTGCCTGCCCGAAGACGTGGCGGCGGCGCGCGAGCTGGCGAAGGCGCGCGGACTGGAGGTCGCGGGCGTCGAAGCCTTGCAGCTCCCCTTCTTTTCGTCGCGCGGCCGAATCGGTATGATGCTCGTCGAAATCTCACGCCCGGCCGACCCGGGGGCGCTCGCGCAGTTCGAGCAGTCGTGGATGAAGTTTCCCTTCCCCGACTACGACTACCGCGCCGAGATAACGACGGCCGCGGCCCCGGCCTCGATGCGCGCGGGCGAGCGGCGCGCGCTTGTGTTCGACGTGCGCAACCTCGGCGGCGTGGCGTGGCCGTCGCGCGGCGACGACAAGGGGCGGTATCAGGTCAACATCGGCGACCGCTGGCTCGAAGCCGGCACCGACCGCGTCGTCAACGACCTCGACGCGCGCGCGGCGCTCGCGGCCGACCTGCCGCCCGGCGAGAGCGTCACGCTCACGCTCGCCGTCAACGCGCCCGCGGCGCCCGGCGACTACGTGCTGGAGATAGACATGGTCCACGAGGGCCTGACCTTCTTCCGCGAGAAGGGCTCGACGCCGCTGCGCCTGCCCGTCCGCGTGCAATGACAGTTAACGATTGACGACTTCTTTGTCATGACCGAGAGGAAAGCACCGAAGATGAATCCGAGAACAGCTCTCATCGCCGCCGCGCTCGCCTGCGCGCTCGCGGCCGCGGCCGGCTGCAGCCGACCGAAGCAGGCCAACACCGCCAACACGGCCAGCGCCGCCCCGACGCCCGTCAAGGCCGGCCCGCTCCCCGACAACGCTTTCAAGGCGCAGCTCACGCTCCCCGACCCGCCGACCAAGCTCCGCGCCGGGCAGAAGGAGACCATACAGGTCCGCGTCAAGAACTCCAGCGACGCGCCGTGGTGGGCGACGGGCGGCGAGGTCAACGAGGAGGGCCAGGGCAACAAGTACTACCTCGCCACCGGCAACCGCTGGCTCAACCCCGACGGCAAGCTCGTCACGGACATGGACGGCCGCCACGGCATCCTCAAGAACCTGAGGCCCGGCGAAGAGTCCGACGTGCCCCTCGTCATCACCGCGCCGAAGGAGCCCGGCGACTACCTCCTCGAAGTTGACCTCATCCAGGAGCAGGTCGCATGGTTCAGCGACAAGGGCTCGCCCACGGCGCGCACGAAGGTGACGGTGGTGAAATGAAGTAGGCAGTGGGCAGCGGGCAGTAGGCAGTTAAAAGACTGTCTCCGCCCCGCGGCAATGGTTTCAGGCGATGCCGCCCGCCTGACTCAACTACTGCCCGCTGCCTACCGCCTACTGCCGTACTGCCTTATGCTTCTCGCCTACTTCAGCCCGCTCGGGCCGCAGCGGTCGGGCATCTCCGACTACAGCGAGGAACTGTTGCCGCACCTGGCCGACGCGGGCGCGGAGGTGACGCTGTTCGTGGACGGCTTCCGCCCTTCGAACGGGACGGTCGCGTCGCGCTTCGAGGTGCGCGACTACAGGCGCGACCCGTCGGCGCTCGCGGAGCTTGAGAAGTACGACGCCGCCGTTTACCACATGGGCAACGACCACCGCTACCACGCGGGCATCCTCGAAGCGATGCGCGCGCGGCCGGGCGTCGTCGTCTTCCACGACTTCGCGCTGCAAGACTTCTTCCTCGGCCTCGCGCGCCAGCGCGGCGACCTCCGCCTCTACCTCGACGAAGTCCTCGCCTGCCACGGCGAGGAGGCCCGCCGCGCCGCCGCCGAATCGCTCTCGGCGGGCGGCACGCCCAACATCCTCGCGCGCCCCACCGACTTCCCCCTCAACTGCCGCCTCGCCCGCGCCGCCGAGGGGCTGGTCGTCCACTCCGAATGGGCGCGCTCGCGCTTCGCACGGATAGCGCCCGCCGTCCCGTCGGCGCACATCCAGATGCCGATTGTGCCGCCGCGCTTCTCGAAGCGGCACGAGGACGGCGGCCGGGATGAGGTGAGGATAGCCATCTTCGGCCTCATCACGCCCGGCAAGGGCATCGAGCACGCGCTGCGGGCGCTCTCGGCTTTGAAGGGCACGCACCGCTTCCGCTACACGCTCGTCGGCGAGCCGAACCCCTTCTTCGACGTGCGCGGCCTCGTCCGCGACCACCAAATGTCGGACCGCGTCGAGGTCACCGGACACGTCACCCTCCGGGAGTTCGAGCGCCGCATCTCCGAGACCGACATCGCCCTCAACATCCGCGAGCGCACCGTCGGCGAGACCTCCGCCAGCCTGTGCCGCATCATGGCCGCGGGCGTCCCGGCTGTCGTCGCCCGCGAAGGCTGGTACGCGGAGCTTCCCGACGACTGCGTCGTCAAGATCGACCTCGACGAGACGGCCGACGCGCTCCTCGTCGCCTACCTGCGAAGACTGATTGAGGACGCGCCGCTGCGTGCGCGCGTCGGCGAGAACGCCCGCCGCCACGCGCTCGCCGAGCACGACGCCGCGCTCGCCGCCGCCCGTTACGTCGAGTTCATCGCCGAGACGGTCGCCCGCCGCCCGCGCCGCGCCTTCGTCGCCTCGGTCTCGGCGGACATGGCGGCGCTCGGCCTCGGCCCGCAGGACGAAGAACTACTGCGCGGCGTCGCCGCCGAAGTGGCCGCGCTCGCGCCCGAGCCGCAAACTCCCGCGCAGTCGAACGGCTCACCCGGCAACGGCAATCGCGCTTTGAGTGATGATGATGACGGACAGGCCGCCCGGCCTTCGGGCCGACTGCCGAAGGTCGAGGGCGTTGACTACAAGCGCGCGGCCGTCGAGTACCTGGGCCGCCTCTCCGAAGAGCGCCGCCACCACCTGCGCACCAAGCCCTTCTACAACCTCGCCCACCGCCCCGAGCGTTACAAGAAGGGCGACGGCATGGACGAGGACACGCACCGCCACTTCTGCGACTTCGCCAACATGGCCGTCGCGCTCGCGCTTCCCGCGGGCTCGCGCATCCTCGACGTGGGCTGCGGCTCCGGCTGGCTCAGCGAATACTTCGCCCGCCTCGGCTACGAAGTGACGGGCCTCGACATCAGCCCCGCCCTCGTCGAGATGGCCCGCGAGCGCGTCCGGCTCGTCCCCTACGGCGTGGACCACGAAACGCCTCTGCGTTGCGCCTTCCGCGTCCACGACATCGAGCGCGCGCCCGTAGGCGAAAAGTTCGACGCCGTCGTCTGCTACGACTCGCTCCACCACTTCGAGGACGAGCGCGCCGTCATGCGCCACCTGGCCGACGCCCTCCCGCCCGGGGGCGTGCTCTTCATCCTCGAAGGCGGGCGGCCCGAGGCCGGCAGCGGCAACGAGGAACTGCTCTACGGCGTGATGCGTGAGTTCGAGACTCTGGAGTCGCCCTTCGACCACGAATACCTGCGCGCCCTCTTAGACGAGCACGGCTTCGCCGTCGTCGGCGACTACCTGAGCGTCAACGGCCTCTTCGAGCGCGAGGCCGTCGAAGGCGGCCGCCTCCCCGCCTTCGCCTTCGAGAGCGATTACCACTACCTGACCTGCAAGAAGGTCTCCGAAACGGGGCCGGCCTCAAGCGTGCCCGACAGCCGCCGGCCCGGCCGCCTGCTCGCGCGCTTCGCCCTGCTCGACGCCGCGGCCCGCGCGCGTCTCCCGCCCGGCGCGCGGCTCGTGCTCCCGCTCGCCGTCGAGAACGCGGGCGACACGCTCTGGCTGACGGGCCAGACGCCGCGGCCCGGCGTCGTGATGCCGGCCGTCAGAATCTACGACGCCGCGGGCCAGCTCGTCAGCGAGTTCCACGGCGAGCCCCTGCTGCCGCGCGCCGTCGCCCCCGGCGAGACGGTCGGAATCAAGATCGAGTACGCGGCCCCGCGACGCCCCGGCGCCTACACGCTAAAGCTCGACCTCGTCAACCAGCACGTCTGCTGGTTCGAGTCGCACGGCACCGAGCCCTTCGTCTTTCAGTTCGAGGTCGAATGACAAACAGCATGACGCGCGAAGAGATTCTTGAAGGGCTCGAAAGGCTCCGGCCCTGGTTCCACCGCATAGACCTGGGCGGCGGCATCTTCACCAAGACCGAGAGCGTGATGGGCGAGCCCGTTGACCACCCGGCCGGGCCGTGGGAGGTCATCGGCCGCTGCCTGCCGGAAGACCTGACGGGCAAGAGCGTTTTGGACGTGGGCTGCAACGCAGGCTTCTACGCCATCGAGGCGAAGCGGCGCGGAGCCAGCCACGTCCTCGGCGTGGACGGCCAGCGCCAGCACGTCCGCCAGGCCGTCTTCGTCCGCAAGGCGCTCGGCCTCCGTATCGAATACCGGCGCCTGAACGTCTACGAGCTGACCCGCCGCAACGTCGGCGAGTTCGACATCACGCTCGCCCTCGGCCTCATCTATCATTTGAAGCATCTGGTGCTCGCGCTCGAGAATCTGTACGAGGTGACGCGGGAGCTTCTGGTCGTCGAGACGGCCATCATGCCGCCCGAGCGCACGCCCGAGTCGTTCACGCACCCGCTCGGTCAGGCCGAGATGCGGCTGCACGCGCTCGCCTACGTCGAGAACCCGCCCGAGGCCAAGGAGCAGGTCTACAACTGGTTCCTGCCCGGCGTCGAAGGGCTTGTGGCGCTGCTCAGGAACACGGGCTTTGACGAGGTGGAGGTGGTCGAAGTCAGGAACGAGCGCGCCGTCGTCGTCTGCCGCAAGCGGTCTGGCCGGACGCGCGACGTGCGCCGCCACCACGTCGCCGCGCTCACGCTCGCCGAAGGCCCCACGGTCTGCCGGGCCGGCCGCGAGGTCGCCTTCGCGGTGCGCGCCGAGAACGCGGGGCTAGCCCCGTGGCCGGCGCGGGGCGAGGGCGAAGAGGGGCGCGGCGCCGTCCACCTCGGCGCGCACCTTTTGCGCCCGGACGAGGAGGAGGTGGAGTGGGATTACGGCGGGCGGGCTGAGCTGCCCGGCGACCTTCGGCCCGGCGAGTCGGCCCTGCTCCGGCTCGCCCCGCGCGCGCCCTCCGAGCCCGGCCGCTACGTCATCGAGTTCGACATGGTGGCCGAGCACGTCGCCTGGTTCGAGGACTTCGGCTCCGGCACGCTCCGGCACGAAATAATCGTGGAATAGGGCCTTTTTTTACCGACAACTGACAACCGGCGGCTGACGACTTTTCATCCAAATCGTCGCATTAGTCGAATTTGACAAAGGTGGTCGCGGACTCTAAACTTCGTTTTCGGTCGGGTGCTCGCGGACTCTCCTACCCACAGCATTAAAACTACTGGGAGCATAAAGATGCGCAAGTTCATCGTCGCAGTCATCGCCCTGGCTCTGTGCGCCCCCGCCGCGCTGGCGCAGGACAAGAAGCCGCCAACCCTCCACATCGTCACGGAGGATGGCAACCGCCTGCCGGCCGACCTCTTCTACGGCGAAACCCGCGTCAAGCCGCTCAGGCTGCGGCCCGGCACCAACGCGCCCATCACCATCGAGGACACCGACTTCTTCGTCCAGCAGCAGTACGTGGACTTCCTCTCGCGCTTCCCCGACGCCTCCGGCTTCGCCCACTGGCAGAACGTCATCGACGAGTGCGGCGCGAACGCGCAGTGCCGCGAGGTCAACCGCATCAACGTCTCGGGCGCCTTCTTCCTCGCCATCGAGTTCCAGCAGACCGGCTACCTCGTCTACCGCTTCCACAAGGCCGCCTTCGGCAACCTGCCCGGCGCGCCCGTGCCCGTCCGCCGCGAGACTTTCATGCCGGACACGCGCGCCATCGCGAACGGCGTCGTCGTCCTCGCCGAAGGCTGGGAGGCCAAGCTCGAAGCCAACAAGGTCGCCTTCGCCCAGGCTTTCGTCCAGCGCCCCGAGTTCACGGCCGGCTTCCCGACGACGATGACCCCGGCCGCCTTCGTTGACCAGCTCAACACGAGGGCCGGCGGGCCGCTCGACGCGGCCGAGCGCCAGAGCCTCATCAACGAGCTGAGCGCCAACAACACGACTGCGGGCCGCGCCAGCGTGCTCCGCAAGGTCGCCGAGGACGCGACGCTTGAGGCGGCCGAGAAGAATCGCGCCTTCGTCCTCATGCAGTACTTCGGCTACCTGAAACGCAACCCCAACGAGGGGCGGGACACCGACTGGTCGGGCTACAACTTCTGGCTCGGCAACCTCGAAAAGTTCGGCGGCAACTTCGTGCAGGCCGAGCTCGTCAAGGCTTTCATCCAGTCCGCCGAATACAACAGCCGCTTCTAACGGCCGCCGCACGCCGGAAACCCGAGGGGGCGCGAACTCCGCAAGAGTTCGCGCCCCCTCCGCCTTTCGCCCGACTTCCGACTCAACCCTCCCCGCCCTCCGGCACCCTGACGGCGACGAGCGTCGGCCGCTCCTCGAAGCGCCCGGCCCACTCGTGGTAGTAGCTGCCGCGCGTCAGCCGCTCGATGCGGAAGCCGAGCATGGCGAGCACCTCGCGGTAAACGCCGAGCGAGTAGGTCCACCAGGTGTAATCCTGATTCGGGTCGTCGGCCGTCGGCTCGAAGCGCGCGATGCGCTCCTCCGTCTCCAGGAGCGGCGTGACGATGACGAGCGTGTCGCCCGCCAGCCTCGCTATCGAGCCGAGCGCCGAGACCTGGTCGCTCAGGTGTTCGAGCACCGAGCCGACGATGACCACGTCGAACCGGCCGAGCGCGGGCGGCAGCGCGTAGACGTTCCCGTAATACATCTCGGCGCGCGAGTTGAGCAGGCGGTGGCAGAGCCAGTAGGCGTTCTGCCACGCCTCGATGAAGGGCGCGTACTCCTTGACCCACTCCTCGTGGTTGACGTAGTACGGCTTGTCCTTGAAGGGCAGGAGCGTCTGCTGCCGCACGTCGCTCATGTCGAAGGAGAGGACGCGGCTCGCCCCCTTCCTCTCGGCCTCGAAGCTCAGGAAGCCGGTCGCCGCGCCCACGTCGAGCACCGTCTTGCCGGCCACGTCCACGCCGCCCACGTAGTCGTAGAACTTGCCGCGCAAGTCCCAGTGCCCGCGCCGGACGCCGAGGCCGGGCAGCTCCATCGTGTGGTAAAAGTAGCAGTCCTCAAGCCTCTCGACGACGCGCGGCCTCGCGAGCAAACTCATCTGCCCCTCCCCTTGAAGAACTTGAGACCGGCGGCGAGCGCCAGCGCCAGCGCCGTGAGCAGCGATATTAAGAGGCCGACGATGACGGACGCCGGCCTGTAGACGAACTCGACCTCGTGCTCGCCGGCCGCGAGCGCGACGCCGCGCAGGTTGTAATTAACGCGCAGCAGGTCGGCCGCCTCGCCGTCAACGTACGCGCGCCAGCCCGGGTAGTGGTTCTCGCTCAGCACTAGTAGGGACGGCGCGGCCGAAGAGGTCTTGACGCCGACGTAGTTCGCCTCGTGCGCCACGACCTCCGCCCGACCCTGCGACGGCGACGGCCCGAAGGCCGCGCCCGTCGGCCCCTCGACGAGCGCCGTGCTGATGGGGTCCCACTCGGAGCCGCCCGCAAGCCTCCCGGTCCTGATGACGTTCAGCATCTCTTCGTCGCCCGCGACCACCTCGCCCGACGCGAGCCACGCGCGGGGCAACACGCGCCCATTCTCGAAGACCGCCACGCCCTCCACTTCGCCGAGCCTCCGCCAGCGCGCGGCGGCGGACGAAGGCGCGGGAGTCGCGGCAGGCTGCGGCGCCGGGGCCATC
>DATHBF010000212.1:0-7979 GCA_035296285.1 Pyrinomonadaceae bacterium | reverse complement strand
GCCGCGCCGAACCAGAGCGCGCGGGCGGGCGTGAGCTTACCGGCGGGCAGCGGGCGCGCGGCCGTCCGGCGCATCCGCCCGTCGAGGTCGCGCTCCATGTACTGGTTCAGCGTCGCGATCCCCGAGGAGAGGAGCGCGATGCCGAAGAGCGTGTTGAAGAGCGAAAGGTAGTCGAGCCCGCCCCTGGAGCCGAGGGCGAAGCCGGCGGCCGAGGTGAGCACGATGAGGAAAGTGATGCGCGGCTTGGTCAGCTCGACCAGCGCCGCGAACTTCCCGCGCGCGGACGCCCCCCCGGCCGCGACGGCCGAAGGGACCTCCGAGTTGATTTCCAGAGCAACACCCTTCATGAATGAATGCCGTTCCCTTTTGTCCTTAAGAGCCCCGCTCAGTGGTGAGCGCCGAGCATCGGAAATTCAATCGCCGGCATGACCTTGAGCGCGCCGCCCTCGACCGACTCGGCCTTCAACTGCTCGGGCGTGAAGCTGAAGTTCTGCTGCTTGCTCTCGCTTGCGGCCACCGTGACGGTCTGCGTTAGCCCCTGCGGGTACTTCTCGTGCCACGCGACGAGCGTGTAGGTGCCGGCGGGGACGCCCTTGATCTCGAAGCTGCCGTTCTGGTCAGTGACGGCGAAGAAGGGGTGCGAGAGGACGCCGACGTAGGCGCGCATCCACGGGTGCTGGTTGCACTTGACGGGGATGAGCGTCTCGGCGCGCGTGAAGGTCTTCTCGATGGGCGCGGCGCCGGGGCCCTGGCCCTGGTTGAACTTCTGGTTCTTCTCGGCCTGCGCGTTGACGTTGTGCGAGGTGGCGTCGCTGTTCAGGACCGAGAGCTTCTGGTTGGCCTGCACGCCCATCACGTGCGGGACGTAGCGGCAGCCCTTCTGGTCGAGCACCGCGGCTTGCGGGGGCGGCGCGAAGGAGAAGCCGCTGACGCTCTTGTCGCCTATCTTGCCTTCCTTGACGTAGACGAAGACGTTCTGGAGCTTGTCGCCGTTGACGACGATGTCCTCGGCCTTGGCGTCGGCGCTGGAGCCGGCGCAGACCGGGTCCTGGTCCATGCTGATGGCGCGGGGCGCGGGCGCTGCGCCGCTGAAGGTGATGGTGCCGGCGATGGAGCCCTCCTGGCCGCTCGGCTTGTAGGGCGTCGTGGCGACCTCGGACGCCTCGTCGCCCCCGGCGCCTTCGGCCGCGTCCTCCTCGTCGTCAAGGCTCTTCGAGCAGGCCAGGGAGAGGGCCAGCACGCAGAGCGCGGCGAGCAGCGCGGCGAGAAACCGCGCGCGGTTAGACTGCATCTGTGTGATTCCTCCTCAAGCGATTAATTGACCGTATGATAACTCGAAAGCCTCACGGCGAGAAATCACGCGCCCTCGGCGCCGAAGCGGCCGACTGACGCCAGCGCCCGCGCTCGCGCCGCAAGGCCGCCTCCCTGCCCCGCCCGCGACGCCCCCTCGCGCCGCCCGCGCTCTCCCTCCGACGCTGGCGAAGCGCGGCGGTCTTCGTGCGGCCCTGTGGGCTCGAACCACGGGCGACCGGCACGGCCGGCGCGGCGGACGACGGCGGCGCGCCGCTCGGGGCCGGGGCGGGCTGCGCGCTGCGCGCGCGGGCCTGCTCCTCGGGCGTGAGCTGGAGCATGTAGCGGACGAGGAGTCGCGCGTGGTCGCCCTTGTAGTCGGCGGCCGAGGGCGGCAGCGGTCCGTTGAAGATCCAGCGCTCGCCTTCGAGCTTGAAGAGGTCGGACGGCATGGCCGTGCCCGGCATGATGCGCTGCGGGTCCAGGAGCCAGCGGAACGTCCAGTCGGGCTTGAGGCGCTCGCCGGCCTGTAGGAAGTTGGGGGCGGTCGCCGTCTGGTCGTGGCCGGGGTCGCCCGTCATGTGGCACTTGAGACAGGGCGCGGCCGTCGAGGTGAAGAGTGCTCGGGCGAGGTCGCGCTCGGCCGGCGTCAGAGGCTCTTCCTGCTCGCGGATGTGGGTCTCCTGCTGCGAGGAGACGGCGAGGAAGAAGCGGACGAGCGTCCGCAGCTCGTTCGGCGAGAAGCTGAAGGTCGGCATCCGCGCCTTCAAATACTTGCGCACGCCGTTCTCGTTCTTCCCGGGCTGCGGGTGGAGCGCGCCCATCCCTTGCCCGTTCGCCGCCGGCTGCGTGCCGGCGCCCGCGCCGTTGGCCGCGAGGGCCTGGCCGGTCGCCGAAGTTCGCGCGGCCCGGCCGGGGTTCCCTACTTCCGCGCCGCCGCCGTTCGGGGGGCTGTGCGGGTTCGAGGCCCCGGCGCCGCGGCGCGGCCCGAGGTCGAGCCCTTCCGTGTAGCCGCTCAGCGACGGGTCGCTGAGGAAGCGGAGCAGCCAGTCGGGGTCGACGCGCGCGCCCTCGGTCATCAGGCCCGGCGGGAGCTGTTCGCGGCCGAGCGCCCCGCCCTCCTGATACATGGGCAGGCGCGAGAGGTCTGACTCCTGCCCGACCTGGACGTTGTGGCAGCCCATGCAGTTGTACTTCTTGATGACCCACCAGCCGTCCTGTATGGCCTTCTGCTGGTCGGTCGGGTTGTAGAAGTACGAGGCCGGCACGTTGGCGCCTTCGGCCCCGACGCTGCCCAAAAGGAACGTCGTGAGCGCGCGCCGCCACTCGTCGGTCAGGAAGGGTTTGGGCATCCGCAGGTGCTCGCGCGGGTCCTTCTCCTTGCCCTGGTCGTAGACGGCCGGGTCGCGGATTTTGTTCTCGAAGAAGCCCTTGCGGTTGTACCAGGAGCCGACGGGGCGCTTCGTCGCGGGGTCTATGAGCGGCTTGTCTTCGTAGGGGTCTTCGCCGCGCTCGGCCTTGTGCGTCATGAGCGCGAAGTCGAGCCGCTCCAGCGGCGTCGAGCCCTCGGTCGTCAACTCCTTGCCGATGCGCTGCTCGTCCTCGAAGCCGCGTATCTCGTGGCAGCCGGCGCAGCCGTACTGCTTGATGAGAGTCTTGCCCTTCTCGTTGAGCGAGGGGTCGTCCATGTAAGAGGCGTCCGGGTACTGCGCGGGCGGGGAGAGCGACATGAGGTAGGTGGCGATGTCCCTTGAGTCCTGGTCGCTCAGACGGAAGTTGGGCATCACCGTCATGTTCTGCACCTGCAGCTCTGCGCCGTCGTTCGGGCACTTCGAGTGGCGGACGGTGTCGAAGGTGAAGGGCAGGTTGTGCTTCCTGTAGTCTTCGGGCGAGAGGTCGCGCTTCTCCTTCGGGCAGTAGGGCGCCCACCGCTCGCGCGGGTTGTGGACCCAGCGGACGATGTAGTCGTAGTTGGCCTTCTGGCCGAGGCGCGTGAGGTTGGCGGCGAATTCGCCGCCGACCCTCTGCTCGCCCTCGCCGAGGGAGTGGCAGGCGAGGCAGCCGCGCGTGTTGAAAAGCTCCTCGCCCTTGGCCTTGTCGCCCGGGGCTTGGGCGGGCACCTGCCCCTCAAACGCCGCCTGCCAGAGGTAGGCCGCGATGGCCTTGCGCTCTTCGTCCTGCTGGCGCGCGGGGACGAGGCTGTTCTCCTGGCCCGACAGGTACCAGAAGGTCGGCATCTTCGTGCCGGGGCGGAACGCCTGCGGGTCGCGCAGCCACTCGGGTATCCACTCCTTCCTCAGTTTCAGCTTCACGTCTTTGAGGTTCGGCCCGATCTTCTTCTGGTCCTGCATCAGGTAGCGGGCCTGCGTGTTGAGCTGGTCAATCCTGGCTTCGAGCTGGCTGTTCGTGACCGTCAGGCTTTCGGCGCGGGCGAGGAGTTGCCGGGCCTCGTCGTCGGAGCGGGCCGTGCCGCTCCCGGCGCGGGCCGACTTGGCCTCGCGCTCGTTCTCGGTGCGCTCGTCTTCGAGCTGCTTGACCATCTGCCGCGTGTTGGTGAGCGCGTCGCCCTCGCGGTCGAAGCCCTCGTAGCGGTGGCAGCCGACGCAGCCGCGCTCGTAGAAGAGGTCTTTGCCGAGCGTCAAAGTCGGCGCGCCCTGCAAGACGCGGTCGTTCGAGTGGCACTGGTTGCAGCCGGCCTCGGTGTTCTCCCTTGAGAAGAGCGGGTGGGTCCAGAAGCGGTTGCGGCCGTGGCCCTTCTCGACCGTGGTGGTGGCGCGGCCGTTGCCCCAGTGGCAGGAGGAGCAGCCGAACTTCTCGGGGTCGTGGATGGAGAGCAGCTCCTTCGAGGGGTGGCTGACGAAGGCGCGGGCGAGCGCGTCGGGGCGGCGGCGCGAGCCGACGGGCATCATGTCCAGGGCCGTGATTTTGATGGGCGAGCGGGCGCCGAGGTGGCAGGTCTCGCAGCGGTCAACGAGCTGGTCGCCGTTGACGTTGATCTGCTTCATCCCGAAGTCGAAGTTGTCGAGCGAGCCCCGCAGCGTCCTCACCTGCGCCGCGGTGGCCTCGGTCACGTTGTTCTTCAGGTAGTCGTCGCGCGCCTGCTCCTTCTCGCTGGCGGGCTTGAGCAGCTCGCCCTTCTCGGCGAGAAGCCTCCCCTTCTCGTCCTTGAGCGAGAGGTACATCGCCTCCAGCTCGCCGAAGCTCATCTCCTTCTTTTCGGCGCGCGAGCCGGGGCCGTCGGCCGGGACGTAGACCGTGGACTTGTCGGCCTTCATCTTTTCGAGGTCGCGCTTGAAGTCCTGGCGGTCGTGCTCGTCGGCGGTCTCGACCTTGTAGCTAGCGACGGTGATGTGGCCGCGGCGGTCCTGGAAGGGCTCGGAGATGGCGCCCAACTGGCGGTCGATGGAGGCGACGCGGGCGTCGATGCGTTCGCGGTCGGCGCGCGTCGCCTCGCGGGCGGCCTTCGCCTCGGCGTCGAGCCGCAGGTACTCGTCGCTCTTGCGGACCTCCTCCTCGGACTTGAAGCCGCGCCGCTGGAGGCGCTTGAGGTAGCGGTCGTAGCGCTTGACGAACGACTGCTGGTAGCCCTTCCAGGGGCGCATCCCGTAGACCTCGTCCCAGAGCGCCCAGGCGAGCACGGCCGTCATCAGCAGCGCGCAGACGAGCACGACGCCGCTCGTGGATACACTCGTCACGGGGTCGGGCGCCGGCCCGCCAGGCGGCGGCGGCTCGGCCTTGACGAGCTTGTCAGGAGTCTCAGCCACGTCCTACTTCCTCCGCTCTTAGTCGCTCAGACGTTGAACCAAGGAGTCACCATGATGTACTTAATCGTGAACAGGAGCCTCAGCAGCAGCTTGATCGGGAACAGCCACAGCACAGAGATGGCGAAGAACTGGAAGGTCAGATACTGCAAGAGGCTCGTCCGCTGTAGGAGCCTCTGCTCGAACTCGCCCGGCCGCGTCGCCCAGTCGCGCAGGCGGGCGAAGGACTTGAGGTCCGCCCCCGTCAGTTGCCGCCTCATCATCAGCCAGTGGAAGAAGAGGCCGCCCGCGAGGAAGATGGCGCCGACGACGAGCGCGCCGAAGAGGGCCTTCCACGGGTAGAGGTTCAGGAACGGCAGGCCCCAGCCGGCGATGATCTCGTGGAGGTCGCGGTTGCGGTCGAAGACGACGGCGTTGTGGTCCCAGGTCTGCCCCGGCCAGAACCAGATCCAGCCCGGCCCCCGGATGAAGGTGCCGATGATGATGAGGATGATCCACATGAAGAAGCCCCACAGGAACATCCCGATGGCGAAGCGGCGCTGCCGCCAGGAGTAGTAGCCGTTGCCGAGCGGGTTCGAGTCCACGTAGGGGAAGACCATCAAGCCCACGATGAGCAGGCCCGGCATGACGACGCCCGCGATCCAGGGGTCGAAGTAGACGAGCATCTCCTGGAGGCCGAGGAAGTACCACGGCGCCTTCGACGGGTTCATCGTCAGGTTCGGGTTGGCCGGCTCTTCGAGCGGCGCGTCGAGCAGGATGGACCAGACGAAGAGGATGATGGTGACGATGATGGCCGCCAGGAACTCGACGCGGACGAGGTAGGGCCAGACGTGTATCTCGCGCGCCCAGCCCGGGCGCCACGGCAGCGTCTTACGGTGGTGCGTCTTGGCGAGCTGCGGGTCGGCTTCGAGGTCTTCGACGAGGCGGTCGTTGTCGCGCGCCTGCCGGAAGCCGAGCCAGGTGAAGAAGATGACGAGCGGGATCATCCCGACGATGGGGACGTTGTCCGGAGCGGAGCTGATCTTCCAGAGCTGGTGCCAGTCGTGGACGTTGTAGGCCCAGACGGCGACGAGCACGGCGAGCGCGACCCACAGGATGAGGCCGCGCGAGCGCCCCGAGCGGCTGCGTCCCTCTAACCTTGCTGCGTTTTCCATACGCGACGATCCTCTGTCGGGCCGGCCTCGCGGAAAGGCGCGGCCTACTTCTTGACGGCCTTCATCTCGGAATCGAGCATCACGGGCGCGGGGCCGGAGATGCCGCCGTCCTTGCGGATGCGCCAGAAGTGGACGGCCATGAAGATGGAGGCGACGAGCGGGATGCCGATGCAGTGCCAGATGTAAGAGCGCAGGAGCGCGTTGGCGTCGACGATGGAGCCGCCGAGCAGGCCGAAGCGCACGTCGTTGAAGGGCGTTATCCCCAGCTCAGGGCCGAACGGCCCCTCGCTGCCGAGCATGGGCGTCGCCCGCGCCATGTTCGTCCCCACCGTCACGGCCCAGAAGCCGAGCTGGTCGTCCGGCAACAGGTAGCCCGTGAACGACAGCAGCATCGTCAGGACCAGCAGCACGACGCCGACGCACCAGTTGAACTCGCGCGGCCGTTTGTAGGAGCCCGTCAGGACGACGCGGAACATGTGGAGCCACGTCGTGATGATCATGAGGTGGGCGGCCCAGCGGTGCATGTTCCGCAGGAGCTTGCCGAAGGGCACGTCGTGTTCGAGGTAGAGGATGTCGCGGAACGCCTGAATCTTCGTCGGGTGGTAGTAGAACATGAGGAGGACGCCCGTGAAGGTCAGGACGATGAAGAGGTAGAAGGTGATGCCGCCCATGCCCCAGGTGAAGGGGTAGCGGACGGCGTCGCGGTTGACCTTCGCCGGGTGGAGGTGCAGGAAGACGTTCGAGAGGATGGCCAGGGAGCGGTTGCGCGGGTCGGAGCGGTCGTGCGAGACGCGGAAGATGGACTTCCAGAGCTGCGTCTGCTGCGGGTCCTTGTAGCCCTCAAGCTCCGACTCGGCCCGGTCCTTCAGCGCGAGCCCCTGCGCGCGGGCCTTCGCCACCAGCCCGGTGCCGGGGCCCTTGCCGGTCCCCTCGCCGACCTCGGCAGGCTCCTCGCGCCCTTTGCCGTTCCCGCCAGCCCCGTCAGGCTCCATTGGACGTGCCTCCTAAAGCTTCGATTGATGGACGACGCCTGAAGACCCTCCTTGATTACCCCTTGTTCTTTTAAAAGTCGCGCCGCGCCTCAGATGGAGATGAAGGCGCCCGGCTCGTCGAAGCGGTTGGTGCCGCCCTTGACCCAGTCGTAGCTGCGGTTGGTGTCCACGACGATCTGCCCGGTCGCGTCAATCGAGACGTGGGCGCGGTCCATCGGGCGCGGCGCCGGCCCCTCGAAGTTGATCCCCTCGCTGTCGTAGCCGCTGCCGTGGCACGGGCACTTGAACTTGTTCTCGCTGGCCTTCCAGTCGGGCGTGCAGCCCAGGTGCGTGCAGACGGCCTTGATGACGAACAGGCGCTCGGAGCTCTTCACCACCCAGATGCGGCGCGCCTGCTGCCACTTCGTATCAACGCCGAGCGCGTAGTCGCCGGGGAAGCCGATGCGGAAGACGCTCGACGGCTCGAAGATGGCGCGCGGCAGGAAGAAGCGCATCGTGATAATGCCGAGGGTCCCGCCGAACGCGGCGACCGCCGCCCACACCATGTGCCGGCGAATCTTGTTGACGGACGGCTCCGGCGCGCTCTGCACGAGCGGCCCCGCGGGCGGGCGGGCGGCGGCCTTCGTGACGCCCTTGGCGATGGCCGCGGTGGGCGTCGAGGCGGCCTTCGCGGCGCCGGAGGCGGGGGCGACGCGGGCGGCCGTCGGCGTCGCGGCGGGCGCCTCCTTGCCGGGCACGTCGCCCGCGGGCGCCGACTCCGGGACGGTGCCCGAAGAGGCGCG
>DATHBF010000211.1:0-4668 GCA_035296285.1 Pyrinomonadaceae bacterium | reverse complement strand
CGCATCAGCACGAGGAAGGCGCCCGCGACGTAAGCCGCCCACCGCCGGCCGCGCTCGCGCTTGAAGTAGTCGGCGGCCTCGGCGTATTCGAGCGGCCGCCCCGCCCCGTCTTCGAGGTCGGAGAGCGGCATCTCTAAGAGTCGCGGCCCGCCGGCCCTGAGACTGGCGAGGCCGAGCGTTCTGTCTTCACCCAACTGGACGGCGACGTGCGTCGCGGCCTCGACGGGAAGCTCAAGGACGAGCGAGCCCGAATAGTCCGCGATGCCGCCCATCAGGTCGAGCCGGCCCGGCGCGCGGGCGACGAACAACTCGCCGCGCGCGTCGAAGAAGCCGCCCAAGCCTTCCGGGCCGGACTCGCGCGGGCCGTTGAGGAGGGCGATGAAGTCGGCCGTGTCGGCCAGCCCGTGAGTCGTGCCGGATTCGATCCTGTACACTCGACCTATAACCCCCGCGCCTCTTCCTTGACCGGGACCGACGCGCGCAGCGCCCTCGCCGCCTCCCCCTCCGCGCGCACCTCGTAACGACCCGCGCCGCCCGCCACCAGCGCCGTTTCGTAAGCGCCGAGCCGCAGCCTCTCGTCGCCGCATGAGACTTCGACGGCGCCGCCCGTGACCGTGATGAGGTGGAAGGTCCGCCCGCCCGTGTCGCCTTCGAGGCGCGCGCCTTCCAAGCCCAGGACTTCGAGGTTGAAGTGCGGGCAGCTCAGCGCCTCGACGGCCGTCGTGCCTTCAATCGTCGTCGTCGGCTTTACGACGGCGCCCCGCTCGGGGTCGGCCACGGCGATTGACTCTTCGACGTGCAGCTTGCGGCCTGCCGTCGCCGGCCTGTCCCAGTCGTAGACGCGATAAGTAGTGTCGCTCGACTGCTGCACCTCGTAGAGCAGGAGGCCCGGCCCGAGCGCGTGCAAAGTGCCCGCAGGGATGTAGACCGTCTCGCCCGCCTCGACCTCGATGCGCTCGGCCACTTCGAGCACGCGCCCCGCGCGGATGGCCTCCTCTAAAGCCTCGGGGCTCGTCCCCGTCTTCACCCCGGCGTAGATGGTCGCGCCCGGCTCGGCTTCGAGGAAGTGCCACGCCTCCGTCTTGCCGAACTCGCGGGGGCCGACGAGCCGCCGCGCCTGCGAGTCGTTCGGGTGGACCTGCACGGAGAGCCAGTCGGCGCAGTCGAGCAGCTTGACGAGCAGGGGGAAGCGACGCCCGTATCGCGCCTCCACGCCCGCGCCCAGAAACGCCGCGCCCTCCGCCTCCGCAAGCTCCTGAACCGTCCGGCCCGCGCGCTCGCCTTCGCGGACGCGGCTCTCCTCGAAGGCGACCCAGGCCTCGCCGTACGGAGGGTCGTGCGGCTTCAACCTCTGCCCGCCCCAGACGCGCTCGCGGTACTGCGGCTCAAGTGTGTAAAGCCTCTGCCTCAGCTCTTCAGTCATGCGCCGGCCGTGTCTGCTGGTGTTAACTGCGTGCCCGGATTGTAACCTCAAGGCGCGGGAGAAGGCACCCCGCGCCGCCGGCCTTTTACTCGCGCCGCCCGTTTCAGTAATATCGACGGCCTAAGCACTAATCAGAAAGTCCGTTCGACTCTGACACCGGCCGCCTCGCGCAGGCGGCGACGGAGGGCGCATGAAAACTGTCTCCACCACACCGTTCGACGACCAGCGGCCCGGCACCTCGGGGCTCCGCAAGAAGACGCGCGTCTTCATGCGCCCCAACTACCTTGAGAACTTCGTCCAGTCGGTCTTCGACGCCGTGCGCGCCGACGTGTCGGACTTCCGGGGCGAGACGCTGGTGGTCGGCGGAGACGGCCGCTACTACAACCGCGAGGCCACCCAGACCATCCTCCGCATGGCCGCCGCCAACGGATTCGGCCGCGTGCTCGTCGGCCGCGGCGGGATACTTTCGACGCCCGCCGTCTCCGCCGTCATCCGCCGCCGCGGGGCCACGGGCGGCCTCGTCCTCTCCGCCAGCCACAACCCCGGCGGCATAGACGAGGACTTCGGCGTCAAGTACAACGTCCGCAACGGCGGCCCCGCGCCCGAAGGCGTCACCGAGCGCATCTACCAACGCACGCTCTCCATCGACGAATACAGGACGCTCGAACACCCGGACGTAGACCTCGACTCGCTCGGCTCGTTCACGCTGGGCGAGACGGAAGTCGTGCTGATTGACCCGCTCGAAGACTACACGGCCGTCATGGAAAGCCTCTTCGACTTCGAGGCCCTGCGCGCCCACTTCGCGGGCGGCTTCCGCATGACCTTCGACGCGATGAGCGCCGTCACAGGCCCCTACGCCCGCCACATCCTCGAAGAGAGACTCGGCGCGCCTTCGGGCACCGTCATCAACGGCGAGCCGCTGCCCGACTTCGGCGGCCACCACCCGGACCCGAACCTCGTCCACGCCGCCGACCTCGTCCGCTCTCTGACCGGCCCCGACGCGCCCGACTTCGGCGCCGCCTGCGACGGCGACGGCGACCGCAACCTCATCCTCGGCCGCGACTTCTTCGTCACCCCCGGCGACTCGCTCGCCGTCATCGCCGAGCACGCGCAAGCGGCCATCCCCGGCTACTCGAAAGGGCTCGCGGGCGTCGCCCGCTCCATGCCGACCAGCACGGCCGTTGACCGCGTCGCGGAGGCTTTGGGCGTGCGAGCTTACGAGACGCCGACGGGCTGGAAGTTCTTCGGCAACCTGATGGACGCCGGCCTCTGCACCATCTGCGGCGAGGAGAGCTTCGGCACCGGCTCCGACCACGTCCGCGAGAAGGACGGCCTCTGGGCCGTGCTCGCGTGGCTCTCGATTCTGGCGAAGACGGGCAAGGGCGTGGCCGAGGTCGTCGGCGACCACTGGCAACGCTTCGGCCGCAGCTACTACCAGCGCCACGACTACGAGGGCCTGGACGCGGGCGCCGCCGCACAGATGATAGAGGCGCTGCGCGAGAAGCTGCCCGCGCTCGCCGGCACGCCCTTCGCCGGGGGCGAGATAGCGAGCGCCGACGACTTCGGCTACACGGACCCGGTGGACCAGAGCGCGACCGCCAAACAGGGCGTCCGCCTGCTGCTCGCCGACGGCTCCCGCGTCGTCTGCCGCCTCTCCGGCACGGGCACGGCCGGGGCGACGCTCCGCGCCTACTACGAGAGCTACCGCCGCGACGGCGGCCGAGGCGACGCGGCCGACATACTCGCCCCCCTAGTCAACGCCGCCCGCGAACTCCTCAGCCTCAAAGAGTACACCGGCCGCGAGGAGCCCGATGTCGTCACCTAGAGCGGTTCGAGCTTGAGTGCGGCGAATCCCGCCTCTCACTAAATTTCGAGCGGCGCGGCTCTGAAAAGATTCCGCGCCGCTTGATACTTTTCGCGCCCCGCGCTCGCGTTTCCTATCTGGGGACGAGTTCAAGCGCGGACCCCGAGACAACTTTTCGAGGAGAGACGAGACCTATGAGTCCACATGACAACGCCGCCCCGGTCGCGGCCCAGACAGAGGCCCCGCCGCCCCAGGCCATCCTGACGCAGATGGCCTTCGGCGCGCTGTTGACGCAAGCCCTCTACGTCGCCGCCAAGCTCGGCATCGCGGACCTTCTGGCCGAAGGGCCGAAGCCCGTCGCCGAGTTGGCCTCCGCCACCGGCACGCACGAGGGCGCGCTCCGCCGCGTGCTCCGCAGCCTCGCGGGCGTCGGCGTCTTCCGGCAGGCCGAGCCGGGCGTGTTCGCGCTGACGCCGATGGGCGAGGCCCTGCGCAGCGGCGTGCCCGGCTCGATTCGCAACGGCGCCATCTTCATGGGCGAGGAGTGGCACTGGAAGGTCTGGGGCCGGATGATGCACAGCGTCAAGACCGGCGAGGCGGCCTGGGCCGACGCGCACGGCGCCGAAGTCTTCGACTACCTCGCCACGCGCCCCGAAGAGGCCGCAATCTTCAACGGCGCCATGACCGACATGTCACAGGCCACGGCCCCGGCCGTCGTCGAGGCTTACGACTTCTCCGGCGTCGGCACGCTCGCGGACATCGCGGGCGGCCACGGCTACCTGCTCGCCCAGGTCCTCAAGGCCAACCCGGGGATGAAGGGCATCCTGTTCGACGTGCCGCCCGTCATCTCGGGCGCCGACGCGCTGCTCGAAGCCGAGGGCGTGGCCGGGCGCGTCGAGAAGGTCGCGGGCGACTTCTTCGAGGCCGTCCCCGCGGGCGCCGACGCCTACATGATGAAGCACATCGTCCACGACTGGGACGACGAGCGGTGCCGCAAGATTCTCCGCAGCATCCACAGGGCGATGCCCGACGGCGGCAGACTCCTCGTCGTCGAGACCGTCATGCCCGAGGGCGACGAGCCGCATTACAGCAAGCTGCTCGACCTCGAAATGCTCGTCTCGCCCGGCGGCGTCGAGCGCACCGCGGGCGAATACGCCGCCCTGCTCGCGGCCGAAGGCTTTCGCCTCACGCGCATCGTCCCGACCAAGTCGCCCTTCAGCGTCGTCGAAGCGGTCAAGGCTTAGTCAGCACGAATTAAAGACAGAGGGCACAGAGAAAGACTTTCTTCTTCTCTGTGCCCTCCGTGTTTCACGCGCGCGGGTCAATGAGGGCTTTGACGACGCGGCCTTCGGCGACGGCGTCGAGCGCCTCGCCGGCCCGCGCCAGCGGGTAGGTGTCGAGTCCGAGCCGCGCCCACGGGGCCGAGCGCGCGGCATCGGCC
>DATHBF010000210.1:0-1562 GCA_035296285.1 Pyrinomonadaceae bacterium | reverse complement strand
TCGCGCGCGGCCTCGATCTGGCGCGCGTCCGGGTCTATGAAGAGGCTGACGAAGAGGCCGCCGTCGCGCATCCCGTCAACGGCGCGGCGCACGGCCTCCATGTTCTCGGCGGCGTCGAGGCCGCCCTCGGTCGTGACCTCGCCGGGCCGCTCGGGGACGAGCGTGACGGCGTCGGGCCGCGCGTCGAGGGCGATGCGGACCATCTCGTCGGTCGCCGCCATCTCGACGTTGAGGTAGGTGGTGACACTGCGGCGCAGCGTGAAGATGTCTTCGTCCTGGATGTGGCGGCGGTCGCCGCGCAGGTGGACGGTGATGCCGTCGGCGCCGGCCTGCTCGCAGAGGGCGGCGGCGGCCACGACGCTCGGCTCCGGCGCCCGCCGCGCCTGCCTGACGGTCGCCACGTGGTCGATGTTGACGTTCAGTCTCGCGCTCATGCCCCCAAGGATACAGGGAAGGCCGGCCGGCGCAAGTGCCATTTAAGCCGGGGGGCGGCGGTCCACTCAGACCCTCTGGCCGGCGAGTTCGGATGACACGTCGCTTTCGACCTCGTCGAGCTGTAAGGGCGCGCGGCCGGCGCGGGTGGCGAGTTCGCGCGTCTCTTTGACGGCCTCGTCGTAGAGGCCGCGGCGGGCGTTGCGGCGGATTTGGCTCAGCTCGCGGAAGCCGTCGAGGCCGGTGCGGAAGCTGACCTTGCTGCCGGCCACGTCGTCCCAGCGCACGGGGTATTCGAGCATCCGCAGGCCCGCCTCGTGCGCGACGTAGAGCAGCTCCACGTCGAAGCCGAAGCGGTCTATGAGCGCGCCGCTGACGACCGAGCGGCACACGTCCATGCGGAACGCCTTGAAGCCGCACTGGGTGTCCTTGAAGGGCAGGCCCGTCAGCAGCCTCACCATCAGGTTGAAGACGCGCCCGCTCTGCTCGCGCGTCCAGGGCTGGTGGACGCCGATGAGCTTGCGGTCGATGGCGCGCGAGCCGAAGACCACGTCGTACTGGCCGGAGCGGATGGGCTGGACGAGCTTGGGGGTCTCGCTGATGGGCGTCGAGAGGTCGGCGTCGGAGAAGAGCGCGACCCGGCCGCGCGCCGCGAGCAGCCCCGCCCGGACGGCGTGGCCCTTGCCGCGGTTGGGCTCGACGCGGATGACGCGCGCCTCGACGCGGCCCAGCGCGGACTTCGAGAAAATCTCCTCGGCGACGCCAGCCGTGCCGTCCGTCGAGCCGTCGTCAACGACCAGCAGCTCGGAGCCTCCCGGCTGCTCGTTCAGGTAGTCCAGAATCTGGCGCAGCGAGGCGGCGATGCGCGCCGCCTCGTTGTAAGCGGGGATGATGATTGAGAGGGGTAAAGACATCTGTTTTTTCTGCGGCCGTGAACCCGGCGCGGGCGCGAATATAGCATACGAGCCGCGCCCCGGGCGCGTTCCGGCTGCGGGCCCGGCGCGCTCGGTGGTAGAATCAAACCCGCAGGCGAAATTCGCCCGTCACAGGTGGAAACGGCCCGGTCGGGCCTTAGCAATGGCAAGGGAGCAGTACATGAGCAGCAGGGCTTTCGGACGCATCGCCGCCGC